>CAJUGJ010000014.1 GCA_910586015.1 uncultured Lachnospiraceae bacterium
TAAACTGGTAAGTAGACAAATCCTTGTATTGTCAAAAGCATACTCGTTGAAGCAGGAATGAAACATAAAAGTTATAACTTTTTATAAGTTTTCAGTAACGGAAAATGAGTGATAGCAATTATTGATTACGATGCAGGTAATTTAAAAAGTGTAGAAAAGGCTTTAGTATATATTGGACAACAGGTAATAGTTACAAAAGATAGAGATGAAATTTTAAAAGCAGATCATGTAATACTGCCAGGAGTTGGAGCTTTTAGCGATGCAATGGAAAAGTTAAATCGATTTGGTCTTACAGAGGTAATTTATGAAGTAGTAGAAAGACAAATTCCATTGTTGGGGATTTGTTTAGGATTACAATTATTATTTGAGTCCAGTGAAGAGGGTAGAGGAGTAAAGGGATTATCTATTTTAGAAGGAGAAATCTTAAAAATTCCTAATATAAAGGATCTTAAAATCCCTCATATTGGATGGAATTCTCTTGAAATAAAAAAAGATGCTAGACTGTTTCAGGGAATTAAGCAAGGATCATATGTATATTTTGTTCACTCCTATTATTTAAAGGCAAAAAAAGAAGAAGAAGTTACAACCATAACAACATATGGAGTTCCAATTCATTCTTCTATTCAAAAGAAAAATATCTATGCTTGTCAGTTTCATCCTGAAAAGAGTGGAGAGGTAGGACTACAAATCTTAAAAAACTTCGCTTTAATTGACAGATAGGGGGCATAAAAATGTTTACAAAAAGAATCATTCCCTGTCTGGATGTCAGGGATGGTCGAGTGGTAAAAGGAACAAATTTTATAAATTTGAAAGATGCTGGGGATCCAATAGAAGTAGCTGCTTTTTATGACAAAGCAGGAGCAGATGAATTAGTTTTTTTAGATATTACCGCTTCTTTTGATGCAAGAGAAATTCAGGCAGATATGGTACGAAGAGTTGCAGATAAACTTTTTCTTCCCTTTACGGTAGGAGGAGGTATTCGCAGTATTGAGGATTTTCGAAGAATTTTAAGAGAAGGTGCAGATAAGGTAGCAGTAAATTCAGCAGCTATTATGTGTCCTAAGCTTATCTCTGACGCCGCCGAAAAGTTTGGAAGCCAATGTGTTGTAGTTGCAATCGATGCAAAGAAACGTACAGATAAAACTGGATGGAATATCTATAAAAATGGTGGGCGAATAGATATGGGTATCGATGCCCTAGAATGGGCGAAAAAGGTAGAACAATTAGGAGCTGGTGAAATTTTGCTTACTTCGATGGACTGTGATGGAACAAAACAGGGATATGATATTGAATTGACAAGAAAAGTAGCAGAATCTGTTTCAATTCCAGTTATTGCATCTGGAGGAGCAGGAACAAAAGAACATTTTTATGATATTTTAACAGAGGGAAAAGCGGATGCTGCATTGGCAGCTTCTTTATTCCATTTTAAAGAATTGGAAATTTTAGAAGTAAAACAGTATTTAAGAGAACATGATGTGAGTGTTCGACTCTAAAATAAACTTATTAGGAGGAAAGTACAAAAATGGGAATGATTACAAATGATTGGTTGGATGCAATCGGAGAAGAGTTTAAAAAACCTTATTATCAGCAGCTATTTGAGTTTGTAAAAGAGGAGTATAGTAAGGAGAAGATTTTCCCTCCAGCAGATGATATGTTTAACGCATTTCATTTTACTCCACTTAGCAAAGTAAAAGTTGTTATTTTAGGTCAAGATCCTTATCCGGGAGAAAATCAGGCACATGGATTATGCTTTTCTGTTCAGCCACAGGTTGAAATTCCGGGTTCCCTGATCAATATTTATCAAGAATTACATACAGATCTTGGATGTTATATTCCAAACAATGGTTATCTGAAAAAATGGACAGAACAGGGAGTATTTTTATTAAATACTGTATTGACAGTTCGTGCTCATCATCCAAATTCCCATCAAGGAAGAGGTTGGGAACAGTTCACAGACGCAGTAATTCAAGCAGTTAGTAAACAGGATCGCCCAATTGTTTTTATTTTGTGGGGAAGAAATGCTCAGAAGAAGAAAACTATGTTAAAAAATCCAAAACATCTTATTTTAGAAGCTCCACATCCAAGTCCTCGTTCTGCAACATTGGGATTTTTCGGGAGCAAGCCATTTAGTAAAACAAATCAATTTCTTACTGAACATGGAATAGAATCAATTGACTGGCAGATTGAGAATCGATAATATAAGGAGCTGTCATATAAGAATCAAATATGACAGCTCTTTTTCTGTTAAAGTAAATAACGAAATAATTGAAAGATTACAGATGTAATTGGATAGATAACTCGATGGAATTTGGACATAATAGCAGGTTCTACATCAAGGTTCTCTCCATAACTACCATCAGCAAGAACTGGAAGAGCAAGTTCATTCTGCATTTTTGAAATATAAAAGGCAAGTTCTGATGTAAATTCTTTTCCATGAACGATAAGCATAACTTCTGTGTCTAAATAAACACTTCGCATATCAAAATTAAAAGAGCCAATAATAGCGATTTCATCATCGATTACTAATGATTTATTATGAGTAGAACGGTTTCCCTGAAATTCATAAAACTGTGCACCAGTAGCAAGAACTTTACTTCGATTAAATGTATAATCGGAAGATGCCATAAAATTGTCTCCAACAGCAGTAGAATTTAACAGAACACGAAAATCAGGAATGGATTCACTAAGTGCCTGAAAATTCTTATACATTGTATCATTAAAAACTAGATAGGGAGATTGTATCCATACCCTTTCTTTTGCCTGTTTCATCAGTTCAAAAAGTTCATATAAAATATAGGGTTCTTTTGACATAATATGCGTTGGATTTGTAATTAAGGTGATCTTATTAGTTGGCAAGGTCATTGACATATAATCGGTAGGTTTAAATAATTCTGGCTGTGTATCACATAACTCTTGATAGGTTTTAAAAAACATCTGTTTTGCCTGTTCTATTTTTTCTTTTTTAAAAAAAGGAATGGTATTAAATTCATCTGTACATTCTTTGAGATTCCAGACCGAGTAAAAATAATCTCTTACCTGAGTAATAACACTTTCTTTAGAAGAATTTGTATTAGCAGCGGTATTATAAACTAAAATATCACGATCATAACTTAAATGTTTTCCATCTGAATTACCTAAAAAATATCCAGAAGTATTTCTGCCTCCTAACAACAGAATTTGATCGTCAATAATAATATATTTATCGTGCATTCTGCCATTAAATGTCCAAGGTTTGAGAAGATTTAAATTATTATAAAAACGAATCGTCACATTTGGATGTGTACCAAGGGCATAGTACATTGGATTTTTTCCCATATCTACACTACAAGAAAGCCCATCTCCTAAAATCAATACCTTTATACCACGCTCTGCCGCAGCATAAACAGCAGAAAAGATCTGTTCACAGATAACATCTTGTTTCATAGAAAAGGTAGAAAATAAGATGGTTTCTTTTGCCTGTTCAATCATATTAAGACGTAAATTGAGGGCATCTAAACTATCCTCTACTACCATAGCACGATCAACGCCAGTGGAATCAGAATAAAATTGTTCAACAGAAAAATTAGAGCGAAATTCCTCACTGACCTCTTTCATTTTAGAAAAAGGAATTGTGATACAGATAATAAAATAAAGCAGATAACATAAAAAAGTCCATCGTAATATTCGAAGCCCTTTTTTAAAAAAAAGTCGATATGATTTTTGATTCATTAAAATCCTCATTTCTGTCAAGGGTTTTTTGTAATAAAATGAAAAAAGGCGTAAAAGCACGCCTTTTTTGAGATTGCTTTATAGAAAAGTTATTCTTGTAAAGCATGAAAAAGTTCAATAATAGCAGCAGCAGTTTCAGGATGAGAATTATGTATCTGGTTTAAATAACGAAAAGCACTTCCCTCATAATTTTGAGTTTCTCCAAAAAGTCCGATTTCATAGCAACTACGGATAATATTAATGATACAATTTTCAAAATGATTTTCCTTACAAGATCTACATTGTCTTAAAATATGTGCAATTCCAGATTCAAAATTTTCTACATTAAATACTTTAAAGTCTGTAAATGGGATATGTTCCATTCCATCTTCAATATAGGTAATTCCTTCTTTAAAGCATTTAGTAATACAAGATTTTGCATAACCAACAATACATTGTGTTTCTGTACAAGAACCACAGACATCCTCTCCCATACAACACTTTCCAAGATCCGTTAATACAAGATCATAATTTAATTCAGAATTCAAAATTCCCATATTAATCCTCATTTCTGCGTTGCTTTTTATAATATGCAAAATACATATAACGATTTTGTGACAGGCAACGCACAGACACAAATCGTAGAAGTTGTTACAAAATTTTTATACTATATATAGATATAAATTTATAGAATACCTACAATATCTGGTAGTCAAGATTAATTTTGCAACGTTTATCTTTTGCATATTATATCATGTGATATCAGAAAAATCAATTGACATTTTGACATATAATATGATAAAATAATCAGATATAAAAAAAATAAATGAGGGGGAAAAGAGAATTTTATGAAAAGAATCAAATTTTTTCTAACATGTTTTTGCCTTTTAATGGGAGTTTTTGTACTTACAGGATGTGGAGGCAAAGAAAAGACGGAAGAATTAACAAACCAATTTGTCAGTAAAAACGAAAGTTTTCAAATCAGTGCTCCAAAGGATTGGAAAGAGGCTTCAGATGAGATTGAAGGAGCAATTTTGATTGAAGATGAAAAGAAACAATTATCAATTATTGCACAACAGATTTTAAAAAGCCAGTTAGCAACTATAGCTGAAACTGGAGAAGATTTTGTGAAATTTTACAAACAAACTACAACAAGTAGTTTTGGAGAAGCAGTAAAAATCACTGAAAATCCAACTATAGAAAATGCTACACTACTAGAAGCAGAAGAATATTCTATCGTAGAAAATGGATTAAAAGAGAAAGTTTATGTAGTATATCTGGAAACAGAAGCTTCTTATTATGTAGTATTGGCAACAGGTTTAGAAGATGCTTATAAGAAAAAGTTAGAAACTCTTAAAAGTTGTATCGCATCCTTTGAGGAAAAGGAAGAAAAAATTGCTAAGATTACAGCACCTCTTTCGGATACCTTACTATGGTTTAATGGTACATATGCTTTAATTACTACAAAAAATATGGGAAATCTAAGTTTAGTTGGAGGATATGAAAATAATGATACAACTAAACAGATGATTTCGACTGCTTTACAAAGTAGCTGGGATGTTACAGATAAAGCTTCAGCAGATGAAACTTTAAAGTGGCTGTTAGAAGAAGGACATAACAGTGATTTATTAAAATCCTATGCAGACTATGAATTAGATTCTTATACAAGAGAAGAGTTGATAGAAGTATTAGAAGAATCACAAATTACTGGTATGGATGCAGTAATCATACTTTTAGAGTATGACGCAGTAAAAAAGTTTGGAGATAAAGCAATTTTAGCATGGGATTTAAGCAGAGCAATGCAGTTATCAGCATGGTATTATTTAGCGGGATATTATACTTATGAAGAAGCAATGGATCAGTCATTAGAGATTGCACAGTTACTTCAAAAGACTTATACATCATGGGATGAAATGATAGAAAGTTATATGTATGGATTTCAATATTGGAATGAAGATGACATTTCAGATACTTCTTCCGATAGCTATGAGAGAAAGCAGATGTATGAGCAGTTAAAGACAAAAGAGGGAAGTCCTTATCAGTTGGATTGGAATATAACATTGACAAAAGAATGGTAGAGACTCAACAATTAACAGCAATTATAACGGTAGTAGCGGGCGAGTATCACCTACTGCCATGAAGCAATCCACATAATTGTCTTGCTCTTAACTGCCGCGAGCGAATTGAAACAAAGAAAAAAGTAAGGGGTGGGATATGAGAATCAGTAAAATTTCAATTAAAAATTTTAAATCTATTCGTGAACTTACTATAAAAGAGATTGAAAGTGCCTTGATTATTGTAGGGAAAAATAGCACTGGAAAAACAGTAATTTTAGATGCTATTTTAGCAGTAGCAGGAAAATATTCCATTCAAAGAAGAGATTTTAGAGATCCACAACGAAATATTGAAATTGCCCTTACGATTTCTTTAGAAGAACAGGATCTACATCAGATGAACCAGTTAGGGATTGTAAGTAAATACCGCAGATTTGAAGTCTGGAAACAACAGTTTCAAACAAGGCTGCCATCATTTCAAAATGGAACATTGACATTTACTTTTATTGCAAATGAAAATGGTAAGATTCGCTATGATGATGGATATCATAAAAATAATAATTGGATTTTACAGATACTCCCCAAGATCCATTATATCGATCATACAAGAGATGTAAGAGCGATTGAAGAAGATATTTTCTTTATGCAGGGACAAGCAGAATTAAAAGAGCTGAGAGAAAATCGCTGTATGTTTGATAAAGGAAAAAGTTGTATTAATTGTTTTCAATGTATTGGAGTAATTGAAAAAAAGATGCCAGATCAATTAAGTATATTGGAAGCATCAAAATTACTCCAGTATAAACTTTTACATATCAATATAGATTCTTTTATGAAAAGACTTAATTATTATTTTCGTAAAAACAGTGGTTCAAATCAGGAAATTCTTTATCAAGTGGAATTTCTGCCAGAAAAAATTTATGAACCAAAGACATGTGTTTATTATAGAGAACAAAAAAGACAAGGAAGTATTGAAGCAATGGGTGAAGGCACAAAAAGTATTTATATTTTGTGCCTTTTAGAAGCCTATATTGAAGAAAGGGCAAGTCTGCCTTGTATTATTATGATAGAAGATCCAGAAATTTATCTGCATCCGCAACTTCAAAAAGTAGCAAGTGAAATTTTATATCGACTTTCTAAGAAAAACCAAGTAATCTTTTCTACACATTCTCCAAACTTAATTTTTAATTTTAATTCCAAACAGATTCGACAGATTATGTTAGATGAACAAGCAAATACAGTTGTAAAAGAAACTACAGATATCAGTGAAATCATGAATGATTTGGGATATTCTGCAAATGATTTGATGAATGTAAGTTTTGTTTTTATCGTAGAAGGAAAACAAGATCGGGCTAGATTGCCACTTTTGTTAAAACATTATTATGGAGAGTTATATGATGAAAAAGGAAATCTAAAACGGGTTGCTATTATTTCTACAAATAGCTGTACAAATATTAAAACATATGCAAATTTAAAATATATTAATCAACTCTATCTAAAGGATCAATTTTTAATGATTCGAGATAGTGATGGAAAGGATGCAAAGGAGTTAAAAGAACAACTTTGTGGATATTATAGACAGAGAGAAAAAGAAGATCCCGGAAATTTGCCAAGAGTACAGGAAAAAAATGTATTAATTTTAAAATATTATTCTTTTGAAAATTATTTTCTGGATCCAGATGTAATGACAGAAATCGGAATAGTAAAAAGCAGAAGACATTTTTTTAATATTTTATATAAGAAATATCGAGAATATTTATATCGTTTAAGCAGCGTTAGATTAATGGAACAAAAAACAGGAATTAAAATCAGATCGAAACAGGATTTAGAAAATAATTTAGAAACTATAAAAATTTATGTACGTGGACATAATTTATATGATATTTTTTATGGCAGATATAAAGGAGAACAAGAAAATGAAATTTTAATTCGTTACATCCAAAAAGCGCCAAGAAAAGTATTTGAAGATATTTTGGATACAATAGATAAGTTTGTTTTCTTCGAAAGTAAAAAGATAAATAGTTGATAGTCTGTATCTTTTCAAAAATAACATAAAAAATTTGATAATTTCATATCATTTTATAACAAAGCTAGAGGAATAAATATATGAGGATTCCACCATTACTAAAAAAAGGAGATCGAATTATATTAATTGCTCCTTCTTCACCTGTGACAAAAGAGCAGGCACAAAGCTGTCAAAGACAATTAGAAGAAATGGGTTTTCAAGTGCAGATAGGAAAGAGCTGTACAAGTAAACTGTATGGATATTTAGCAGGAAACGATCTACTTCGTGCAAACGAATTAAACGCTGCCTTTGTCAATGAAGAGATACAGGGAATTTTTTGTATTCGTGGGGGATATGGTGCAACAAGACTGTTGAAGTTATTAGATTATGAAATGATTCGAAAACATCCAAAAGTTTTTTTGGGATATAGTGATATTACTTGTATTCATTTGGCATTACAGAAGTATTGTGATTTTGTGACATATCATGGACCAATGCCAGCATCTAATATGCAGAATGGACTTGATGATTATTCGAAAAAGTGGTTGGATTGTATACTTTCTATCTCATATAATTATAAATCTATTTTTTTGGAAAATCCAGATAATATCAAAGTAGAAGAAATTTCAAAAGGAATGGCAGAAGGAATATTATGTGGAGGAAATTTGGCTCTCTTTACCAGTTTAATAGGAACTGAATATTTGCCAGATCCAGAAGGGAAAATTTTATTTTTTGAGGATATTTATGAATCTGTTCCACGTATCAATCGAATGTTTGATCAACTATGTCATTCTAAAATTTTAGAAAAGTGTTCAGGAGTTTTATTTGGAGATTTTGCAGAGTGTAGTAATAGCGAGGACACTTCCTTTTCTATTAGAGATCTTATTCGAGAATACTTTAGTCATTGGGATAAGCCAGTATTAGCAGGACTACAATTTGGACATTGTGTTCCTACTATAACACTTCCTATGGGAATGAAAGCGAAGATAGAAAATGCTTCTCTATCCATTGTTCCAGTTTCTATTGAGGATGAAATTCGTGTGTAAATATACATTTTGAAGTTCAATCATAGGTAGTAGTCTATTATAGATTACTACCTATTTTTTGTTGCTATTGTCGTATATTTTAACAATTAAGAGGTTGCCAATAGTGCAAAATTATGCTATATTAAAAATAAGAGCATAAAACAATGAGGGAGGACAAGGGTAAGGAGGAGAATATTATGAAAAGAGAAGTCGGAAGAAAACGATCAAATCAAAAAGTCAGTCAGATTGCAATTAGCCAAGTCCTTCCTGGAATGGTGACAGCAAAAAATGTATATTCCAGAAATGATCAGCTAATTTTAAATCGGGAAACAACATTGGATTCTACAAAAATTGCTAAAATCATGTTTTATGCCATTGAAAGTATTTATGTATATGAACCAGAAGTAAAAAGTGAAAATGATCAATACATGCAGAAGATACGAAACAGCATTGAATTTCGGAATTTTAAAAAAGATTATGATTCTTGTGTAGTATCTGTTCAAAATGCAATGAACAGTGTAATAGAACAAAATAAAGAATTAGATGTAAAGCCATTACTTCAGGAAATGACACAAACTATCAATCATGCAAAAAGTAAAACGGATGTTTTTTATATGCTACAATGTATGATTGATTATGATGATCAAACTTATGTACATTGTGTGAATGTCGCTTTGGTTTGTAATATTTTTGCGGATTGGCTTGGAATATCAAAAGAGGGAAAAGAAACAGCAACAATATGTGGTCTATTACATGATATTGGAAAACTTACGATACCAAAAAATATTGTAAATAAGCCAGATCGTTTGACAGATCAGGAATATGAGATTATGAAGTTACATACAATAAGAGGGTATGATTTAGTAAAAAATATGGATTTAGAAGATGCTGTTAAGCAAACAATTTTACTACATCATGAAAGATATAATGGTACAGGTTATCCATTCCAAAAAGCAGGAGACGAAATAGATCCCTTTGTTATGTTGACTGCTATTGCAGATGTTTATAATGCTATGACCAGTGATCGGGTTTATCGTACTGGTCGCTGTCCATTTGATGTTATTAGAGAGCTTGAAGAAAATGGGAAAACGCTGTATGCTCCAGAAATTTTAATTCCTATCATGGAACGAATTGCACAGTCCTATATCAGTCATACAGTACGACTAAGTACAGACGAAGAAGGAGAAATTGTAATGTTAAATCGCGATTTTTTATCGAAACCATTAGTAAAGGTAGAAAATCGATTTATTGATTTATCCAAAGAAAAAAGTATTAAAATTAATTCTATTTTATAATAGTAAAAAGAGTGTAGAAATATACTTTCTACACTCTTTTTACTTAGTTTATATTTTTAAGCGCAGTTGCTAACATTAGTTTAATTCGATTTAACTGGTTGACTTCACTTGCACCCGGATCGTAATCTACAGCAACAATATTTGCACCCGGATAACGACTTCTAAGCTCTTTGATAACCCCTTTTCCAACAATATGATTTGGAAGACAGGCAAATGGTTGAGCACATACAATATTTGTAATTCCAGAATGAATTAACTCTACCATTTCCGCAGTGAGAAACCATCCTTCTCCGGTTTGATTTCCAATATCAACGATTGGTCTTGCAAAATTTGCAAGTTCCTCAATCGTTGCAGGAGGTGAAAATCGTTTACTTTCTAAAAATGCTGTACGGGCTTCTTTTCGGCAATATTCTAAAAATCGAATACCTAATCGGTTTATTTTAGATTCTGTTTTACTTTTTCCAAGAAATTCTGCTTTATAAATGGCATCATAACAACCATACATAAAGAAATTCATCATTTCTGGTACAACAGCTTCTGCTCCTTCCGCCTCTAATAGTTCTACTAAATGATTATTAGCAGCAGGCAAATATTTAACAAGAATCTCTCCAACAACACCTACCTTTGGCTTTTTCAAATCTTCGTTTAATTTAAGATTCTCAAAATCTTTTATAATACCACGTAAGTTTTTACGATACTCTTTCCAATTTCCATTTTGAACAGATTTTTGACAGATAGCTTGCCATTTTTGGTGAAGGGCATTAGCAGAGCCAACTTCTTTTTCATATGGTCTAGTACGATAGAGAACTTTCATAAAAACATCTCCATAGATAAGTGCCTGCATCGCACGAATTAACAAGGAAGGAGTAATTTTGAATCCAGGATTTTTCTCTAAACCATTTGTATTGATAGAAACGACAGGAATATGCTCCAAACCGGCTTTTTTTAAAGCACGTCTTATAAAACCAATATAATTTGTAGCACGACATCCTCCACCAGTTTGTGTAATAACAATACCTACCTTATCAAGATCAAATTTTCCAGAGAGTAGAGCATCCATAATTTGACCGACTACCATTAAAGATGGATAACAGGCATCATTATTTACATATTTTAATCCCACATCCACAGCAGCACGATTGTCATTTGGCAGTACAACGATATTATAACCACAGGAACGCAGAGCGGATTCTAAAAGTCCAAAATGGATTGGTGACATTTGAGGAGCAATCAAAGTATAATTTTTCTTCATCTCTTTCGTAAAAATGACACGATGATGAGCAGAAGAAACAATATTTGGCTCTACATGTTTTTTATGTTGATCTCGAACAGCAGATAACAAAGAGCGAATTCGGATTCTAGCAGCTCCTAAATTATTGACTTCGTCAATTTTTAATACAGTATAAATCTTTCCAGAAGCAGTTAAAATATCACTTACTCCATCTGTAGTTACAGCATCTAAACCACAGCCAAAGGAATTTAACTGAATGAGTTGAAGATTTTGCTTGGTTCTGACATAAGAAGCAGCGGCATAAAGTCTGGAATGATACATCCATTGATCTACTACGATCATAGGACGATCTATTTTACCTAAATGTGAGATACTATCCTCTGTTAAAACAGCAATTCCATAAGAAGTAATCAGTTCTGGAATTCCGTGATTAATTTCTGGGTCAATATGATATGGACGTCCTGCTAGTACAATTCCCATTCTCCCAGTCTTTTCTAAATAATCGATGATTTCTTCTCCCTTTTTTTGGGTATCCTTTCTTGTCTGTTGTAGCTCTTCCCAAGCAGCTTTGGCAGCGGCAGAGATCTCAGCTTCTGGAATTTTCCGCTTAGTAAAAATTGAAATGAGACGTTTTTCTGCAATTATCTCACTCTCAAAAGAAAGAAAAGGATTCATATAGTCAATCTGCATTGTTTTTAGTTCTTCAACATTATTTTTAATATTTTCTCCATAAGATGTGACAATCGGACAGTTGTAATGATTTCCAGAATCTGCAATTTCCTTGCGTTCATAAGGAATACAAGGATAAAAAATAAACTTAATTCCCTGTTGTATCAACCACATAATATGTCCATGTGCAAGTTTTGCCGGATAACATTCAGACTCACTAGGGATAGATTCAATTCCAAGCTCATAAATTTTACGAGAAGATAGGGGGGAAAGAACAACTCGATACCCTAACTTCGTAAAAAATGTATACCAATAAGGATAATTTTCATACATATTTAATACTCGTGGAATTCCTACGATCCCTCTTGGAGCTAAATTTTCCGCAAGTGGTTCATAGGAAAAAAGCCGATTTAATTTATATTCAAAAAGGTTTGGAATATGCTCTTTATTTTTTTCCTTTCCAAGACCTCTTTCGCAGCGATTTCCAGAAATAAATTTCCGACCACCATTAAAAGTATTAATAGTAAGCAGACAGTTATTAGTACATCCTTTACAACGAGCCATTGTAGATTCAAATTTTAATTCATTGATCTGAGCAATAGAAAGCATAGTACTTTCTTCGCCTGCATAGTGTTCTCTAGCAATTAAAGCAGCTCCAAAAGCCCCCATAATTCCTGCAATGTCTGGACGAACTGCCTCACAACCAGAGATAAATTCAAAGCTCCGAAGAACAGCATTGTTATAAAATGTTCCACCTTGTACAACTATCTTTTTCCCAAGACTTTTTGCATCTGTGAGTTTAATTACTTTATAAAGGGCATTTTTAATAACCGAATAAGCAAGACCTGCAGAAATATCTGCTACACTAGCTCCTTCCTTTTGTGCCTGTTTTACTTTGGAATTCATAAATACAGTACAACGTGTTCCAAGATCGATTGGATTTTTAGCAAATAATGCTACTTCGGCAAAATCAGAAACATCATATGCTAAAGATTTAGCGAATGTTTCAATAAAAGAACCACAACCTGAAGAACAGGCTTCATTAAGCTGAACACTATCTACGGTACCATTTTTAATTTTAATACATTTCATATCCTGTCCGCCAATATCTAAAATACAATCGACATCTGGTTCAAAAAAGGCAGCAGCGTAATAATGTGCAACAGTTTCTACCTCACCCTCATCTAGTAATAGAGCTGCTTTAATTAATGCTTCTCCATATCCTGTGGAGCAGGAACGGACAATTTTTGCGTCTTTTGGAAGAAGGGTATAGATTTCTTTGATTGCTTTTAAAGTTGTTTTTAACGGACTTCCATTATTATTACTATAAAAAGAATAAAGAAGTTTTCCATCTTCACCAACTAATGCAGCTTTTGTTGTAGTAGAACCTGCATCGATTCCAAGAAAACAATTTCCATGATAAGAAGAAAGTTCGCCTTTTTTAACAGTATGTTTTGCATGACGTTTTTGAAATGCAACATATTCTTCTTCATTATGAAAAAGTGGTTCCATACGGTTGACTTCAAAATCCATAGTAATTCCCTGTTCTAATTTAGAAGTCAATTCAGAAAGAGAAATTGTAATTTGGGGATTGGAATTCATCGCTGAACCAATTGCAGCAAACAAATGGGAATGTTCTGGGGCAATCACTTGATCAGGATTTAAGTTTAAGGTTCGAATAAATGCCTTTTTTAATTCTGTTAGAAAGTGGAGTGGGCCTCCTAAAAACGCAACATTTCCACGAATTGGTTTTCCACATGCTAAACCACTGATTGTCTGACTGACAACTGCTTGAAAAATAGAAGCTGCTAGATCGGGTTTCGTAGCTCCTTCATTGATAAGTGGCTGAATATCTGATTTTGCAAAAACGCCGCAACGAGCAGCAATAGGATAGATTTCTTGATAGGTTTTAGCATATTCATTTAAACCAGCAGCATCTGTTTTTAACAAAGAAGCCATTTGATCAATAAAAGAACCAGTACCACCTGCACAGATTCCATTCATTCTTTGTTCAATTCCGCCTGTAAAGTAAATAATTTTGGCATCTTCTCCACCAAGTTCAATAGCAACATCTGTATAAGGTGCATAATCCTGCAAAGAAGTAGCTACTGCAACTACTTCCTGCACAAATGGTACTTCTAAATGCTTGGATATTGTTAGACCACCCGATCCTGTAATGACTGGAGAAACAAAATGATCTCCTAAAACTTCTATACTTTTACGAAGTAAAGAAGCTAAAGTAGATTGAATATTGGCAAAATGACGTTCATAATCGGAAAATACAAGTTCATTAGCTTTATTTAAAACAGCAACTTTCACCGTAGTAGATCCGATGTCGATGCCCAGTGTATATTCTTTCATAAAATTCAATAGGCACGAAAACCCACTTCCTTTTTGATGGTGGGAGGAGTGCCGTTCTCCTTTCTTAATAAAATATCTATCATATTTGTATTTAAGTTAAAAATAATATAAAGATAAAAAAACAAATCATAGTTATCTGCCATGTTTTCTTATTATACGACACAAAATAAATAAGTTCAACAAAATTATGATAATTTTAGATTTTAGAAAATTTTAATATTATGATTTATAATTTAACTATTTGTATGCAAAAGGGAATTAAGATAGAATATAATAGAAAAGATAAAAAGAAGAATGCCGAAAACTTATCTACTAAATAATACTATAAGTTTTCGGCATAGTTTATATTTCAAACGACTTTTTATTCTGATAAGGAAGAGAGAAGATGAAGTTTTAATTGATTTAATTGTTCCATAGAATCTTCTTTTAGAGTAGTTTTTAAAGTGACAACTGGCTCTAAGATCTGCATCTGCTTCATTTCTTCTAACAAAGTCTGCATTGGAGCAGTAAGAGGAGCCCATGTACCATTTCCAATAAGAGCAATTGTACGTTTACTAAGATTAAGAGCTTTCATATCATGTAAAAGATTTAACATTGGTGGATAGATTCCACCATTATAAGTAGGGGCGGCTAAAACCAAATGACTACAGCGGAATATTTCTGCGATCAAGGTAGAAATATGTGTACTGGAAATATCATAAATAGCAATATTTCTAACTCCTGCGTCTGCAAGTCCATTAGCTAAGAAGTTGACTGAATTTTCAGTATTTCCATACATAGAACCATACATAATGGCAACTGTGCGTTCTTCTGCTTCATAGCGACTCCAAAGATCGTACTTTCCAAGCAGATAATCAAAATTATCACGCCAAACTGGACCATGAAGTGGACAGATGATATTCAATTCTAATCCTGAAAGCTTTTTAAGAACTTTTTGTACCTGAAGACCATATTTTCCTACGATATTTCCGTAATAGCGTCTAGCGTCAGAAATCCAATCTCTATCAAAATCTACTTCGTCACTAAAAATGTTTCCATTTAATGCTCCAAAACATCCAAAAGCATCAGCAGAAAAAAGAACCTTTTTCGTTTCTTCATAAGTTACCATAACTTCTGGCCAATGAACCATTGGAGCAAAATAGAAACGAAGAGTATGATTTCCAAGGGAGAGAGAATCATTTTCTTTTACAGTAATGGTATGCCCATCTAAATTAAAATTATAAAACTGTTTTATAAAAGAAAATGTCTGGGCATTTCCAACGATCTTTAAATCAGGAAAACGTAACAGCAGTTCTTCGATATTGGCACAGTGATCCGGTTCCATATGATTGATAATTAAATAGTCAAGAGTACGACCATTTAAAAGAAAAAGAACATTTTCTAAATATTGTTGGGTAATAGAGGCATCTACAGTATCAATCAAAGCAATCTTTTCATCTTCAATCAAATAAGAGTTATAGGAAACGCCCCTAGGAATTGGAAATAAATTCTCAAATAGTGCCAAGCGACGATCATTTCCGCCGACCCAATGGATAGAATTTGTTATTTTTCGAGTGCAGTACATAAATTTAATACTCCTTTCATATTTAATAAGAAATATTTTTTATCAAAGAGGATTTTATATTAAAAGCTGGATGTCCTCGTTTCAACATTATACCATAGGATATTCAAAAAAAAAACATAATATTAAAAAATGTAATTTACTAAGCTTGCACAGTTCTTGATAATAGAGTATAATTTCTATATACATAGTCATGAAAAATGTAAATAGGTTAACAAAAAGTGAGGTAAAAATTCGGTTATGAAATTAATTTTCATACGACATGGAGATCCTAATTATGAAAAAGATTCTTTAACAGATAAGGGATGGAGAGAGGCAGAGTTATTAGCAAAACGTGTTGAAGAATGGAATGTAAAAGAATTTTTTGTTTCTCCTTTAGGACGAGCACAAGATACAGCTAGAGTATCTCTTGAAAAAATCGGTCGAAAGGCTAAAACATTAGATTGGCTGAAAGAATTTTTTGTGTTAATTGATGATCCAATGGGAGGGAAAAAATGGATTCCATGGGACTTTCTTCCCAGTTGGTGGACAAAACAGGAAATATTATATGATAGAGATCGTTGGGCATTAGAATCACATCTTGCTACTGGTTCAGTAGAAACAGAACAAAAAAAGGTAATTCGGGGTATAGATACTCTACTCAAAGAATATGGATATGTTCGAAAAGAACGATATTATGAGGTTATAAATCCAAATAAAGATACACTTGTATTCTTCTGTCATATGGGAGTTCAGTTATTAATTCTATCTCATTTACTTGGAATTGCAGCTCCTGTTTTATGGCATGGAATGTTTACTGCACCAACCTCTGTCACTATACTTTGCACAGAAGAGCAAAACAAGGGAGAAGCATTTTTTCGCTGTAAATGTCTGGGTGATACTTCTCATTTATATGTGGCAAAGGAAGAACCATCAAATTCTGGATTTTTTAAAGAAATATATGAATAGATAGTAAAAGGAGATGATATATTTGGCTGTAAAGTTACCACCAATAGAAAAAATTCATGAAGCATATAGTGCAATAGCAGATAAAAGAATTGAGATGAAAGAGGAAGAAGCAGAAGTCTCTTCTTCCGATTTATCAAAGAAATATTTAGTAACTTGGAAAAATGATACGTATTCTTCTAATGATAATGCGTCTTATTGGCAAGGATATCTTGGATATCCTATTATCGCGGTTTTAATGTTACAAAATAAACTCTCTTTAGATAAACAGATAGCAGATTATTTTAAAGCAATTCCTTGGAAGAAGTTAAATACACAGTATAAGAATAACTTTTCAGAAGCTGTAAAGTATATTATGGAAGATTTTAAAACGAAAGAAATAGACTGTGATAAAATAAATGCAGAGATTAATAAAGTCTATCAGGAAATTGGACAACTAACAATTAAGTTAAAACGTAGTTCGATCCGACCTCCTAAATAGTTGAAAATAATGGGGCTATCGTGTAAGAAATTTTGATATAACGAATAGCCCCACTAATAAAAAAGTTATGGAAGAATATATTTTGCTCTATTTGCTTCAAAAAGTTTACGAAATTCTCCTTTTGTATGTTTTAATTCATTCAAATATTCATGAGTTTCAAAACTGTTTTCACTGATTTGAAGTAGACCAACTGCAATATTAGAACAGTGATCGGATACTCGTTCATAATTAGTCAAAATATCAGAAAAGACAAATCCTAATTCAATCGTACATTCTCCATTTTGTAGACGTTTCACATGACGATTTTTTAATTCGCCACGAAGAAGATCAATTACTTCTTCTAAAGGTTCTATCTGTTTTGCCAGTTCTAAGTCTTCTTTTTCAAAGGCAGTAATCGTATTAATTAAAATTTCGTTAACTGCTTTTGTAATAACAGCAAGTTCTTCATGTGCCTGAAAAGAAAAGTTAAGCTTTTTTTCATGAATTTCTTTGGCAATATCAACAATATTTACTGCATGATCAGAAATTCGTTCAAAATCACCAATAGAATGTAACATCATAGAAACTACTTTACTATCTTCTTTAGAAAGACTACGACTACTTAATTTTACTAGAAAAGTTCCAAGAACATCTTCATAGTGATCGATCATCTCTTCTTGTGTATTTAATTTATCAGCTTCTTTTTCTTGATACTCATTTAATAATTTTACTGAATCAAGGAAGTTGTTTTTTGCAAGGTCTGCCATTTTATGATTTAAGCTTTTACACTGTTCAATAGCAAAACCAGGTTTATTTAAAAATCGTTCATCTAATAAAGGGCGTTCAAAAATCGTATCTGATGGTTGGTCTTTGATAGTACGACATGCAAGTGTCTCAAGTGCTTTAGAAAATGGAAGAAGTGCTATAGTAGAAAATACATTAAATAATGTATGCACAACTGCAATAGAAACTTGATTTACGGAATGATTAATAAATGGAAAACCGATAGTATATTCAATCATATAAAATAGACCTAAAAATAATAGTGTTCCTATTACATTAAAATATAAATGGACAATAGCAGCACGTCTTGCATTTTTGGATGTGCCAACACTAGAAACCAGTGCAGTAATACATGTACCAATGTTTTGTCCTGTAATAATAGGAATTGCAGTAGCAAAAGAAACTTTACCTGTTGCAGATAATGCCTGTAAAATACCAACAGATGCAGAAGAACTTTGGATGATTGCGGTTAAAAGAGCACCTGTAAAAACTCCTAAGATTGGATTGTGAAACATAATCAAAATATTAGAAAACTCAGGAATATCTGCTAATGGTTTGACAGCTTCACTCATAAATTCCATACCAGTCATTAATAGTGCAAATCCCAAAAAAATTGATCCAATTTCTCTTTTTTTCCCAGATTTAAAAAACATATATAATAAGACACCGATAAATGCTAAAATTGGAGAAAAAGTAGAAGGTTTACATAACTGTACCAAAAGGTTGTCCCCACTTAGACCAGAAAGACTTAAAATCCAAGCAGTAATGGTTGTTCCAAGATTGGCTCCCATAATAATTCCAATTCCTTGAGAAAGCTTCATAATTCCTGCATTGACAAAACCAACTACCATAACAGTAGCAGCAGAAGAAGATTGAATGATAGCAGTTACACCTGCTCCAAATAAAACAGCTTTCAATGGATTTGAAGTAAATTTTTCTAAAATTCGTTCTAATCGTCCTCCAGCAAGTTTATCTAATCCTGCTCCCATTAAATTCATGCCATATAGAAAAAAAGCAAGTCCTTCAAACAAAGTAAATACTGAAAAAATACTCATACTTTTTTCTCTCCTTATTTTTACGGTAATCATAAAAATTTTGTTTAGTATTTAGTGTAATTAAAAAGTAAGATTCTTATGTATGATTTATATAAAATTATTAAAAAAAGGAAAAGAGAAAAAAGAAAAATGTGTTAAATATGTATAAAATATGGTTTTTGATAAAAATAGTACTACTTTTCTAAAAGTTACATACTTGATAACTAGACTTTTTTCCATTATAATATAACAGCAAGTATTGATTTATAACTTACGGTTTGTCATAGGAACAGGAGGAGAATCATGGCACAATGGCAGAAAGAATGGGATGGATTTGAGGCAGGCAGATGGAGTAATTCCGTCAATGTCAGAGATTTTATCCAACGAAATTATATGCTTTACGAAGGAGATGAGGAATTTCTTTCTCCATCTACAGAGGCAACAAAAAAACTCTGGGATCAGGTAATGGAACTTTCCAGACAAGAACAAGAAGCAGGCGGCGTTCTGGACATGGATACAAAGATTGTTTCTACTATTACTTCCCATGGACCGGGCTATTTAAATAAAGATTTAGAACAGATTGTAGGTTTTCAGACAGATAAGCCATTTAAACGTTCTCTCCAACCATTTGGAGGAATTCGAATGGCACAAAGTGCTTGCCATGAAAATGGCTATGAGGTAGATCCTGAAGTTGTAAAGATTTTCACAACTTATAGAAAAACTCACAACCAAGGAGTATTTGATGCCTATACCCCAGAAATGCGTTTAGCAAGAAAATCAGCAATTATTACAGGACTTCCTGACGCCTATGGACGTGGAAGAATTATTGGCGATTACCGTAGGGTAGCACTATATGGAACAGATTGGTTAATTGAGGATAAAAAGCAACAGTTAGAAACATCTCTCGTACGTATGACTTCAAAAAATATTAGACTTCGAGAAGAGTTAGCAGAACAGATTAAGGCATTGGGAGAGTTAAAACAGTTAGGAGAGATTTACGGATTTGATATTTCAAAACCAGCAAAAAATGCAAAGGAAGCAATTCAATGGCTGTATTTTGGATATCTGGCAGCAGTAAAAGAACAAAATGGTGCAGCAATGAGTCTTGGAAGAACTTCCACATTTTTAGATATTTATATAGAAAGAGATTTAAAAAATGGATTCATTACAGAGCAACAGGCACAAGAATATATCGATCATTTTATTATGAAACTACGATTGATAAAATTTGCAAGAACCCCTGAATATAATGCACTATTTTCTGGTGATCCAACTTGGGTAACAGAATCAATAGGTGGTGTTGGAATTGACGGAAGGGCTCTTGTTACAAAAACTTCTTTCCGGTATCTGCACACTTTAGATAATTTAGGACCTGCTCCAGAACCAAATTTAACTGTACTTTGGTCTACAAAACTTCCTAGAAAATTCAAAGAATATTGTGCAAAAATGTCTATTAAATCATCGTCTATTCAATATGAAAATGATGATTTAATGCGTGCAACTCATGGAGATGATTATGCGATTGCATGTTGTGTATCTTCTATGAGAGTTGGAAAGGAAATGCAGTTTTTTGGAGCACGAGCTAATCTTGCGAAATGTCTACTCTATGCAATCAATGGCGGAATAGATGAGAAGTTAAAAGTTCAGGTAGGCCCAAGATACCGTCCAGTTACAGGAGAATATTTAGAGTATGATGATGTAATGCAAAAATTTGATGATATGATGGAGTGGTTAGCAGGACTTTATGTTAATACATTAAATATCATTCACTATATGCACGATAAATATTCTTATGAAAAACTACAGATGGCACTTCATGATAGAGATGTTAAACGATATTTTGCTACAGGAATTGCAGGATTATCGGTAGTTGCTGATTCTCTAAGTGCTATTAAATATGCAAAAGTAAAAGCGATTCGAGATGAAGATGGAATTGTAGTGGATTACGAGGTAGAAGGAGATTTTCCTAAGTACGGAAATAATGATGATAGAGTAGATGCGATTGCAGTCAATCTAGTACGTACCTTTATGGATAAGATACGTAAACATCATACCTATCGGGATAGTTTTCCAACTATGTCTATTTTAACTATTACGTCAAATGTAGTCTATGGTAAAAAGACAGGAAATACACCAGATGGAAGGAAAATAGGAGAACCATTGGCACCAGGAGCAAATCCAATGCACCGTAGAGATACACATGGAGCAGTTGCTTCTCTTGCTTCTGTAGCAAAACTTCCATTTCGCCATGCCCAAGATGGAATTTCCAATACTTTTTCTATTGTACCGGGTGCACTTGGAAAAGATGATGAAATTTTTATGGGAGAGTTAGATCTAGATCGTCTGACAGATCAGTAAAAGGTAAAGGAAGAGCTAAAATGACACAAAAAGATCAGGTGGAACAATTAGTGGAAATGTTGGATTCTTTTATGGAAGGCGGAGGGGGACACATGAATGTCACAGTAGAACAATCTTGTGAAGATTTGATTCCTCAGATAGATATTTATAAGAGTTTAGATTGTTCTAAAAATCCAATGGCATGTGCTGTTCCAACCCTACATCAAGGAATCGACGAAGAAAAAACAACAAAGAAAGAGTAGTAAAAAGAGGGAGGAATAAGTATGGCAACACAACAAGTTGAAAATTTAGTTACATTATTAGATGGATATGTAGAGAAAGGTGGACATCATTTGAATGTCAATGTGTTTACGAAAGAAACTCTTTTAGATGCACAGGAACATCCAGAAAAGTATCCACAATTAACAGTTCGTGTATCAGGTTATGCAGTCAATTTTAATAAGCTGACAAAAGAACAACAAGATGATGTAATTTCTCGTACTTTCCATCAAGCAATCTAAATAAATATAAGGAGCTGTCGCTTTAAGAAAATCAGATACAAGATATTGTATATTCTGTTCTTAGTGCGACAGCTCCTCTTATACATCATAAAGATAGGAAAGGAATGATACGAATGGAAGAACTTATGGGAAAGATTCATTCCATAGAATCGTTTGGAACAGTAGATGGACCAGGGATACGCTTTGTTGTATTTATGCAGGGATGCCCTATGAGATGCCAATATTGTCATAATCCAGATACATGGGAAATAAATGGAGGTATTTCTAAAAGTGTGCAAGATATTTTAGAGGAATACTCAAAATATAAAGAATTTTTAAAAGGAGGAGGCTTGACTGTAACAGGTGGAGAACCTTTATTACAGATTGATTTTGTAATTTCACTATTTGAAGAGGCAAAACGAAGAAATATTCATACTTGTTTAGATACTTCTGGTATTTTATTTCCTATTGATGTATGGAGTAAAAAAGAAAATGTTTCGAATACTGAAATAGAACTTTTTAAAAAGTATCAAAAGCTTATTACTGTGACAGATCTGGTAATGTTAGATATCAAACATATTGATGAGGAAGGACATAGACAACTGACCGGATTTAGTAATAAAGCAATTTTAGCATTTGCAAAATTTTTGGATGATTTAGATGTGAGAATGTGGATACGTCACGTAGTTGTTCCAAAAATTACAGATCAGAAAGAATTGCTATATAGACTGGGATTATTTTTAGGAGATCTAAAAAATCTAAAGGGACTTGATATTCTTCCCTACCATACTATGGGAGAAGTAAAATATCAAAAAATGGGGATTGATTATCCACTAAAAGGTATACCTGCCCTAGAAAAAAAGGAAGCAGTAACAGCAAGAGAAGAAGTAATAGCTGGTATAAAAAAGAAAAGATTAGACCGAGAAAATTGTAAAAATTAAAATTTTTAATTTAGGGCTTGCAAAATAAGAGCGAATAAGGTATAATAACAAAGTCGGCAGTTGATAAAACTGTATATGCGGATGTGGCGGAATGGCAGACGCATCAGACTCAAAATCTGACGAGGGCGACTTCGTGCGGGTTCAAGTCCCGCCATCCGCATCCTGAATTGTGATCCGGCTTCTTTCCAGTGATGGGGAGAAGCCGGAATTTTTTTATATAAGCGTACAGGTACAAATCTTGTAAGCCAGAAAAGAATGTGATAAAATAACTGGTAAGTTAGGGGGTAAAAAGATGACCTGTATGGAAGTTCAACAAAAGATTGTACCATTTATTAATAATGAAATGACTTTAGAACAGGCAGAGATATTTTTAGATCATATCCGAAATTGTGCTGATTGTAGAGAAGAATTAGAAGTGACTTATACTCTTTTAACAGCAATGAAACAGTTGGATGAAGATCGAGAACTGAGTAATAATTATAAACAGGATTTAGATAGAAAAATTGCAGAAGTAGAAGAGAGAATTCGAAAAGAAAAGACTTCTAAACTTAGAAAACGTTTTCTTCTATTTTCCTTTATTTTTGCATTTGCGTTAGTTTCCAGTTTACAACTTGGAGAACTGGCATTGGAAATGGAAACAAAGTATGTACCCTCACAAATTCATTCTTTTTTGTTAAAACTTCCAGCTCTGCCAATTCGTTATGATCATACCCTTAATTTTATAGAACAAAAAGATACAAAGGCAAAACGATATGTACAACAGATGCAAAAGAAGCGCTTAAAGATGCGCATAGATTTAGAAAAAGAACGAATAAAATGGATGAGAGATTCTTTAAGAGAGGAAGAATAGGACATGGATGATATACAACAGACAATGGTGGATATTACAAAAGAAGACTATCTGCTGATTATTGATGGTTCAAGTCTTCTCACAACACAGTTTTATGGAACTCTTCCAAAAGAGATTATGTTTGCAAAAACATTAGAGGAAAAAGAACAATATTTTGATCGAATTATGCAGACCTCAAATGGAACATATACAAATGCGGTATATGGTTTTATGCGTGTTTTACTAAAAGTGATGAAAGAACAACATCCAACATATTTGGCAGTGACGTGGGATTTAAGCAGAGATACATTTCGTAGAGAGATGTATTCTGATTATAAAGCAAATCGGACAGAAACACTCAATCCATTAAAAGAACAGTTTATGATATGTCAAAGTATGTTAAAAGAGATGGATGTTGCACAATTTATGGATACAAAATATGAAGCAGATGATTTCAGTGGAACTCTTGCATCTATGTTTGAAGAAAAAGTACCAATTCGGATTATAACAAAAGATAATGATTATCTTCAATTAGTTTCAGAACGTACTAATATTTGGATGCTTCATAGCACTTCTCAGAAAACAGAAGAATTCTATCAAAAATATGCGATCAATCAAAAGAAAGTCAATGCACCAGATCGTACCTTTCCATTTACTCCAGAGTTAGTTAAAAAAGAATTTGGAGTAGAGCCAGAAAGCATTAATTCCTTAAAAGGATTACAAGGAGATGCTTCAGATAATATTAAGGGTGTACCGGGAGTAGGACCAGCAAGTGCGACTGCTTTGATTGGAAAATATAAAAGTGTGGAAACATTATATGATGCAATCAGGAATCTGGATGAAAGTGGAAAAAAGAAATTAGCAGAAGAATGGAAAAAAGAATTAGGTTTAAAGCGTTCTCCTATGAATTATTTATTAAAAACAAGCAGCACAGAATTAGTCGGAGAGGCTGCTGCAAAATTAAGTAAAGAGTTAGCAACGATCAAACGAGATATTCCACTACCTGAAATATCATTAGAATCATTAAAAATATGTGTCAATAGAGAAAAGGCAAAAGAATGGTTTAATAAATTAGAATTTAGATCTTTAAAATTTCCAGAGGAAGAGGAAGAATGGAGTAGTATTTCTGAAAATCCATTTGATGATTTAGAGTCAGTAAAAAGGCAGACAAAACCTTTTGAAGAATGTATGAATCCACCACAGATAGAAGGTTTTGTTGAAATAGAAAAACCAATCAATTCCTTTTTCTATAATGAACAGAATTGTTATTTAGTAGAAACAAGACAACAGGCAGATGAATATTGTAAAAAGTTAGAGGATGAGAGTAAAAAACTTTTATGGGAAGAAGCATCCTTTTTTACTTCTAATCAAGCGGGCACAATATTAGCTCTTTATCCTATCGCAGAACAAGATCATCTTTATGGACTTTGTGTAGCAATTCGTACAGGAGAGTTTTTTTATTTTGTAATCAATAGGGAAATCACAGAAGAATATTTGAATGAGAAACTTTCAAATTTGTTAGATTCTAGAATATTTACTGCTTGTTATCAGTTAAAAGAACTCTATTCTATTTTGCCTTCTCTGTATGGAAAGAAAGGGCTGTTTGATGTTAAAGTTGCTGCCTATCTGTTAAATCCACTGGAAGGAGCCTATCCGTTAGAAGAATTACAAAAGCAATATCCACAAATACTCAACATATCTTATTCATCGGAAATGACAGCTCTTTTAGGATTACAAAAAGAAGAGGGCTGTAAGACAGCGTGTATGGTCTGTGCAATGATCGGAGGGTTAGCAGAGTTATTTACAAAACAGTTATTTACACAGGGAATGTTACATTTATTTGAAACTATAGAAATGCCTTTGGTAGAAACATTATATGATATGCAGCGCAGAGGAATTCGTATAAAACAAGAAACATTAAAAGAATATGGGAAGGAACTCGAAAAAGGGATTCGGTTATTAGAAAAGGAAATCTATACCTTAGCAGAAGAAGAATTTAATATAAATTCACCAAAACAGCTTGGTATAATTTTATTTGAAAAATTGAAGCTTCCAAATGCAAAAAAGACAAAAACAGGATATTCTACTTCTGCAGAGCTTTTAGAGAAGATTGCAAAAGAACATGAAATCATTCCTAAGATCTTAGAATATAGACAACTTACAAAATTAAAATCTACTTATGCAGATGGATTAGCAGGATATATTCAGCCGGATGAGAGAATTTATGGAAAATTTCATCAAACGATTACAGCAACCGGAAGAATTTCCAGTACCGATCCAAATCTTCAAAATATTCCAATTCGTCTTCCACTTGGTAGACAGATTCGAAAAGTTTTCGTTCCAGAAAAAGGATATGTATTTTTAGATGCGGATTATTCACAAATTGAACTTCGTGTTTTAGCACATTTATCTCAAGATGAACGATTGCAAGCCGCTTATCGTTTAGGAGAGGACATTCATAAAATTACAGCATCGGAAGTATTTCATGTACCACTTGAACAAGTGACAAAAGAACAGAGAGGTAATGCAAAAGCAGTCAACTTTGGTATTGTATACGGAATTAGTTCTTTTGGATTGGGAATGGATCTAAATATTTCAACAACAGAAGCACAAAATTATATTCATCAATATTTTGAAACATATCCAAAAGTAAAAACATTTTTAGAAGGACTTGTACAAAAGGCAAGAGAAGATGGATATGTTACTACCATGTTTGGAAGGAAACGTCCAATTTTAGATCTTACAAATGGAAATGTTCAAAAACGTTCGGCACAAGAACGAATTGCCATGAATTCTCCAATTCAGGGAACAGCAGCAGATATTATTAAAATTGCAATGATTCGAGTCAATGAGAGATTAAAAAAAGAAAACTTTCAATCCAGACTTTTATTACAAATTCACGATGAACTTCTTGTAGAAACAAAAAAAGATGAAATCGAATCTGTAAAACAGATTTTAAAAGAAGAGATGCAGTATGCGACAGAACTGTCGATTCCATTAGAAGTAGAAGTAAAACAGGGGTCGGATTGGTATGAAGCAAAATAGAGATTGGAATTTGAAAGAAATGCGTGTTATTGGACTAACAGGTGGAGTAGGATGTGGAAAATCTTTTGTTGCGGCTGTTTTGTCTAAACATTTTCCAATCTATGTACTGTATACAGATGAAATTGCAAAAAGACAGATGCAGCCAGAGGGAGAATCTTATCAGGCAGTAGTAAAAGAGTTTGGAAAAGAAATTTTAATGCCTTCCGGTGAAATTGACAGAAGCTATTTATCCAGAAAAATTTTTGCTGATGAAGCGGCAAAAAAACGATTAAATCAATTAACTCATCCTAGAGTGGAACAGGAAGTTTTAGATACAATTACTAAGTTAAAAGAAACAAAAAAGTATCTTGCCGTTTTTGTAGAAACAGCATTATTAATTGAAGCTGGATATCAGAAATTTTGTGATGAAGTCTGGTATGTTTGGGCTTCAAAAGAAGAACGTATACACCGGTTAAGTAAGTTTCGAGGATATTCCAAAGAACGAATCGAAGCAATGATACATGCACAAGCTTGTGAAGAGAACTTCTTTTCTTGTGCAGACCATGTCATTATAAATAAAGATGATACAGATGTTGAGGAGATTTTAATACAAGCAGAGAGGATTTTTTTGGAATGGAGCGAAGAAAAATAAGTACAGGGGGCAGATTCGATGGATGGTAAAACATATCCGGAGCATATGGTATTTGGATTAGATATTGGAACAAGAAGCATTGTCGGTACAGTGGGATATAAACAAAATGAAAGAGAATTTATTGTCGTAGCACAAAGTATAAAATTTCACGAAACAAGGGCAATGCTTGACGGTCAAATCCATGATATCAGCAAGGTAGCAGAGACCATCAAAGAGGTAAAAAGGGAATTAGAACGCCAAATTGAAAGAAAGTTAAGTAAGGTCTGTATTGCAGCAGCAGGACGTGTTTTAAAGACAGTAACTGTTTATGCTGAATGTGAATTTGGAAGTGATGCAGTCATAACAAAAGAACATATTCATTCACTGGAACTGGTAGGTGTAGAAAAGGGATATGAAGCAATACGAAGGGATAAAGAAGAAGAGGAAGCACATTTTTATTGTGTTGGCTATACAGTGGTGCACTACTATTTGAACGGAAATATGATGCTTAATCTAGAAGAACATAAAGGAAATCGAATAGGAGCAGATGTTTTAGTGACTTTTCTTCCAGAAGATGTAATTGAAGGGTTATATGTAGCAGTTGAAAAGGCAGGATTAGAAGTAGAGAATCTAACCTTAGAACCAATAGCAGCGATCAACGTGGCAATTCCAGAGAAGTTTCGGCTGTTAAATATTGCTTTAGTCGATGTTGGAGCCGGAACTTCTGACTTATGTATTACAAAAGATGGTACAATTGTAGCATATGGAATGATTCCAAGGGCGGGAGATGAAATTACAAATACAATTGTTCAGGCACATCTAGTTGATTTTGCCACAGCAGAAACAATAAAAACTTCTGTAAGTTTAGATGACGAAGAAATTATGTATGAGGATATCATAGGATTGCCCGGAAAGGTAACGTCTAAACAGGTACTAGAAGAAACGAATCAAGTTGTAGACAGTATTACTGCCCAAATTTCGGAAAAGATTAAAGAATTAAATGGTGGTAGAGGTGTCAGTGCAGTGTTTGTAGTAGGAGGGGGAGGAAAACTCAAAAGTTTTATTGAAAAGCTTGCCTTCCATTTAGAACTTCCACAAGAACGTGTTGCACTACGCGGAGAAGAAGTATTAAAGCAAGTACACTTTTTACAACCGGAAGTAAAGAAAGATCCTCTTCTTGTTACGCCTATTGGGATTTGTCTAAATTATTATGAAAAGAAAAATAGTTTTGTCTATGTACAGGTAAATGGCGATCAGGTAAAACTTTATGATAATGGACATCTTACAATTGTCGATGCTGCACTAGGATATGGATTTCCAAATGAACGATTGTTTCCACGTAGAGGAGCGTCGATTAATTTTACAATAAATGGAATTAAACGGTTGGTACGTGGAGAAGTGGGCGAAGCTGCGGAAATTGGATTAAATGGTCGCCCAGCAGGAATCAATGCACCTATTACTCAAAACGATATTATCGAAATTAAAGAATCAACAATTGGAGCACCTGCCTATTATGAGATTAGACAGCTTCCTGAGTTTAACCGTACTATCCAATTTATTGTAAATAACAGACCAGTAGTATGCCCAAAGCTTATTGAGGCAAATAATCAATTAGTCACTGAATTTTATAGTATAAAAGATGCAGATGAACTAAAAATTTTAAATTATTATACGGTTCGCCAGCTATTAGAATTTATGGATATTACATGTGAAGGGGAAATTTTAGTAAATAATATACAAGCACAAGAAGAAGAAAAAATCTATGAAAATTTTTCTGTCACCTGTAAAATTCGTACAGATAATTTATATGAAGAAGAAAAGAAAGAGAATGTACCACAGGAAAATAAAACAGAAATACCAATAGAATTAAATGTTACTGTAAATGGGATGCCGATTGTATTAAAAGGGAAAACAAAGTACCTTCTTGTGGATGTATTAGATGTGTATTCCTTTGATTTGAGTAGTATACAGGGAAGTAAAGTAGTAATTCAGGTCAATAAAGAAAAAGCAGATTTTACAAAAGAGTTAAATCAAGGGGATCAGATTGATATGTACTGGGAAAAATAGAGGGGAAGAAAATGGAAGTATGTAGTATTGCAAGCGGCAGCAGTGGAAATTGTGTCTATGTTGGAAGTGGAGACACTCATCTTTTAATTGATGCTGGAATCAGTGGAAAACGAATAGAGGAAGGACTTTCTAGTATTGGTGTAGATAAAAACGGATTAAGTGCTATTTTATTAACCCATGAACATAGTGATCATATTCAAGGAGTAAATGTTTTAGCAAAACGATATCATCTTCCGGTTTTCGGAACAAAGGCAACATTACATGCTGCATTACAACCGATAGTTTCTAACTGTCCTATCTGTCCAGAACAGTGTTTTACAATAGGGCAGATTACAGTTCGCTCTTTTTCTGTTTCTCATGATGCACTGGATCCAATATGTTATACATTAGAAGATAAAGAACATAAGATAGGGATTGTTACTGATCTAGGAATGTATGATACAAATATATTACGACATTTAGAAGGCTCAGAGTTACTTTATGTAGAAGCAAATCATGATGTGAATATGCTTTTAGTCGGAAAATATCCCTATCCTTTAAAACAGAGAATTTTAGGGGATAGAGGACATCTTTCAAATGATAGTACAGCAAAACTTGTCTGTGAATTACAATACGATGGATTAAAGCAGATTATCCTTGCACATTTAAGTAAAGAAAACAATTATGCACAATTAGCATATGAAACTGTCCGAGTAGAAGTAGAACAAAATTGGAGAAGTAAAGTTATTCCCAATATTGAAGTAGCAAATCGAAATTGTCCATCTAAGCTTATCAGTTTATAAAAATAAGTGGAGGTTAAAATGAATAGAGTTATTATTACAGTAGTTGGAAAAGATACTGTGGGAATTATTGCAAGAGTTTGTACGTATTTAGCAGAGAATAAAATCAATATTTTGGATATTTCTCAGACAATTGTACAAGACTATTTTAATATGATTATGATTGTCAATGTAGAACAGTCAAATAAAGATTTTTCTGTATTGGTATCAGAATTAGAAGAAACGGGAAAAGATATTGGTGTAGTAATTAAGGCGCAAAAGGAAGAAATTTTTAATAGGATGCACAGAATATAGGGGAGTGACTTAGATGATAAATCGGAATGAAGTAATGGAAACCAATGAAATGATCGAAAAGGAAAACCTAGATGTTCGAACGATTACACTTGGGATTAGCCTGTTAGACTGTGCAGATGAAACAATAGAAAAATTAAATCAAAAGATCTATGACAAGATTACTACTGTAGCAAAAAATTTAGTTTCAACAGGAGAACAAATTGAACGAGAATATGGAATTCCAGTAGTGAATAAACGAATTTCTATTACACCTACCGCTTTAATTGGAGCAGGTGTATGTAAATGCCCAGAGGATTTTGTACAGATAGCAAAAACTCTAGATCGTGCTGCTAAGACAGTTGGTGTAAACTTTATTGGTGGATATTCTGCTTTAGTTTCGAAAGGAATGACAAAAGCAGATAAAAATTTAATTGAATCAATTCCAGAAGCACTTGCAGAAACAGATCGGATATGTAGTTCTGTTAATGTCGGTTCAACAAAAGCTGGAATCAATATGGATGCAGTTCGACTGTTAGGAGAGGTTATTCTTAAAACTGCCCAAAAGACTAAAGAAAAAGATTCGATTGGATGTGCAAAATTAGTGGTTTTTTGTAATGCTCCAGATGATAATCCTTTTATGGCAGGAGCCTTTCATGGAGTAACAGAAGCAGATACGGTAATTAATGTTGGAGTAAGTGGACCGGGTGTAGTAAAAACAGCTCTAAAAGCGGCAAGAGGTTCTAACTTTGAAACGCTTTGTGAAACGATTAAGAAAACAGCTTTTAAAATTACAAGAGTTGGTCAGCTTGTAGCAAAGGAAGCTTCTAGGCTATTAGGAGTAGACTTTGGAATTGTAGACTTATCTCTTGCTCCTACACCAGCTATTGGAGATAGTGTAGCTGAAATTTTACAAGAAATAGGGTTAGAATATCCCGGTGCACCCGGCACGACAGCAGCATTAGCACTTTTAAATGATCAGGTTAAAAAAGGAGGTGTGATGGCATCTTCCTATGTCGGAGGGTTAAGTGGAGCATTTATTCCAGTAAGTGAAGATCAGGGTATGATCGATGCAGTAAAAGCGGGCTGTTTAACATTAGAAAAGTTAGAGGCAATGACTTGTGTTTGTTCAGTTGGATTAGATATGATTGCTGTACCGGGAGATACAAAAGCTTCTACCCTATCGGGAATTATTGCAGATGAAATGGCAATTGGAATGATCAATCAAAAAACAACAGCAGTTCGTCTAATTCCAGTTTGGGGAAAGAGTGTTGGAGATCAGGCAGAGTTTGGAGGACTGCTTGGATATGCGCCTGTGATGCCTGTCAATTCTTTTTCCTGTGAAGCTTTTATCAACCGAACAGGAAGAATTCCAGCTCCAATTCACAGTTTTAAAAATTAATGAAAAATGTAATAAAGAAATGAGGGAAGATATGACAATAGAAGAAATGCTTCAAACAATGGATTATAAAAGGGTACTCTATTATTTTACAGAGCTGTCTAAAATTCCTCGTGGTTCAGGAAATAATCAGGGGATTAGTGATTTTTTAGTACAGTTTGCAAAAGATCAAAATCTTAGGTATGTACAGGATGAGGCTTTCAATGTAGTCATTTATAAAGAAGCTTCTAAAGGATATGAAGCACATACCCCAGTTATTTTACAGGGACATATGGATATGGTCTGTGTAAAAGATCCCGATTGCACCCATGACTTTAAAACAGAAGGGTTAGAACTTTTTACAGATGGAGAATTTCTTAGTGCAACAAAAACGACATTAGGGGCTGATGATGGAGTTGCCCTAGCTTATGGTATGGCTTTATTAGCAGATAACACATTAAAACATCCTGCTTTAGAAATTGTCATTACGACCGATGAAGAAACGGGGATGGATGGAGCAATTACATTAGATCCTACCTATTTAAAGGGCAGAATGATGATCAATGTAGATTCAGAGGAAGAGGATGTTGTTTTAGTCAGTAGTGCAGGAGGTTCGAGAGTATTAGCAAGTATTGATTTAGAGAGGAAACCACAAACTGGGTATATGGGAACGATTGTGCTCTCTGGCTTAAAGGGAGGACATTCTGGTGCAGAAATTAATTCGAACCGAACCAATGCTGTTTTAGCGATGGCAAGACTACTTTTTGAACTGAAACAAGAGGATTTTTCTTTGATAGAGCTATCTGGTGGAGAAAAGGAAAATGCAATTCCTTCTATAAGTCAGGCTAAAATAGTTGCATCTTCTAAAGAAGATGCAGAAAAACTAAAACAGTTAATAGAAGTACTGACAAAGACATATCAAAAAGAGTTACAGGCAGCAGAACCACAATTAAAAATAGAATTCAATTTTTCTTTCGAACAAGAACAAAAAGAATATTTAGTATTACATCCAACATCTTTTGAAAAGGTTCTATTTTTACTTCTCCAAGCTCCAAATGGAGTGCAGACGATGAGTGCAGAGATTGAAGGTTTGGTAGAAACTTCCTTAAATCTTGGAATTTTTCAAATAGACGAAAAAAATGCAAAATTTCATTATTCTATTCGCAGTTCAATAGGAAGTGCAAAAGGATTTTTAGCAATGAAACTTTTATATTTATTTGAATTATTTGGAGGAAGCTGTGAGATAGGGGCACAGTATCCAGCATGGGAATATCGAAAAGATTCACCTTTGAGAGAAAAGTTTTCGCAAGTCTATATGCAGGTATATAAAAAAGCTCCAAAGTTTTCTGCTATTCATGCTGGATTAGAATGTGGATTGATTGCAGAAAAGATTCCTCAAATGGATATTGTTTCTATAGGACCAAATTTATATGATATTCATTCTCCAAAAGAACGCTTAGAAATTCAATCTTTTCTTCGAGTATATCAGTTCTTAGAAAGATTATTAGAGGCTATGAAATAGAACGTGTTCAAATATTCTTAATAATTGAAAGAGAAAATTAACTTTACATTTCTGCCCAATAAGGGTATTATGGTTCAAGGCATTGTCTGAAACAGAGTATGTCCTGAACCATAGACTAAACTTGGGTGGAAAGAGGTTTTAGTATGAAAAGATACAATGAAGTACAACAACCACAAAACAACAGAAAAAAGAAAAAGCGTTTTAGTAAAGCATTACGCAATATGCTATTATTGTGTTTAAGCTTTTTAATAATTTTAATAGGACTTTTAGTTAGTAAGCCAGGAAGAAGATTGATCTATGGATGGATGGCAAATTATATTTCAGGTGCAGTAAATACAGGTAAAGATCTTGATGGAGATGGAATTGTTGACATGACCTTCGAAGGATTAACGCATGATGTAAATCCGGATGCGAGAAAAGAAGACTATGTTACAAATATTTTGTTGATGGGAATTGAATCAATCAATGGAGGAAATCGAACAGATTCTATGATGATTGCTTCCATTAATACAAAAGATAAGACAATAAAGTTAACTTCTCTAATGAGAGATATGTATGTAGATATTCCAGGATATAAGGGAAGTAAATTAAATGCTGCCTATTCAAAGGGCGGAGCACAAATGTTAGTGGATACGATTGAAAAAAATTTTAAAATCCATATTGATGCCTATGCTTCAGTTGGATTTGATTCATTGGAAAAAATTGTAGACTTATTAGGTGGTGTAGAAATTGAACTTGGAAAAAAAGAAGCAGAATATCTTAGAAAAACAAATTATATTTCAAAACCACAATATCGTAATGTAAAAGAAGGTTTACAGACTTTAAATGGAAATCAAGTAGTGGGATATTGTCGTGTTCGTAAAGTAGAAACCCTTGAGGGTGCAAACTCAGATTATGGTAGAACGTTACGTCAAAGAAAAGTCTTAAAAGCTATTTTTGAAAAATATAAAACTCAAAACGTTGTAAAGTTAGTTTCAATTATGAATCAATGTTTAGGTTATGTAGATACCAATTTAACTTCTGCACAGATTAGAAAAGCACTAGAAGATGTTATAGAAAATGGAATTATGACAATGGAAAGTGAGCGAATTCCAGTAAATGGTGCATTTACAGAACAAAAAAATTACAAAGGTGCAGGTTGGGTTTTAGTACCAGATTTAGAAAAAAATGTTCAAGCAATGTATGAATTTATTTATTTAGATGGAAAAGAAGAAACAACACAAGAAACTTCATCACCAAAATAAAAAAATAAGAAGAGAGGAAGGATATGGAGCGGGAAAATCAAAGAGAAAGTGAAGAATTTGATCCATCGCAAAGTGAAGAATTTCTTCAAAACTTAGAAAAGGCTTTTGAAACGGAATCAGAAGAGTCAAACCCAATTACAATTGAAGAACCAAAAACAGTCTGGATTGAGATCAAAGAAGATATACCGCAAAAGTCAGAGCCTTCTGATGAATCAAAAGAGGATAAATTAAAAGAAAAACAAGAGGAAGAAAAAATTCCGTTAGGAGATGGACTATTTCCAATTGAAGAAGAGTTTCGAGTGGATTTATCAGGAATAGAGGATTTAGAGGAAGAAGATTCTTTATCGGAAACAGAAGAGTTTCCACCCGTTTCCGAATTGCATCGAAAACAAAGGGAATTTAATAATATTATTATTAAGCGTCCAAATGTGAATTCTTCACAGGAAAATAATATTATTATCAAATATATAAATTCGGATCCTTTAGAGGAAAATGAAGAAGAGGAAGAAGATAAAGAGGAAGAAGAGATCTTACAAGAGATCACAGAGTCATTAGCTGAAACAGCAAGTTCTGAGTTAGAACCACCTCTAAAAGATTCTTCCTCAGAGGAGGAAACAACACCAAAGAAGAAATTGCCTAAATTTATAGTTCCTCTAATGGCAGTAGCAGGTAGTATATTGTTACTGTGTATTTTTTTGTTTGGGACAAAATCAGGACAGCATCTGATGATTTCCTTTGCAGCAAAATATGCGGAAAGTCGTATGAATTATGATGATGGTAGCAATCATGAAATACAAAAAGTTGAAGATGATGTAGATATTACAGAAGAAGAACTGGAAAATAATCCTGATATTACAATTATTCCAGAAGATCAAATTCAATTAGGAGCTAATGAAGGCGAGATTAGGCAAGAAGATGAGGTAATCAATATTCTTTTGTTAGGAGAAGAGGCTATTGGTTCTGGTTCGGCAAGAGGACGTACGGATTTAATTATAGTTGCTACTATGAATACAAAAGAAAAAAGTTTTAAACTTACATCATTGATGCGGGATCTTTTAGTGGAAATTCCAAATCATCCAGATAATAAACTCAATGCTGCCTATCAGATTGGAGGAATCCCTCTATTATATGAAACGATTGAACATAATTTTGATCTGAAAATAGATGGTTATTGTTTAGTTGGCTTTGATGATTTTGAATCTATTATTGATCTGTTAGGAGGAATTGATATTTCCTTAACTTCAGCAGAGGCAAATTATTTAAGAAAAACAAATTATATTTCTAATCCAAGTAACCGCAATGTAAAAGAAGGAATTAACCACATGAACGGAAATCAGGCACTTGGATATTGTAGAATTCGTTATGTAGGTACAAAAACAGAAATAAATGATTTTGGAAGAACACAAAGACACAGAATTGTTTTAAATACAATTTTTGAGAAAGTGAAATCTTTAAGTTATATGGCTATGTTTCGTTTAGTAAACGATTGTCTACCACTCATAACAACAGATATGAAAAGTAGTCAAATTACAGATTATGTAGAACAGGCATTACAGATTGGTTTAACTGAAGTAGAAAATTACCGTATACCAGTAGAAGGCACATATGAAGAAGGTTATGTACGAAGAATGGCAGTATTAATTCCAAATATTCCAAAAAATGTAGAGCTTTTACATGAATTTATTTTTGGCAAGGAGGAAGATTAAAGAAAATACGAAAGTTGAAAGAAAGAGAAGGATGACAGGGGGGTTTTAGAGAATGGAAATTCAAATGTGGAGGGAGATTTTAGAGCCATATATACTTGCTGTAGAGGAGATGAAAATAAAATTTAATCATGTAATCAAAGCATATAGAGAAGCAGGCATGTATTCTCCAATTGAGCAAGTAACAGGCAGAGTTAAAAAAATTTCAAGTATTTTAGAAAAAGCACAAAAAAAACACATTAAATTTGAAGAGATTGAAAATAGATTAGAAGATATTGCAGGAATTCGGATTATCTGTCAGTTTGTAGAGGATATTTATAAAGTGGCAGAATTAATTCGAAGACGCTGCGATATGAAGGTACTTAGTGAGAAAGATTATATTAAAAATCAAAAGGAAAGTGGATATCGAAGTTACCATATGATTGTAGAGTATCGGGTAGAAACTCTAAATGGAACAAAGTGTATTCATGCAGAAATTCAAATTCGTACTTTAGCAATGAATTTTTGGGCAACCATTGAACATTCACTACAATATAAATATAAACACAATATGCCATCTAACTTAACAAATCGTCTTCATGCGGCAGCAGAAGCCATTATTATTTTAGATCAGGAAATGTCTTCTGTTCGCAATGAAATCATGGATGCTCAAAATTCATTTAATATTAAGGCAAATATGGTTGCAGATATTTTAATTAGTATCCAAAATTTATATAAAGTTGCAAACAAACGAGAAGTAGTAAAAATTCAGGATGAATTTTTTAAGGTCTACGAAAGCGAAGATTTAGAAGCACTGGAACGTTTTCATAAAGAGTTAGATATTATTGCAGAAGGATATCGTGCACAAAGTCTGCAATAAAAGAAAGGATCTATAAACAGAACAATGAAGTTGCCAGAAACATTTGAACATAGAATGAAAAAACAGTTGCAGGAAGAATATGAGGAATACTTAAAAGCCTTTGAAAAACCAGAAACAAGTGGAATTCGAATTAATACTCTAAAGACGACACCAGAGGAATTTGCAAAAAAAAGCCCTTTTTCACTTCGACAGATTCCTTGGATTTCCAATGGATTTTATTACGATTCTAATGTTTCACCTGCAAAACATCCATATTATTATGCAGGACTTTATTATATTCAAGAACCAAGTGCAATGACACCTGCTAACTTGCTTTTGGTTCAGCCCGGTCACAGAGTATTAGATCTGTGTGCTGCACCGGGAGGAAAAAGTACGGAATTAGCTGCAAAATTATGCGGAGAGGGAGTTTTAGTAGCAAATGATATCAGCAGTTCCAGAGCAAAAGCGCTTTTAAAAAACTTGGAGATAGCAGGAGTAAAAAATGCTGTAGTTGTCAGTGAATCTCCCGCCAGACTCGCAGAAGTGTTCAAAGAATACTTTGACAGTATTTTAGTAGATGCTCCCTGTTCTGGAGAAGGAATGTTTCGAAAAAGTCCACAGATTATAAAAAACTGGGAACAATATGGTGTAGATTATTATTATCAACTACAAAAGGAAATTCTTCCTTTTGCAGTTTCTATGTTGCGTCCGGGTGGAAGACTACTTTATTCGACATGTACGTTCTCACCAACAGAAGATGAAGGAACAACTGGATGGTTATTATCAAAATATCCAGAACTTTCTCTTGTTTCTGTGATAACTGAACCAAGATTTGAGGGATTTTCTTTGGGAAGACCAGACTGGACTCCAGAGGATATCCGTCAAATTTTTAGAGAGAGAGGAGAAGAACAACGCTTAGAAGATCTAACAAAAACAATTAGACTTTGGCCTCATAAACTAGAAGGAGAAGGACATTTTTTAGCTTGTTTTCAAAAAAGTAGAGAAGTGCAAAAAGAGTCTAATTTTGCACTACAAAAAGAAACATCAAAACTTACGGAAGAAACCAAAAACTTTTTAGAAACTTTAACATGTGAGATAGATTATTCTAAAATTGTAGTTCGTCAAGATAGAGTATTTTTATTGCCAAAAGACTTACCTGATCTTACAGGATTGCGGATTTTACGCAATGGATTATTATTAGGAGAACAAAAAAAAGGGCGTTTTGAGCCAAGTCAGGCACTGGCATGTGCTATAACATCAAAAGAATATAAAAATTGTTACAATCTTGCATCAAATGAAGAAGAAGTATATCGTTATTTAAAATGTGAATCTATTGAATTAAAAAATACCTGTCAAGATGGTTTTGTTTTAATACAAACAGATGGATGGTCTTTAGGATGGGGAAAAGTAAAAAATGGAAAATTCAAAAATAAATATCTTCCTGGCTGGAGGATGATGTGATTTTCAAAGCAGAATATCCAAAAAGATTTCTATTATTTTGGATATTCTGCTTTGATTTTTTAGGTCAAATGTTTCTATCCTACCTATATACAAAATCGTTTACTTGAAAAGTGATTTTGTTTTTTGTATAATAGAATCAGTTAATAAAATCTTGGAGGGTTTAATGGGTGAACGATTAAGGTTGGATAGGTATCTTTCTGAGGTATCAAAAAGAACAAGAAAAGAGGCAAAAGCACTGATCCGTGAGGGGAAAGTGACTGTAAATCAGAAAGTTATCCATATACCAGAACAAAAGATAAATTTAGAAACCGATCAGATTGCTCTCGACGGGCATTTGCTTTGTTATTGTAAGATGGAATATTATCTGTTGAATAAACCAGCGGGAATTGTTTCTGCTTCAAGAGATAAAAGAGAAAAAACAGTAGTGGATCTGATTCAAGATCGAAAAAGGGAAGATCTTTTTCCTGTAGGAAGATTAGACAAAGATACAGAAGGACTGCTTCTTATTACAAATGATGGGGTATTAGCACATCAACTATTATCACCCAAAAGACATATTGATAAAGTCTATTTTGCTAAGATAAAAGGAAAAGTCGATACAGAGGATCAAAAAAAATTTCAAGAGGGATTGACAGTAGATGAAGAATTTACTGCTATGCCTGCAAAACTAGATATCTTACGGGTATGGCAGGAAGACAACGATTTTTATTCAGAAATTCATCTTACAATTCGAGAGGGAAAATTTCATCAAGTAAAGAGGATGTTTTTGGCAGTAGGGAAAGAAGTTTTATATTTAAAACGAATTGCAATGGGATCTATCTGTCTGCCAGAAACGTTAAAGTTGGGAAGTTATCGGGCACTGACAGAACAAGAGATAGAACAATTAAAAGAAGAAGTTTCTAAGAAAGGAAAAGAATAGATATGTTTGATCAAATTGATGCAGTGCTATTTGACTTAGATGGAACTCTAATCGATTCTATGTGGATGTGGGAATCTATAGATATTGAATATCTTAAAAGATTTGGGCTAACTTGTCCGAAAGATTTACAGCCTTCTATTGAGGGAATGAGTTTTTCGGAAACAGCCATTTATTTTAAAGAGCGGTTTCATATTTCTGATCCAATTGAAAAAATAAAAAGAGATTGGAATGAGATGGCGTATGAAAAGTATAAGTATGAAGTCCCTTTAAAAAAGGGAGCATTAGAGTTGCTTCATAAATTAAAAGAAAAAAAGATAAAGATGGGAATTGCAACGAGTAACTCGGTTACGCTTGTTAAAATGGTGTTGGAGCAATTAAAGGTTCGCTCCTTTTTTGATGCAGTTCATACTTCTTGTGAAGTACCAAAAGGGAAACCTTCTCCAGATATCTATTTGTTTGTTGCGGATAAATTAAATGTAATACCACAAAAATGTCTTGTTTTTGAAGATATTGTATCAGGAATTTTAGCTGGAAAGAGTGCAGGAATGAAGACATGTGCAGTTTATGATAAATATTCCGAATCACAAGAACAACAAAAACGACAGTTAGCAGATTTTTATATACCAGATTTTACAGTTTTATTGTAATAAAAATAAGAGAAAGGAGAACAAAATCAATCATGGCACGAAAACAAAAGCTAAAAAAGGGCGAGTATGGATATATTGATTTTAAACGAAGAACACAGCCTTTAATGGTTTTGTTCTATATTTTGATTGGACTTGGGATATTCGGACTTGGACTTTTATTAAATAAATTTGAAAAAGCAAATTTATTTACAATTATATCGTTTCTTTTTGTACTTCCTGCTGCCAAGAAATTAGTCAATTTTATTGTTTTTGCTCCATTTCGTACAATTCCACTACAACTAAAACAGAAAGTAGATACGATGAAACAAAAAGAAGACACCATCTTTTATGATGCGGTATTTACCTCACCAGAAAAGATCATGTTTCTTTCTGTAATCTGTGTTGCAGGAAATGAAGTGATTGGATTGTTGGGAAGAAAAAAAGATTCTCTTGATATAATAGAGAAATATTTAAAAGAATCAATTAAGAAGCGTGGATGGGCATATAAAATAACAATCGTTTCACAGGAAAAAGAATTTTTTAAAAAATTGCAGTCAGCAGATCGAAAATTAATTCGAGAGGAAAAAGAGGAATTACTTGACTATTTGACTTCTCTTTTAGTAGAATAGGAGATTAAAATGCGGCAGATTACCATAGAAGGAAAAGATGCAGGACAACGATTCGATAAGTTTCTGGCAAAGTATTTGTCGCTTGCACCTAAAAGTTTTTTATATAAAATGTTAAGAAAAAAAAATATTGTATTGAATGAAAAAAAAGCAGAGGGAAAAGAAATACTTTGTCTAGGTGATAAAATTTCTCTATATCTGTCAGAGGAGACCATTACAAAATTTCAATCTCAGTTAGAAATAGAAGAAGTTGCCTGTGATTTTTCAGTATTATATGAAGATGATAATGTTTTAATTGTAAATAAGCCAATAGGGGTTCTTTCGCAGAAAGCAAAGAAAGAAGACATTTCTTTAGTAGAAATGATTTCTTTTTACTTATATAAAACAAAAGCATTAACAAAAGATGATTTGACAGTTTTTTCTCCCAGTGTATGTAATCGATTAGATCGAAATACGAGTGGCATTGTAGTCGCTGGAAAATCACTTGCAGGTCTTCAAAAAATGACTGAATTGTTTCGAACACGAACAATTCAAAAATATTATTTATGTATTGTCAAAGGAGAACTTACAAGTATAAAGAAAGAAGTTGGTTTTTTATATAAAGACGAATCTAAAAATCAAGTAAAAGTGCTCTCAAAAGAATCATATGAACTGTTATCTAAGATAGAACAAGAAGATTATTGTAGTATTCAGACAAAGTATAGACCACTCTGTTGTCATAAAGGAGTTACTCTATTAGAAATTCAATTACTTACAGGAAAACCACATCAAATCAGAGCACATTTAGCGTTTCTTGGTTATCCAATTGCAGGCGATCAAAAATATGGAAATTTGCAATGGAATGAACAGTTAAAAAGAGAGTATGGAGTATCTTCTCAAATGCTACATGCGTATCGTTTAGTATTTCCAGAGCTTTCGCAAAAATTTAAAGGACTTTCAAAGCGAGAAATATATTGTAAACCTCCACAACTATTTGAAAAAATACAAAGAGGACTTTCGTTAAATATGAAAAATTAGGAGGTAGTTATGTCGTGGAATTCGAGAGGACTACGGGGTTCTTTATTAGAAGAAATGGTGAATTTAACAAATGAAAAGTATAGAGAACGTAATCTTGCACTCATTCAAAAAGTTCCAACTCCAATTACTCCTGTAGAGATTAATAAAAAAAACAGACAAATTACATTGGCATATTTTGATCAAAAAAGCACTGTAGACTATATTGGAGCAGTACAAGGAATTCCAGTCTGTTTTGATGCAAAAGAATGTGCAGTAGATACTTTTGCCCTTCAAAATATTCATGATCATCAAGTTGCATTTATGAAAGATTTCGAAAGACAGGAAGGAGTTTCTTTTCTTTTGATTTCCTTTACCAAAAAAGACTTATATTATTATATGCGATTTTTAGAATTAGAGCAGTTTTGGCAACGAGCAAAAAACGGAGGAAGAAAGAGTATTCGTTTTGAAGAACTTTCAGAAGAATATTTTTTTCATACTACAGGTGGAATGTATCTTCCCTATTTGGATTTCATTCAAAAAGATTTAAAGGAACGAGATTAAATACAGATACTTGACAGGCTAGAGGACATATCGTATAATTATTAAATTACTATGGTAATAGATTATAACGTTACCTCAATAAAGTAACAAAGGAAAGGACATAAGTGATGAAGGAACGTTTATTACATACTCCTGAAGGGGTCAGAGATATTTATAATACGGAATGTATCAAAAAATTAAACGTACAAAACGCATTGATTGATTGTATCCATCGCTATGGTTTTAGAGAAATTCAAACACCTACTTTTGAGTTTTCTGATGTTTTTAGTAGTGAGAAGGGAACAGTTGCGCAAACGGATATGTTTCGTTTTTTTGATCGAGAGGGAAATACACTTGCATTACGTCCAGATATGACTCCTCCGATTGCCCGCTGTGTAGCAAAATATTTCAAAGAAGAAGAATTACCAATTCGTCTGATGTATTGTGGTAATACATATCGAAATAACGTCAGTTTACAGGGAAAACTAAAAGAAGTTACACAGCTTGGAACAGAGTTAATAAATGATCCTAGTGTAGAAGCAGATGCAGAGATGATTGCAATGACAGTAGATTGTCTATTGACAACAGGACTAAAGGAATTTCAAGTAGAAATTGGAAATGTAGAATTTTTTGCTGGATTGATAGAAGAAGCAAGGCTACAAGAGGAGGAAACAGTAAAACTTAGAGAATTAATTGAAAATAAAAATTTATTTGGAATGGAAGAGCTATTACAAGAAAAAAAATTAGAAGAGCCATTAAAGAAACTTTTTTATCAGCTTCCAGAATTATTTGGAACAATAGAAAAGGTAAAAGATATCAAAAACTATGTTCAAAATTCTCGCTCTATAGCAGCACTAAATCGGCTAGAACAATTATATGAACTTTTAAAAATTTATGACTTTGAATCTTATATTACATTTGACCTTGGTATGCTTAGTAACTATAATTATTACACAGGAATTATCTTTCGAGCATTTACCTATAAAACAGGAGATGCCGTGGCTACAGGTGGAAGATATGACAGTTTAATTGATCAATTTGGAAAAGATGCTCCTGCTATTGGAGTAGCACTTATTTTAGATCAGCTTTTATTAGCACTTTCCCGTCAAAATCTTTTGGTGAATCAAGAATCAGAAGATACTTTGTTAGTATATCAAACAAAAGTACAAACGATTGCAATTCAATTAGCAAAACAATTTCGAAAAGAAAATATGAGAGTAGAATTATATGCAGAACAAAAGGAATATACTTTGCAGGATTATATAGATTATGCAAATAGAATGGGATTAGGTGGAATTTTACATTTGGATAATAACAAACAGGTACATTTGGTTCGTGCAAAAGATGGAGCAATACAAAAAGCAAATCTGATAGATTTTTTAAGACAGTAAAATTAAAATGGAGCTGAATATCAACTACCCATCACCGAAAGGATTTTATTTATGAAAACAATTACAGTTGCATTAGCAAAAGGACGGCTTGCAGCTAAGGCGATGAAATTATTAGAACAGATTGGAATTACCTGCGAAGAAATGAAAGACCCAGAATCTAGAAAACTCATTTTTTCAAATGAGGAACAAAAAATAAATTTTTTCTTAGCAAAGGCAAATGATGTTCCAACATATGTAGAATATGGGGCAGCAGATATTGGAATCGTTGGAAAAGATACTATTTTAGAGGAAGGGAAAAAACTGTACGAAGTTTTAGATTTAAAATTAGGATACTGTAAAATGTGTGTAGCAGGCCCAGCTAATGCAAAAGAATTGTTACAACATGGAGAACTGATTCGAGTAGCAACAAAGTATCCCAATATTACAAAAGATTATTTCTATAATAAAAAGCATCAAACAGTAGAAATTATTAAATTGAATGGTTCTATCGAATTAGCTCCAATCGTAGGACTTTCTGAAGTTATAGTAGATATCGTAGAAACAGGAACGACATTAAAGGAAAATGGATTGGAGATTTTAGAAGAAATCTGTCCACTATCAGCACGTATGGTAGTCAATCAAGTGAGTATGAAAATGGAACAAGAGCGGATCAATCAAATGATTAATAAACTTCGTGATATTTTATAGGAAAAGGGAGACAGATAAAATGAAAATCGTGCCATTAAATGAAACGACTAAGAAAAATTTACTAAATGATCTTTTGAAACGTAGTCCAAATCAATATGGAGAATATGAAAAAAAAGTCACAGAAATTATTCAGGCGGTTAAGGAACAAGGGGATAAAATATTATTTGAGTACACAAAACAATTTGATAAGGCAGAAATTTCGACTGAAAATATTTTAGTAAGTGAAGCAGAATTTGAAAAGGCCTATCAAAAGATTGATCCAAATACATTAGATGTCATCCGAAAGGCAGCTAAAAACATTGAACAGTATCATGAAAAACAAAGACGATATAGTTGGTTTGATTCAAAACCAGATGGTAGTATTTTAGGACAAAAGATTACTCCAATTCATTCAGTAGGCGTTTATGTACCGGGTGGAAAAGCAGCCTATCCATCTTCTGTTTTAATGAATGTGATTCCTGCAAAAGTAGCAGGAGTAGAACAGATCATTATGGTAACACCTCCAAGAGCAGACGGAAGTGTTTATGAAGGAACTTTAGTAGCAGCAAAGGAAGCAGGAGTAACAAAGATTTATAAAGTGGGAGGTGCACAGGCAGTTGCAGCACTCGCATTTGGAACAGAAACGATTTCGAAAGTAGATAAGATTGTAGGACCGGGAAATATTTATGTAGCACTTGCTAAAAAGGCAGTATATGGCTATGTCAGTATTGATTCGATTGCAGGACCAAGTGAGATTTTAGTTCTTGCTGATGAAACTGCAAATCCTCGCTATGTAGCAGCTGATTTATTATCCCAAGCAGAGCATGATGAATTAGCATCTGCTATTTTAATAACAACAAGTAAGAAATTGGCAGAAGATGTTTCAAACCAGATTGATAGCATGATAGAAAAACTTTCCAGAAAAGAAATTTTGATAAAATCATTAGATCAATATGGATACTTATTTATTACAGATTCTATGGAAGAAGCAGTTGAAGCAGTCAATGAAATTGCTTCGGAGCATTTAGAAATTATAACAAAAGATGCGTTTGAGGTAATGACAAAAATAAAAAATGCAGGGGCAATTTTTTTAGGGGAATATTCTAGTGAACCATTAGGAGATTATTTCGCTGGTCCAAATCATGTTCTTCCAACAAACGGAACTGCAAAATTTTTCTCCCCTCTTGGAGTGGATGATTTTATAAAAAAGTCTAGTATCATTTCTTATTCTAAAAAAGCATTATTGCCAGCAGCGAAAGATATTATAACGTTTGCAAATGCAGAAGGGTTGACAGCACATGCTAATTCGATTGCAGTACGATTAGAGAATTAAAAGAAGAGTAAAATACATAAAAAAGAAGGAAAAAGAGGATGAGTTCTAAAAATAGAAAAAAATGGAAATTAACAAATACTCCTCCTGTAAATAATATTCAAAAAACAATATTACAAATAAAACCACAGGAAGAGATTCTGCCACAAGAAGTGAATAATCGGTTTCCAGAAATAGGAGACGAGGAAGAATCTTATCGAGTAGACTGGTTAGGCACATTTGAAGCTGCTTCTGATCTAGGACTTGCACAAGATAAAAATTCAGAATCAGAACAAAAAAAAGATCTACCAAAAAAGGGAGAACAGCAATTAGAGATTTTAAAAGAACCAGACGAAAGGGTTGATATGAATTTGCGGACTGCAAAAGTAGAAAGAGTTACAAAAGAAACAAAAATTTCTTTAGAATTAAATTTAGATGGTACCGGAGAAGCAGTAATTGATACAGGAATTGGATTTCTTGATCATATGCTGTATGCAGTAGCAAAACATGGTTTTTTGGATTTAAAACTTAAAGTACAGGGAGATTTAATAGTAGACGGACATCATACAATAGAGGATACAGGAATCGTATTAGGGCAGGCATTAAAAGAGGCATTAGGAGAAAAAAAAGGAATAAAACGATATGGTTCTTGTATGCTTCCAATGGACGAAACACTGGTCTTATGTGCAGTTGATTTTTGTGGTCGTCCTTATTTGAACTTTACGGCTGAATTTACAACCGAACGTCTTGGTTATATGGAAACAGAAATGGTGAGAGAATTTTTTTATGCTATTTCTTATAATGCTGGAATGAATCTGCATTTAAAAGTATTAGATGGAAAAAATAATCATCATATTGCAGAAGCTTTATTTAAAAGTTTTGCTAAAGCACTTGATGAGGCTAAAACAATTGATCCACGAATTGAAGGAGTTTTAAGTACGAAAGGAGTGATTTCTTTATGATATTATATCCAGCAGTTGATATTCGTGATGGTCAATGTGTCAGATTACGTCAAGGAGAATTTCACCAAGCAAAAGTTTATTCGGAATATCCAGTTGAAGTTGCACTTCGTTTTGAAGCAGCAGGGGCTTCTTATCTACATGTAGTTGATCTAGATGGTGCAGTAGAAGGAAAATTTGCAAATAAAGAAGTAATTCAAGAAATTCTTGGAGCAGTTCAAATACCAGTACAGACAGGAGGAGGAATTCGTTCGATAAAGGATATCGAAGAACGATTTCAATTAGGTATTGCCAGAGTGATTCTTGGGACAGGTGCAGTGAAAAATCCAGAGTTAGTAAAACAAGCAGTTTCAGAATTTGGAGCGGATCGTATTATTATAGGAATCGATGCGAAAGATGGAATGGCGGCAATTTCTGGATGGGAAAAAGTAAGTGAGATTTCGGCTGTAGAGTTAGCACTTCGCATGAGAGAGTACAAAGCGGAACGAATTATATATACAGATATTGCAAGAGATGGAATGTTATCTGGTCCAAATGAAGCTGCAATGGAAAAGATGATATCAGAAACAGGGATGAAAATTATTGCCTCAGGTGGGGTTTCTAGTATTTCAGATTTACTTTGTTTATCAAAACTTTCACTAGAGGGAATTATTGTTGGAAAAGCACTCTATGAAAATAAATTTGATCTAGCAGAAGCAATCAAACGAATAGAACAAAAAAAGAATGATATGCCTTGTTTTGAGGAGGAACATAATGGATTATAAAGAAATTATTCCTTATATCTATGCGGAAAATGAGTTAGAAAGCAGTATCTTAAAAAAGGCAGTTGAATATGAACGCAATGGAGCAGATGCTCTGTTTGTGTATAATTATTCAAAAACAGAAAGTGAACGGGAAGAGTTTTTATTAACTGTTAAAAAGGTTGTAAAACAGATAGAAATTCCAGTGTTGATTGGATATCAAATAGAAAGACTAGAAGATATTAAAAAAGCATTATATACAGGAGCAAAACAAGTAGTGATTCCCTATGTGGGACTTTCTGAGCTTTCTCTAATTGAGGAAGGATCAAAGCGTTTTGGAACAGATAAGTTAATTATTGAGTTTGATGCAAGTCCTGAAAACATCAAAAAAGAACTGAAAGATGGAACAGTTGTAATAAAGTTAAAAGAACTTGGTGCATTTGCTATTTTGTTAAAACACGTCTTTTTATCTGAGATTGTCCTTGAAAAAATTGCAAAAGAACCACTACCAATATATATTAGGGACAGTCTTTTACGAAATGATATCACTACACTTTTGACAACAAAAAATGTGGCGGGAGTTGCAACAAATTATTATGAAAAGAAAGATATCCTAAAAATAAAGCGAGTTTTAAAAGATTCAGGTGTATCTGTTAATGTATTTGAAAGTAAGATTCCATTTTCAGAATTTAAAAAAGACGATGCTGGTTTAGTTCCTGTTATTGTTCAAGATTATAAAACAAGTCAGGTTTTAATGCTTGCTTATATGAACGAAGAGGCTTATAATAAGACTATAGAAACTGGAAGAATGACGTATTACTCCAGAAGCAGAGAAACACTCTGGATAAAAGGTGAAACATCAGGACATTATCAGTTTATTAGAAGTCTTTCTATTGATTGTGATGCAGATACAATTTTAGCAAAGGTTTTGCAGATAGGTTCAGCGTGTCATACAGGTCATAAATCTTGTTTTTACCGAGAATTAGTAAAAAAAGAATATGAAGAAACCAATCCTTTTGAAGTATTTAATAAAGTATATGATGTTATTTTAGAACGAAAAAAACATCCAAAAGAGGGTTCTTATACTAACTATTTATTTACAAAAGGAATGGATAAGATCCTAAAAAAATGTGGTGAGGAAGCTACAGAAATTATTATTGCAGCAAAAAATCCAAAAACAGAAGAATTAAATTATGAAATTTCAGACTTCCTCTATCATTTAATGGTTTTAATGGTGGAAAAAGGATTAGATTGGGAAGATATTGTACAGGAGTTAGCACATAGAAGGTAAATCAAAAAGGAGGGATATGATATGATGATGTTTCTTGGAGGAATTATAAATGCACTGATAAAACTTATCATTTTAGCAATAGCAGCAGGATTGGGAATCTTTGCAGGAAAAACATTAAAAGATCGAAAGAATTCTCATATGTAGTTTAGAATAATTTTAAAAGAACAGATCCATACTTATAAAAGAAAAGTAGATGTTTCAAATTAGTTTTAGAAAGAGAGGAACAAAAAGTATGGCTGTTGATTTTAAAAATTCTTTAACAAAACAAAATTTAATGAGAGCATTTGCAGGAGAGAGCCAAGCTAGAAATCGATATACGATTGCTGCAAATACAGCAAAGATACAAAATCTTCCAGCACTTGAAGCAGTTTTTTTATTTACAGCAGAGCAAGAGCGAGAACATGCAGAACAGTTTTATCGTCTGCTTTCTGAATTTAATGGAGAAAATATTACAATAGATGGTTCTTATCCAATCAATATTTCCAACTCTATTTCTGAATTACTTCGAGCAGCACAGCATAATGAGATAGAAGAAGCACAAGATGTTTATATAAACTTTGCCCAAAAAGCAAGAGAAGAAGGATTTCAAAAAATTGCAGCGCAATTTCAAATGACAGCAGCAGTAGAACAGACACATGCTGATAGATTTCGTCTGTTTGCTGAGATGATAGAACAAAACACGCTTTATCATCCTGCTACAGAAGTTGCCTATATGTGTTTAAAATGCGGACATATCTATTATGGAACATCTGTTCCGGAAAACTGTCCACTATGTAAAGCAGAGCAAGGGTATTTTATAAGACTTGATTTAGCACCATTTGCAAAATAATAGATATTGTCCAAAAACGGTCGCAACATAGGAGCAAAAAACAGATGTCGGTGAAAAAGGATCTATTAGAAACATTAGAAAAAAACAGGGGAAAATACTGTTCAGGAGAAGAATTAGCACAACTGTTTCAAGTTTCTAGGGCTGCTATATGGAAAGCGGTAGGACAATTAAAACAGGAAGGCTATGAAATTAAAGCAGTACAAAATAAAGGCTATTTTTTAGAAGAAAACTGTGATTTGATTTCTGAACAAGGAATTCGGGCAGCACTAAAAGAGGAATGTCAGACAATACCAATAGTAATTAAAAAAGAGATGACTTCAACCAATATCGAAGCAAAACAGGCAGCAGCATTAAAACCAATACATGGGATGTTATTTGTCGCAGAACAACAGACAGCAGGACGCGGTAGACGTGGCAGAAGTTTTGTAACGTTAAAGGGAAAAGGAATCTATATGAGCTTAGTATTATGTCCAGATGTACAAAGTTCAGATGTAATCTATTTAACAACTGCTGCTTCAGTAGCAGTTGTTCGGGCAATACAAAAACTTACAGGAATAGAAACGGGAATTAAGTGGGTAAATGATATCTATAAAAATGGAAAGAAGTTATGCGGAATTTTATCAGAAGCAGTAACAGACTGTGAGAGTGGACAAATTGATTCCATAGTTGTAGGTATTGGCATTAACTTTAGTATAGATACACAAACAATTCCAGAAGAATTAAAGCATATTGTAACCGCATTATATGAAGAAGATAAAGAAGATATAAAAGGTATAACAAGAAATCAATTAATTGCAGAAGTAGTAAATCAAATGCTTTCATTATGTAAAGAACTATCTTCCCATTCTTTTATTACAGAATATAAAGAACATTCGATTCTACTTGGAAAAGAAATTGATGTCATTGATGGAGAAAATCAAAAGAGAGCAAAGGCTGTTGACATTGATGAACAGGGTGGATTAGTAGTAGAGTATCCAGATGGAAAAAGACAAATTCTGCATACAGGAGAAGTTTCTATACGTAAATGCAGTTAAAAAAGTTGTTTAATTGCTTGACAATTTCCATTTGATAGAGTATACTTAATATGACTTAAGAGAGTAAACGAAAAGGAGTGGACGAAAGTCCACTCTTCATTTTTGTAAAAAGAAGTTTGGTAAAATGGGAGGAGAATAATGACAAAACGGGAAGAATATGAACAAAAAACGGAAGCACTATTATTACCAATTTTAGACGAACATCAATTTGAATTAGTAGACGTAGAATATGTAAAAGAGGGAGAAAATTGGTTTTTACGTGCTTATATTGATAAACCAGAAGGAATTACAATTGATGACTGTGAACTCGTCAGTAGACGTCTTAGTGACAGATTAGACGAAAAGGATTTTATTCCAGATTCCTATATTTTAGAAGTAAGTTCTCCGGGATTAGGAAGACAGTTAAAAAAAGAAAGAGATTTCAAACGTAGTATTGGAGAAGCAATAGAAATAAAGTTATACAAAGCTATCAATAAAAGAAAAGATTTTGATGGGATTTTAAAGGATTTTGATGAGAATGTTTTGTACTTAGAGCAGGAGGATGGCTCAGTAGTAGAATTTGTACGCAAAGATATTGCCATGGTGAGACTTGCATTAGATTTTTAAAAGTAAAAAACAGAAGCAAAAGAATCAAAAATAAGAAAAGGGGGAAAGAAAAATGGAAGGAAACAAAGAGTTAATTGAGGCATTAAACCAGATTGAAAAGGAAAAGGATATCAGCAAAGATATTCTTTTAGAAGCAATCGAAAATTCTCTGGTGGCCGCCTGTAAAAACCACTATGGCAAAGCAGATAATATCAAAGTAAATATTGATAGACAGACAGGAGCAGTTAGTGTTTATGCAGAAAGAGAGGTAGTTGAAGCTGTAGAAGATCCAGTTATGCAGATTAGTCTTGCAGATGCACATATGAAATTTCCAAAGAAAAAATATGAGATCGGTGATATTGTACCTGTAGAGGTAACTCCAAAAAATTTTGGAAGAATTGCTGCACAAAAGGCAAAACAAGTAGTAGTACAAAAGATTAGAGAGGAAGAACGAAAGGTACTCTATTATCAATATTGTGGAAAAGAGCGAGAAGTGGTAACAGGAATTGTTCAACGATATGTCGGTGGAAATGTAAGTATTAATTTAGGAAAAGTTGACGCAGTATTAACAGAAAATGAACAGATTAAAGGAGAAGTATTTCGTCCCACTGAGAGAATCAAACTTTATGTATTAGAAGTAAAAGATACAACAAAAGGACCTAGAATTACAGTATCAAGAACACATCCAGAATTAGTAAAGAGACTGTTTGAAGCAGAGGTGACAGAAGTAAAGGATGGAATTGTAGAAATTAGAAGTATTGCAAGAGAAGCGGGCGCAAGGACTAAAATGGCAGTTAGTACAAATGATCTAAATGTCGATCCTGTTGGAGCGTGTGTTGGATTTAATGGTGCAAGAGTTAATGCAATTGTAAATGAATTACGTGGAGAAAAAATTGATATTATTAATTGGAGCGATGACCCCGCAAAATTAATTGAAAATGCGTTAAGTCCAGCAAAGGTACTTTCCGTTGATGTAAACGAAGAAGAGAAAAGTGCAAAGGTAATTGTGCCAAACTATCAACTTTCTTTAGCAATTGGAAGAGAAGGACAAAACGCAAGACTTGCGGCAAAACTGACAGGATACAAAATTGATATCAAGAGTGAAGAACAACTACAGGCATCTGAGGAAGGGGAAGAGATATAAAAAATGAAAAAGACAGTCGGTGTAAGAAAGATACCAATGCGTAAATGTACCGGCTGCGGTGAGATGAAGAATAAAAAAGAAATGATTCGTGTCATTAAAACCCCACAAGAAGAGATTATGTTAGATACCACTGGAAAGAAGAATGGTAGAGGCGCATATATTTGTAATTCTATAGATTGTCTGAATAAAGCCATTCGACAAAAAGGGTTAGAACGTTCTCTAAAGATAGAAATTCCAAAGAATATTTATAATTCTTTACTCATGCAGTTTACAAATACGCAAAACGATCCTCTTAAAATGGAACAGTAGTATAGGAGGTGAAATTATATTGCAATATAAAATAGAAAGCAGACTTTTATCTTTACTTGGTCTAGCACAGAAAGCGGGGTATGTTGGCAGTGGTGAATTTCTCACAGAAAAGGCAGTAAAAGAAAAAACGGCGGCGTTAGTTTTAGTTGCGACAGATGCGTCAGAGAATACGAAAAAAATGTTTCAGAATCTATGTGACTATTATAAAGTTCCAATCTATTTTTTTAGTGACAAGGAAAAAATCGGTCATGCAATTGGAAAAGAATTTCGGGCGTCGCTTGCAGTAAAGGAGGCTGGTATGGCAAAAGCAATAGAAAAGCAGTTAAAACTTATCAACACTTGATCGCTTTGTTTTCTGACAGAAGAATGTGAGGTTAATTGTGTATGGCAAAAATAAAAATTCATGAACTGGCCAAAGAACTGGATATACAAAGTAAGGATATTGTTAGCTTTTTAAAAGAAAAGGGCTCTGATATAAAAAATCATATGAGTAATATAGAAGATACAGAAATAACATTGGTTCGTGGACATTTTAATAAATTAGAACATCAAAGTAAAACACCAAATAAAATAATAGAAGTAAAAGAAGTAGAGAATAAAGAAGAAAAAAGATTGGATCGAAAACCAGAAAGAGAAATAAAAACAGGGAAATCTCAGGGAGGAGAAAAAAGATTGCAGGGTCAGGAAGGTGACAAAAGATTACAAGATCAGAAGGACAAAAGAGTGTATAGCCAAGAGGGGGATAAAAGATTGCAGGGTCAGGGAGAGAGAGATAAAAGAGTACAAAATACAGAACGTAAACCACAAAACCAGGGAGAAAAAAGAAAGTTTAATCAAGATGGAAATCGTCAGGGTGGCGAAAGAAGATATAATCAGGATCCAAATCGTCAGGGTGGTGAGAGAAGATATAATCAGGATCCAAATCGTCAGGGTGGTGAGAGAAAGTATAATTCAGATGGAAACCGTCAGGGTGGCGAGAGAAAATATAATTCAGATGGAAATCGTCAGGGCGGTGAGAGAAGATATAATCAAGATCCAAACCGTCAAGGCGGCGAAAGAAAATATAATTCAGATGGAAATCGTCAGGGTGGTGAGAGAAAATATAATTCAGATGGAAACCGTCAAGGCGGCGAGAGAAGATATAATCAGGATCCAAACCGTCAGGGCGGTGAGAGAAAGTATAATTCAGATGGAAACCGTCAAGGTGGTGAGAGAAAATATAATTCAGATGGAAATCGTCAGGGCGGTGAGAAACGCTATAGTTCAGACAAAAATCGTCAGAGCAATGAGAAAAGACCATATTCTCAAGGAGAAAGACGACAAAATGGTACTGGAAGAGGCAATTTTGGATCAGGTCGTGGCTATGATAAAGATATGTTTGATAAGGATTCTTCTTATTCCGAAAGAGGATTTAGTCGCTCTAGAAGTGATTCAAAAAGAACGGATAAGTCACTAATATCGGATTTACCAAATTTAGAATTGACAAAAGAGCAACGTACAGCGGCGTTTAATGACCGAAATCGTGATAGAAATAGAGAGCGGGAAAGAGAGCGTTCCGAATTAGAGGATGGCAAAAAAAATGCAAAGGGCAAAAAAGATCCAAACCGTAAAGGTGCTTTTATTATGCCAAAGCCAAAGCCAGTCGAGGAGCAAAAGGAAGATGAAATTAAAACTATTATAATTCCAGAGGTTTTAACGATTCAAGAGTTAGCAGATAAGATGAAAAAGCCTGCGTCGGCTGTAGTAAAGAAACTATTTTTGTCTGGTGAGGTAGTTACAATTAATCAGGAAATCTCTTTTGAAAAAGCGGAAGAAATCGCAGCAGAATTTAATTGTATTGCTGAAAAAGAAGTGCAATTAAATCTGGTAGAAGAACTTTTAAAAGAAGAGGAAGAAGAAGAATCCCTATTAAAAAAGCGTCCTCCAGTAGTTTGTGTTATGGGACACGTAGATCATGGAAAAACATCTTTATTAGATGCTATTAGAGAATCGAATGTTACTGCAAAAGAGGCAGGAGGAATAACTCAGCATATCGGTGCTTATGTAGTAGAGATTAACGGAGAAAAAATTACATTCTTAGATACACCGGGACATGAAGCATTTACTTCTATGCGAATGAGAGGAGCACAAGCAACAGATATTGCTATTTTGGTAATAGCAGCAGACGATGGAGTTATGCCTCAGACAGTAGAGGCTATCAGTCATGCCAAAGCAGCAGGAGTACAGATTATTGTAGCAATTAATAAAATTGATAAGCCAAGTGCAAATATAGAACGAGTAAAACAAGAATTAACAGAACATGGTCTGGTTGCAGAAGATTGGGGTGGAGATACTGTATTTGTTCCAGTTTCCGCACATACCAAAGAGGGAATCGACACATTGTTAGAGATGATCCTTTTAACAGCAGAAGTTTCTGAATTAAAAGCAAATCCAAATCGAAGAGCAAGAGGAATTGTAATTGAAGCAGAACTAGATAAAGGACGTGGAACCGTTGCAACGATTCTTGTTCAAAAAGGAATCTTACATGTAGGAGATAATATTGCTGTAGGTGCTTCTTTTGGAAAAGTTCGTGCAATGATGGATGATAGAGGAAGAAGAGTAAAAGAGGCAGGACCATCCATGCCAGTGGAAATTTTGGGATTAAATGAAGTTCCAAATGCAGGTGAAATTTTTATTGCAACAGAAAATGAAAAAGAGGCAAGAACGATTTCAGAGGCATTTATTAAGCAGGGAAGAGAAAAACTTTTAGCCGATACAAAGGCAAAATTATCCTTAGATGGTCTATTTTTCCAGATTAAAGCAGGAAATATTAAGGAATTAAATATTATAGTAAAAGCAGATGTTCAAGGCTCAGTAGAGGCAGTAAAGCAAAGTCTTTTAAAATTGAGCAATGAAGAGGTTGCAGTTCGTATTATTCATGGTGGTGTAGGTGCAATTAACGAATCAGATGTTACTTTAGCTGCTACATCAAGTGCAATTATTATTGGATTTAATGTAAGACCAGATAATACTGCAAGAGAAATTGCAGAAAGAGAAAAAGTCGATTTAAGAATGTATCGTGTAATTTATGATGCAATAACAGATATAGAATCTGCTATGAAAGGACTTTTAGATCCGACCTTTGAAGAAAAAGTGATTGGTCATGCAGAAGTTAGACAGACTTTTAAGGCATCAGGACTAGGAGTAATTGCTGGGTCTTATGTTTTAGATGGAAAAATCGTTCGGGGCTGTTCAGCTAGAATTACAAGAAATGGAGATTTACTTTTTGATGGAGCATTAGCTTCCCTTAAACGATTTAAAGATGATGTAAAAGAAGTAGCATCAGGCTATGAATGTGGACTTGTATTTGAAAAGTTTAACGATCTTAGTGAAGGGGATTTAGTTGAACTATATATGATGGTAGAAGTGCCACGTTAATCTGTCTTTTACATTTATAGGAAGGATAGAGAAATGAGAAAAAATAGTATTAAAAATACCAGAATTAATCAAGAGGTTCAGAGAGAACTTTCTACATTAATTATCAGAGAGTTAAAAGATCCACGAATTCATCCTTTAACATCTATTATGAATGTAGAAGTAGCTCCTGATTTAAAAACTGCAAAAGTTTATGTCAGTGTTTTAGGAGATCAGAAAGTTCAGGAAGAAACTTTAAAAGGACTAAAGAGTGCAGCTCCATTTTTACGCGGACAGCTTGCAAAAACGATAAATTTAAGAAATACACCAGAACTTCATTTTATTATGGATCAATCCATTGAATATGGTGTAGCAATATCAAAGTTAATTGACGAAGTAAATCAATCAACTGAGACAGAAGACTAGAAAGTAAAAAGGGGAGGAGCTTATGAAAAATGAATTAGTATGGGAAAAAATTAAAATGGCATCTTCTATTGGAATTGCTGGACATATCAATCCAGATGGAGATTGTGTAGGTTCGTGTCTAGCCCTATATAATTATCTACAGGAAAATTTTAATGAAGATGGCAAAAAACAGATTGATGTTTATTTAGAGAGCTGCCCAAAAGAATTTTTATTTTTAAAAAATGCTACAGCATTAAAACAGACTTGTGCTCCTCTTATTCATTATGATATTTTTATTGTCCTAGATAGTGGAAGTATTGACAGAATAGAAAAGCAGGCACAGGAGTTATTTTATACAGCTATTACTACAGTTACTATTGATCATCATATCAGTAATACATCATTTGCAAAGGTAAATATAGTTGATCCGAAAGCAAGTTCTACCTGTGAAGTTTTATATGGGCTTCTGGATTCAAAAAAGATCAGCAAAGAGGTTGCAGAATGTATTTATTTAGGAATTGTTCATGATACAGGAGTATTTAAACACTCTTGTACAACAGAACAGACAATGATCATAGCTGGACATTTATTAACATTAGGTGTCAATTCTGCAAAAATTATAGATGAAACTTTTTATCAAAAGACCTATGTACAAAATCAGGTACTTGGACGCTGTTTATTAGAAAGTATTTTAGTGATGAATGGCAAAATAATTGTTTCTACTATCAGTAAGAGGATACAGGAGTTTTACAAAGTAGGTGCAGAAGATTTAAGTGGAGTGATTGATCAGCTTAGAGTAACACAGGGAGTAGAAGTAGCAATATTTTTACGGGAAGAAAATGTTCAAGAATATAAAGTAAGTATGCGTTCGAATGGAGTAGTAGATGTAAGTAAAATTGCTATGTTTTTTGGAGGAGGGGGACATATAAAGGCAGCAGGATGTACGATGTATGGTTCGGTTTATGATGTCATTAATAATCTGACAGCAGGAATTGAACATCAGTTAGGCAAAGAAGTATGAATGGAGTAATTAATATATATAAAGAAAAAGGATTTACTTCTTTTGATGTTATAGCAAAGTTACGTGGTATTCTCAAAATGAGAAAAATTGGTCATACTGGAACACTCGATCCAGATGCAGAGGGAGTTCTTCCAGTTTGTATTGGTACAGCTACAGGACTTTGTAGTATGTTAATGGAGAAAGAAAAAGTTTATGAAACAGTTTTACTACTTGGAACAACAACAGATACACAAGATCTTACAGGGAAAAAGCTGCATATTTGTGAGATGATTCCAAAACAAGAAAAAGTTTTATCCGTTTTAGAACAGTTTATTGGAACATATGAACAAATTCCACCTATGTATTCTGCGATCAAAGTAGGCGGAAAAAAGCTTTATGAACTTGCCAGAGAAGGTAAAGAAATAGAACGTACTCCACGTAAAGTAAACATTCAAAATATAGAAATCATTCAAATTTCAGAAAAAGAAGTATCCATGCGGGTTGTATGTTCCAAAGGTACATACATCCGCACTCTCTGTCACGATATTGGACAGAAACTTGGATGTGGGGGATGTATGAAACAGCTAGTACGTATAAAGAGTGGTACATTCTCCATAGAACAAAGCTATAAATTAAAAGAAGTCGAAGATTTTTATAGACAGGGAAAAATAGAAGAAATTTTAATTCCAGTAGATCAGATACTGTCCTATCCATCCTATATTGTTTTAGAAGTAGCAAAAAAGAAGCTTTTAAATGGGAATCCACTAATAAAAGAAGAAATTAGAGTAGTAGGGAAAGAAGACGAGAAATTTGGTAGAATACGAATGTACTTGTCTGATAGAGAATTTGCAGGAATTTATGAATGGAATCCAGAAAAAGAGAGATATTATCCAGTTAAAATGTTTTTAGAACAAAAGTAAGACAAATGTGGAGGAAAATAGAATGGAATACATTCGGGAGATAACTAATTTTCATGAAAAACATACCTGTGTAACACTGGGAAAGTTTGACGGACTTCATTTAGGACATCGAATGTTATTAGAACAGTTAAAAAAGTATCAGAAGATAGGATATCGTTCTATTGTATTTACATTTGATTCTCATCCATTTTGCCTATTTTCCAAACAGGATATTTCTTTAATTTATACGGAAGAAGAAAGAAAGATTTTAATTTCTAAACTAAATCCAGATGTTATGATTTCATTTCCATTTACCGAAGAAATTGCGACAATAGAGCCAGAGGATTTTCTAAAAGAGATCTTAATAAAACAGCTAGATGCTAAAGTTTTAGTAGTTGGATCAGATTTTCGATTTGGACATGCCAGACGTGGTAATGTTGAGATGTTAAAAAAATACGAAACACTTTATGGATATCAGTTAGTCGTAGTAGAAAAACTTTTAAATGATGGTGAAATTGTAAGTAGTACAAGAATTCGAAAGGCATTAGAACAAGGAGATTTAAAACAGGCAAATAAACTTTTGGGTAATCCCTATACGATTTTTGGAACAGTAGTTCATGGAAAAGAGTTAGGTAGAACGCTTGGGATGCCAACAGTAAATCTCATTCCTTCTAAACAAAAACTACTACCACCAAATGGAGTTTATGCTTCCACTACTATCGTCAGACAAAAAAGTTATCATGGAGTGACAAATATCGGCTGTAAACCAACTGTTTCTAATGAATTGGTTCGAGGGGTAGAAACATATCTATTTGATTTTCATGAACAGGTTTATGGAGAAGAAATTGAAGTAAAACTTTATTCTTTTGAACGCCCAGAATATCGGTTTCATTCTATATCTGAGTTAAAGTTACAGATTGAAAAAGATGTTGAATTTGGTAAAATGTTTTTTAAGTCAGGAGAGTAGGAAACAAAGAATGATTATACCAATAAATCCAAAATCCAAAATTCCGATGTACGAACAGATTTATCAATATTTAAAAGAAGAGATTAAATCAGGGCGGCTTTTAGTACATACTAAGCTTCCCGGAACTAGGACATTGGCTACCGATCTTATGATCAGTAGAAATACAGTAGAATCAGCCTATAGCCAATTAGTATCAGAAGGATATGTAGAGAGTCACCCAAAAAGTGGTTATTATGTCACTGAAATTGGAACTTTAGTGCATATGACAAAACAGGAAAAAGAAGATAAACCAAATAAAAAAACATCTGACTTTGTACCAGATTATGATTTTTCTCCTTTTTCCGTAGATATTTCGGGATTTCCATTTAGCACTTGGAGAAAATTATCAAATCAATGTATGAATGATATGAATCGAAACATCTTTCTACTTGGAGATCCACAGGGAGATTTATTACTTCGAGAAGAGATTTCCAATTATCTACATGAATTTCGTGGAGTAAACTGTGAGGCTCAAAGAATCTTAATTGGTGCAGGTGCAGACTATTTATTACAATTACTAAGTAAAATTTTAGGAAAAAAATGTATTGTTGCTATGGAAGATCCCGTATATCTAAGAGCATATCAGATTTTAAAAGGAAATGGATATCAAATAATTCCTATACCAGTAGATAAAGAAGGAATTCAAGTAGAACAACTTTATTCTGTACCTATAGATTTTGTATATGTAACTCCTTCTCACCAGTATCCATTAGGGGTTGTAATGCCAATTAAGCGAAGAAGAGAATTACTTTTATGGGCAGAAGAGAAAGAAGGGCGTTATATTATAGAAGATGATCATGATAGTGAGTTTCGTTATAAAGGAAAACCAATTCCCTCTTTACAAGGAATTGACACAGCAGAAAGAGTAGTGTATTTAGGAACTTTTTCTAGGGCAATAGCTCCAGCTATCCGAGTAGGTTATATGGTGTTACCAAAACAACTCTACAATATTTATATAAAAAATTATTCTTATTATGCTTCGACAGTTTCAAGAATTGATCAGGCAATTTTATGTGAATTTATTCGAGGGGGATATTTTGAACGTCATGTAAATAAGATGAGAAAAAGATATAAAGCCAAGCATGATACTATGTTACGTGAACTTAAAATATTTGGAAATCAAGTTCAAGTGACAGGAGAATATGCAGGATTATATCTGGTTGCAGAGTTTTTTTGCGGACTTACTGAACAGGAATTGATACAAAAAGCAGCACAAAAAAAAATTCAACTGTATGGTCTTGCAAGACATTATATTGATAAAGAAAAACAAAAGTTAGAACAAAAACGAGCAATTATTCTTTTGGGATTTGCCAATTTAACAGAAATACAGATTACAAAGGGAATACAACAGCTTTTTATATGCTTGTCAAAACAGACAGAAAAAAAGAATCAATAGAAGATTCAAAGGAGAAATCAGCATGGGAACAGTCTTAGCATTAGTTGCCGGATTAGGGTTGTTTTTATACGGCATGAAATTGATGAGTGAGGGTCTGGAAAAGGTAGCAGGAGCAAGACTTCGTACTATTCTGGAAATGTGTACCAGAAACCGTTTTGTAGGAATGTTAGTGGGAATTTTGTTCACCGCAGTTGTGCAGTCATCAAGCGCAACGACTGTGCTAGTAGTCAGCTTTGTCAATGCTGGACTGCTAAATTTAATGCAGGCGGCAGGAGTTATTTTAGGTGCGAATATTGGTACAACAGTTACTGCTCAATTAATGACCATTAATTTATCAGCCGCTGCTCCAGTTTTTATTTTAGTTGGCGTGATCATGGTAATGTTTTTTAAAAAGCCTTTGATAAAGCGAATCGGAGAAGTTATACTTGGATTCGGTATTTTATTTTTTGGTATGAGTTATATGTCAGATGGTATGGCAACATTAAAAGAATCTCCTAAAGTTGTTGAACAGTTGTCTTCTTTAAGCAATCCGTTTTTTGCTGTATTAATGGGATTTTTAATTACCGCAATCATTCAGAGTTCTTCGGCAACAGTGGGAATTGTACTTGTCATGGCTTCCCAAGGATTAATTGCATTAGAGATGTGTTTTTATATTATTTTAGGCTGTAATATGGGGTCTTGTGTTTCTGCCCTTTTAGCAAGTATAGGAAGCAAAAAAACAGCAAAGAGAGCAGCGTGGGTTCATTTTATTGTGAATATTATAGGAACTGTAGTGATTTTTGTATTTCTTTGGTTCTTTATGGATGGAACTAGAAATTTCGTTGAAAAAATTTCTGTAGGTTCTAATGAAACAGAAACAATAAAACGATGTGTTGCAAATGCCCATCTATTGTTTAAATTAGTTCAGGTTGCAGTTTGTTTTCCATTGACAAAATGGATTGTAAAATTGGCAGAATTGATTGTTCCAGGAAAGGATAAAAAGACTGCAAGTATTGAACTGGAATATATTGGGGAACATTCTGTTTTTTCTACTACAGGTGCTGTTCCAAATGCGATTAATGAAATTGTAAGAATGGGAGAAATGGCATTTCGAAATCTTCATCATGCCCTACAATGTTTTGAAAAACAAAATACAGATGAATTAGAAAAGGTTTATGAAACAGAAAGGGCAATAAATCATCTAAATAAGGCAATTACTAGATATCTTGTTCAGGCAAATCAGCTTTCTCTTCCTGTATCCGATCGTATGTTATTAGGAAGCTTGTTTCATGTTGTAAATGATATTGAACGAATTGGAGATCATGCTGAAAATGTGGCAGACTTTACAAGACAGTGCAAGGATGATGGTTTAAGTTTTAGCCAGACAGCATTGGCAGAAATTCAGGAAATGGGAACAACAGTAGAAAAGTTATTAAATTATTCTATTGAAATGTTTGAGAAAAAGACAAAAGAACATCTTGACGAAATTCTTACTATGGAAGATAGAATAGATGAGATGGAACGAAAATTTCAACACAATCATGTACTGCGACTGACTGAAAACATTTGTGACCCAGAGACAGGAATGATTTTTTCGGATCTTTTATCGAACTTAGAACGTGTAGCAGATCATGGAACAAATATTGCCTTTGCAATTTTGGAAAAAAATCCAGAAGGAAAAGAGGAGTAATATTTAATTTACTATTTCTATTTATAGTGAAAATTAAGTTACAATTTATGAATTATTATACAAAAGACTGTATACATCTTCAGAGATTATTTACTGGAGATGTATTTTTTTATAAATAAATATACTATTAAGTTGTATTTTTATTAGACAGAATTTAAGATTTCTTAAAGAGTTCATTCTTGTATCATATATACAATTGTGCTATAGTCATATACAAAAGTTCGCATAAGTGTATATCTACGAATTTTTTCATTTTGTTTATAGAGTCAGCTTTAGGAGAATAATTTAGATTAGATGACAACAAGGGAGATTACTATGAAAAATGAAAAACTTACATTGATTGTACCTGTTTATAATGAACAGAAGACACTAGATTTGTTTTATAATGAAACAGAACGTATTTTAAAAGATATAGATATTATGATAGAGTATCTTTTTATAGATGATGGCTCAAAAGATAATTCTTTAAAGATAATACACAAACTCGCAGATACAGATAAAAGAATACATTATATATCCTTTTCCAGAAATTTTGGCAAGGAAGCTGCTATTTATGCAGGACTTAAAAATGCAGCAGGAGATTATATTACAATATTAGATGCTGATTTACAAGATCCACCTTCACTTATTCCTAAAATGCTTCATTCAGTCATAGAAGAAGGATATGATTGTGTAGGAACAAGACGTGTAAACCGCAAAGGAGAACCTCCAATACGTTCTTTTTTTGCTAGAATTTTCTATAAGTTAATTAATAAAATATCAAAAACAGAAATAGTAGATGGAGCAAGGGATTTTCAGCTCATCAACAAAAAGGTGGCAAATGCTATTCTTTCTATGAGCGAATATAATCGTTTTTCAAAAGGAATCTTTGGTTGGGTTGGATTTAGAAAAAAATGGATTGAGTATGAAAATATTGAAAGGGCAGCAGGAGAAACAAAATGGTCATTTTGGAAATTATTTTTATATGCAGTTGATGGAATTGTTGCATTTTCAACTATGCCACTTGTACTATCATCTTTTTTGGGAATCTTATTTTGTATGATTGCCTTTATTATGATTCTTCTTATTATTACAAAAACATTGATCTTTGGAGATCCTACTTCCGGATGGCCTTCTTTAGTATGTATTATTATGTTTGTTTCTGGAGTACAACTTTTTTGTATAGGAATACTTGGACAATATCTTTCAAAAACCTATCTAGAAACAAAAAAAAGACCTATCTATCTTGTTGAAGAAGCAAAATTGGAGGATAAGGAGTTGTCTAAAGATGTGGAAAAAGATGTTAAATAATAAACCAATAAAGAAATACTTTCAAAATATTTTTATTCTATATAGTGTATTATTTATTAGTATGATTTTTTTAATATACCAATACTTTTTTATAAAAGGAAAATCTTTTATATGGTTGCTAGATGGATGGGATCAGCATTATAAAGCTCTTTTATACTATTCAGCATGGCTTAAAGATATTTTTTCTAATATAGTTATAAATCATTCTTTTGCGATACCTAGCTATAGTTTCAGCATAGGGTATGGTTCTGATATTTTATCAACCTTACATTATTATGTAATTGGAGATCCACTGAATTTATTTTCGGTATTTTTTTCAGCTTCTAGTATGCCTTATTTTTATAGTATACTTATTTTAATACGTCTTTATCTTGCAGGAGGAAGTTTTTTATATTATTGTAGATATAGAAAGAAAAGTACAGATATTTCATTCCTTGCAGGAGCTTTTATTTATATATTTTGTTCCTTTACATTATTTGCTGCCATAAGACACCCTTATTTTATAAATCCAATGATCTATCTGCCATTATTATTTACAGGCATTGAAAAAATATTAAATGAAAAAAAGCCAAAACTCTTTATTATTTCAGTATTTGTATCCGCAATTAGTAATTTTTATTTTTTATATACATTGGTTCTTCTTACTATAATATATGTTATTTTAAGATTGATAAGTATATATAAAAAAGATATTAAGAATATACTTAAAAATATATGTATCATAGGTGTATATTCTGGTATTGGAATTCTTTTAAGTGCAGCGATCCTTTTGCCTGTAATTCTTTTCTTTTTCAGTGATACAAGATCAAAAAGTAGTTATGTATATGATTTTTTATATCCAAGAGAATATTATGAAAAGTTTTTAAGTAGTTTTATAACCTATTCAACACCTGGATTTTGGACAAGATTTGGCTATGGTGCAATTTCACTTCCAGCTATATTTATACTATTTATAAAACAAAGAAAAAATACAACCTTAAAAATCGCTTTTATAAGCTTAACTACATGTACCTTACTTCCCTTAGCAGGACATATATTCAATGGATTTTCCTATATTACAAATCGATGGATATGGGGATATTCCATGTTAATGGGATATATTATTATTACTATGTGGAAAGAATTAATTTCTGTATCAAAAAAGGAGGCAGTTATTTTAGTTTCTTTGACTATCATTTATGCGATTGTAAGCAGATTCTTTTATGGTACACATTCTAATAACTTTAATACCTCTCTTTTTATTATAATAGCTACTCTTTTTGTTATTCTTTTATCTGAGAAACGATTTAAAAAATATAAAGAAGTTTTTTTGTTGATATCTGTCCTGTTAAGTATAGCTGCAAATGCTTATTATGCCTATTCACCAAAATACGAAAATTATACTTCTGAATTTGTGGATATGGACAAAATAGATTCTAAACTTAAAAATACAGAAGGGACTATTCTTGCCTCTATTGCCGAAAAAAATACGGATTTCTATCGTTATTCTGGAAGTAAAATTACAAGAAATGCGACATTGATAAACGGATTATCAAGTACACAATATTACTGGAGTCTTTCCAATGGAGTTATAACAGATTTCTTTGATACCTTTAGTTTACTAGAAAATACTACATTTAACTATAAAGCATTAGATGAAAGAGCTATATTAAATGCTCTTGCAGGAGTAAAATATTATGTTACTTTAAATAAAGATAACGCGGATTTATATATTCCATATGGCTATACGAAAATTACACAAGACAATACGTCTAAAAAGAATAATTATACAGTATATACTAATCAATATATGCTTCCTCTTGGATACACATATTCTTCCTATCTTCTTCCAAAAGATATAGAAGAATTAGATCCCATACAAAGACAGGAGGCGATTCTTAGTAGTATTTTATTGGAAGAACCTATAAGTACTTTTGAAAACAATAAAGTGATTTATACTTCAGAAAATATAAAATATAAATTAAAATGTCGCAGTAAAAATATTACAAATAAGGAGCAGTCTTTTATTGTAACAAAAAAAAATTCAGGTATTACATTAAGTTTTCAAGGAAAAGAAAATGCAGAAACTTATTTATATATCAAAGGCTTAAATTATACCCCTGTTTCAGAACTTTCTCTCTATAATGATGATACTAGAATTGATCCATTAGATTTATATACAGAAGAAGATTTTAAGGCTTTATCCCAAAAACAGCAGAATAGACTTTTAAAAAAAGATAAATATTTTGAAGGTGCAAAAAAACTGGTTTTTGATATAAAAGCGGTAACAACAGATAAAGTGTATACCCATAAAGAATTATCTTATAAAACCCCTAAACATTCTTGGTTTGCGAATAGACATAATTTTATTGTAAACCTTGGTTATAGTAAAACTGCAAAAAAGGCAGTTACAATACGATTTCCTGAAGTGGGAATATACACTTATGACAGCATAGAAATAGTATGTCAGCCAATGGATGATTATGAAAACAAAATAGAACTACGAAAAGAGTCTGTTCTTGAGAATATAAATCTGCATAAAACAGATCGTTCTTATGCTACAAATACAATTACAGGTACTATTTCGCTACAAGAAAGAAAAATTTTATGTCTTGCCATTCCCTATTCAAAGGGTTGGAGGGCATTTGTAGATGGAAAGGAAGAGAAACTTTATAAGGCAAATATAATGTATATGGCACTTCCTCTTACAAAAGGAGAACATGAAGTTGTATTAAAATATACTACTCCAGGACTAAAGTTAGGAATGTTACTTACACTTTTAGGAATCATAATCAGTATTGGATTAGGTAGAATACCACGACAAACGCATAAGTAAATAAAGTGTGAGCAAAACCTTCGATTATTTGTTATAATGAAGAAAAGACCTTTGTCATGGATAGTGAGCATTTTTCTATTAAATTTCTGAATTTAGTAATTATAATATATAAAGGAGGTAAAATATATGAACAATATACCTAGATGTGAACATCCTAAGCCTCAAATGAGACGTGAAAATTGGATGAATTTAAATGGGGAATGGGATTTCGCTTTTGATTTTGGCAATAGCGGAATAGATAGGAAAATTTTTGAGGAAGAAAGACTTGATAAGAAAATCATAGTGCCTTTTTGCCCGGAAAGTGAACTGAGTGGTATTGGTTATAAGGATTTTATTCCTGCTGTGTGGTATTTGAGAACCTTTGAATTGTCGGACAGTCAAAGGAATGGACGTGTTTTGCTACATTTTGGAGCAGTGGATTATGAATGTCGTGTATGGATTAATGGTAAGGAGGTTGGTGCTCATAAGGGTGGCTATGCTTCTTTTCGATTTGACATTACTGATTCAGTAGTAACGGGAGAAAACCGTGTGACAGTATATGCTTTTGATGATCAGAGAAGTGGGAAGCAATGCAAAGGAAAACAAAGCGTGTTGTTCCACTCCTTTGGCTGTGAGTACACTAGGACAACGGGAATCTGGCAGACCGTCTGGCTGGAATTTGTCCCAACCGATTATATTGTGGGCATACAGCTTTATCCTAATATTGCAGAAGTTACATTGACGGTGAAAGCGTGCACGAGGGGAAGTAAAATTTTACGTGCAGAAGCTTATTATGAAAATACCTTCTGTGGCAGTGCGGAAACAGAAGTCACTTCCGGCAATGGGTTCTTAAAAATTCCACTGTCAAAACTGCACTTATGGGAGGCGGGCAATGGACGTTTATATGATCTAAAGCTCTATTTTGGAGAAGATATTGTAAATAGTTATTTCGGTATGCGGGAGATTTCTATTGATGGAGAAAAAGTGTTGCTCAATGGAAAAGCAGTTTTTCAGCGCCTTGTACTAGATCAGGGATTCTATCCAGACGGTATTTATACGGCACCTTCTGATGAGGCACTGATGCAGGATATCAAACTATCGCTAGAGGCAGGTTTTAATGGTGCAAGGTTACATGAGAAGGTATTTGAAGAGCGATTTCTGTATCACTGCGACAGGCTGGGGTACATAGTATGGGGTGAACAGGCAAATTGGGGGCTTGACCATAGCCGTCCAGATGGCTTGAAACATTTTCTGCCAGAGTGGATGGAGGTGTTAGAGCGGGATTTCAACCACCCTGCAATTGTTGGATGGTGTCCTTTTAATGAAACATGGGATTGTAATGGCAGGAAGCAGGACGATGATCTCCTCCGCATTACCTATCTGATGACAAAACAGTATGACACCACTCGTCCCTGCATTGATACAAGCGGTAATTTTCATGTGCTGACCGATATTTACGACCTGCATGATTATGAGCAAGATGCAGATGTTTTTGCAGAACACTATCAGGATTTTGCACAGGGTGGAAAACTTTTAGATAACCATCCTAGCAGGCAGAAACCAGTTTTTGGGATACCTGTTTTTATCAGTGAGTATGGTGGAATCAAATGGAATGTTGATCAGAAAAACAAGGAGAATACATGGGGATATGGAGATAGTCCTAAGACACTGGAGCAATACCTTGAGCGATATCAACGACTGACAGACGTGCTTTTGGATAATCCAAGGATGTTTGGTTTCTGCTATACACAGCTATATGATGTGGAACAGGAAGTGAATGGGTTATATACTTATAATAGGATTCCAAAATTTAATATGGAAATAATCCGAAAGATTAACAGCAGAAAAGCGGCAATTGAAAAAGATGAATAAAGAATATATTCATAAATAAAATTCTTTCATATGTCATAGACAAAAATCATTACCTTTATGTGTTTGCCATGAATGGAATACAAAAATCTCTTTACATTTGATTTTTTTTATGGTAAGATAAAAAAGATATAGTATTTCAAAAGCCAATACTCAGCATAAGGACTCTCCGGCCTGTGCCTAGTATATGGTGTTTAATCAAAGAATGGAGGATATTTACTATGATCAGCAGTGAAAAGAAGCAGGAGATTATTTCAAAATATGGAAAGAATCCACAAGATACAGGTTCTCCTGAAGTTCAGATTGCACTTTTAACCGCAAGAATTACAGAATTGACCGAGCATTTAAAGAATAATGCTAAGGATCATCATTCCAGACGTGGTCTTTTAAAGATGGTAGGACAAAGACGTGGCTTACTAGAATATTTAAAGAAGAAGGATTTGGAAGGATATCGTAAGTTGATCGAAAGTTTAGGATTAAGAAAGTAAAAGAATATCTAAAAGATTTAGCCGAAGGAAAAGAGTTTTTCTTTCGGCTTTTTTATTATCTAAAATCATTACAGCTGTCTTGTCAATAGTAAAAGTTTATGTTATACTTTGCACGAGAAATAAAAGAAAATACTTTATGTACGACAAAAAGAAGGGGATAAGCTAAATGGAACAAATAAAAGAAGAAATTTCTCGCTTAAAACGAGAAAAAAATGCCATAATCTTAGCACATTATTATACACCACAAGAAGTTCAAAAAATCGCAGATGCAGTAGGAGATTCTTTTTATTTAAGCAGACTTGCAAAAGAAACAAAGCACTCAATTCTTGTATTTTGTGGAGTTTCTTTTATGGGAGAAAGTGCAAAAATATTAAATCCAGAAAAAAAGGTACTTCTTCCAGAACCACAGGCAGATTGTCCAATGGCACATATGGCAAGTGTAGAGAAGATTAAACAGATGAGAGAGAAATATCCTAATCTTGCAGTAGTGTGTTATATCAATTCGAGTGCACAGTTAAAGCAGTATGCAGATATCTGTGTTACCTCCTCGAATGCAGTTGCCATTGTAAAGGTTCTTCCAAATTCAGAAATTTATTTTATTCCTGATGCAAACCTTGGACACTATGTTGCAAAACAAGTTCCAGAAAAGAATATTATTGTAAATGATGGATTTTGTCCAATACATAAAGAACTTTCTGTAAAAGATGTGCTTTTAGCAAAGAAAACATATCCAGACGCTAAAGTATTAGTTCATCCAGAGTGCTTGCCTGAAGTAGTAAAGTTAGCAGATTATGTTGGAAGTACTTTAGAAATTATTGAATATGCCACTTCGAATCATGCAAAACAGTATTTGATTGGAACAGAAAATGGAGTATTGTTTGAATTAAAAAGAAAAAATCCCAATAAAGAGTTCTATTTAATCTCAAATCAATTACTTTGTACAGATATGAAGAAAATTACTTTAGAAAAGGTAAGGGATTGTCTAAGGGATGAAACAGGACAAGTGGAAGTTTCAAAAGAGTTGGAAGAAAAAGCAAAAATTCCTTTAGATGAGATGCTACGTCTTGGAAAAGTAATACAAAAAGAGATTTCCTAGATTGATGAAAGAGGAAAAAGAGATGAAAACAGAAGTTGTCATTGTTGGAACTGGTGTAGGAGGTCTGTTTTGTGCATTACATCTTCCAAAAACTATGTCTGTTCTTATGATCAGCAAAAAAGAGCCAGAAGAGAGCGATTCATTTTTGGCACAGGGCGGAATTTGTGTATTAAGAGATGAGAAAGACTATGATAGTTATTTTGAAGATACCATGCGAGCAGGTCACTATGAAAATCGAAAAGAATCTGTAGATATTATGATTCGTTCGTCCAGAGAAGTAATTGAGGAATTGATTGGTTTTGGGGTAGAATTTGCGTCAAAAGAGGGAGAATTATTATATACAAGAGAGGGGGCACATTCAAAGCCAAGAATCTTGTATCATGAAGATATTACGGGAAAAGAAATTACAAGTAAATTATTAGAGGAAGTGAAAAGACGCCCAAATATAAAAATACTTTCGAATACAACCATGATTGATTGGATGATAGAAAAAGAACAGTGTCGGGGAATTGTCTGCATAACAGAGGAGAGAAAGGAAGAGGAAATCTTTGCTAATCAAACTGTACTTGCAACAGGAGGAATCGGAGGATTATATGAACATTCAACGAATTACAGACATTTGACAGGAGATTCTATCACATTGGCAAAACGATATAAAGTACGGCTAGAAAATCTAAATTATGTGCAAATTCATCCTACAACTTTATATTCAAAGGAAAGTGGACGTCGCTTTTTGATATCAGAATCTGTAAGAGGAGAAGGAGCAAAATTATATAATGCCAAAATGGAACGGTTTATTGATGAATTATTGCCAAGAGATATAGTGACAGAGGCAATTTATGAACAGATGAAAAAAGACAATATGCCATTTGTTTGGCTTTCTATGAAAGAAATTCCAGAAGAAGTTATTTTGAAACACTTTCCAAATATCTATACACATTGTTTAGAAAAAGGATATGATGTAAGAAAAGAAAATATCCCTGTTGTGCCAGCGCAGCATTATTTTATGGGAGGAATTTGGGTAGATACTACCAGTCATACATCAATGAAGAGATTGTATGCGGTTGGAGAAACAAGTTGTAATGGCGTACATGGTGCAAATCGTCTAGCAAGTAATTCTTTATTGGAAAGTTTAGTCTTTGCTAAACGAGCAGCAGAAAATATCAAAGCAAATAAAGAAGCACATTATTAAAAAAGCGTGCAGAAATGAGGAAAAAATGAATGAAATTACGATGAGATTAAATGCAGATCCCTTGATTTTACAGGCATTAAGAGAAGATATTACCAGTGAAGATTGTTCAACAAATGCAGTAATGCCAGAGAAAAAACAGGGACAAGTTCAATTAATAGCAAAAGCAGATGGGGTTATTGCAGGGCTGTTTGTATTTGAACGTGTTTTTAAATTACTAGATGAAACTACACAAGTAAAATTTTGCTGTAAAGATGGCGATGAAGTAAAAAAAGGACAAAATATAGGAGTAATTATAGGAGATGTCAGAGTATTATTATCAGGAGAACGTACAGCATTAAATTATTTACAACGAATGAGTGGAATTGCAACATATACAAGAGAAGTGGTAAACCTTTTAAAGGGAACAAAAACGACTTTATTAGATACTAGAAAGACTACGCCTAATATGAGAATCTTTGAAAAATATGCTGTAAAAGTAGGGGGAGCAAGTAACCACCGTTATAATCTTTCAGATGGGATTTTATTAAAAGATAATCATATCGATGCTGCTGGAGGAATCAAAAAGGCAGTTGATATGGCAAGAGCTTATGCTCCTTTTGTTAGAAAGATTGAAATAGAAGTAGAGGATCTTTCTATGGTAAAAGAAGCAGTAGAAGCAGGAGCAGATATTATTATGTTAGATAATATGACTGCACAAAAAATGAAAGAGGCAGTTGATTATATTGCAGGAAGAGCTCAAACAGAATGTTCTGGAAATGTAACAAAGGAAATGATTCCTTCTATTATAAACAGTGGTGTAGATTTTATTTCAAGTGGAGCACTCACTCATTCCGCCAAAATTTTAGATCTTTCTTTGAAACATTTAAAAGTACTAGATAGATAGTAGCTATTTTCTGGCTTTTATGTTAAAATGGGCGTATGTCAAAAAAAATTTAGAAAAGTGGCATACAACAAATTTAGATCATGGAAGTGAGGAAAAGGATGCTGACAGAAAAGAGAAAGAATGAACTAATAAATCAATTTATTTTTTTAGAGGATGGTTCAGATGGAGCTTTACACTGTTTAGAAATTCAAGAACTAGCTTTTTTATGTGCAATTGCAGCAAAATTAAAAATGAATCCTCTTGAAAAGATGGAGGAAATTGATTGTGACAAAAAGATAAAAAATTTTTATCGAATTATTATAGAGAAATTTAAAGCAGGGCATGAAATGTTTATAGCCTATAATAAAGTTACTAATTATCCAAATATTGATAATGGAGGATTTGGATGGATTTTTTCTAAAAAGGAATATGCAGAAGCAGCAGTAAATCACTATGAACAACAAAAAATAGAACTTACATTAAAACATCTTCGCAATGAGCAGATTAAAGAAGAGTTTGAACTTCTTTATCGACTTGGAATAAAGATTTTATACTTAGATAATGGACAATATCGTTTACCAGTTAATCGTTCAGATGTTTTTTCTGATCCAGATTTTTCAAAATATACAAAAGAAGAAATGCCCATTATGAATACAGAAACAAATTTCGCAATTTTACAGTTTTTACAAATATTATATTCAAAAGATAATTTTGAAGAGAATAAAAATCTCGCACAGATGTTAGAAGCTAGAATGATGTATTGTATTATTCATACAAAATTCTTAATCCCAATAAAATTAACTCCAGATATGGATACACAAAAACAAGGGGAAGCTTGGATTATAAAAGAAGGAAGTGAAGTAACATTTGCAACAGTAATGGACAATAATAATCGTAGCGTTTGGCTTCCAGTATTTACGGATTGGGAAGAAGCTTTAAAAGTATATCCAAAAAGCGAATGGGAAGAATGTGTTGCAAGTTATGATATGATACTTGAACTTGCAAAATATATGGAAGGATTTTTAGTAAATATGAAAGGAATGCCATTACGAGTAAATAGAAAAAATATAGAAAGGTTTGAAAAATTCCAATCCACAGAATTTTATAAAAAGTTAGAAGAGTCATGGAATAATCCTGCTTCATTCAACAATTAACAGCAAGAGGAATTGCTAAGAACAAGTATAACGACAGTAGTGGACGAGTATCTCCTACTGCCATGAAGCAATCCACAAAATTGTCTTGCTCTTAACTGCCGCGAGTGGATTGAAACAATTTAGAAAATCAGCGACAGAAAGCATAGTGAAATTGCTATTTTTTAGTATAGATTTTTATAAAAAATAGTGATATAATAAAAAGGATGGTTGTCTTTCAGCCGTCCTTTTGGTGGAGGGTTTGCCGAGACTTCTGAAAAAACCATCGATTCCGGTGGTTTTTTCAGTTGTTTCGGAATCTCCACATACAAAATTATAAAGGAGATAAATAAGCGTATGTATCAAAGTTTTTCAATGGAAATTGCAGGAAGAACTCTTACCGTAGATGTAAACAGAGTAGGAGCACAGGCAAATGCAGCTGCATTAATGCACTATGGAGAAACAACAATATTGTCAACAATAACAGCAGCAAAAGAACCAAAGGAAGGTGTGGATTTTTTCCCATTAAGTGTAGAGTATGAGGAAAAATTATATGCAGTCGGAAAAATTCCAGGTGGTTTTAATAAAAGAGAAGGTAAGGCAAGTGAAAATTCTGTTTTAACTTCTAGAGTAATTGATCGACCAATGCGACCACTTTTTCCAAAGGATTACCGTAATGAAGTTACGATTAGTAATATGGTTATGAGTGTCGATCCAGATTGCAGACCAGAAATTACTGCAATGCTTGGTTCTGCAATTGTAGCGAGTATTTCAGATATTCCATTTGATGGACCATGTGCTATGACTCAGATTGGTCTTTTAAATGGAGAATTTATTATAAATCCAACACAAGAGCAGTGGAAAAACGGAGATTTACAGCTAACAGTTGCTTCTACCATGCAAAAAGTTATTATGATTGAAGCAGGAGCAAATGAAATTTCAGAAGATAAGATGATAGAAGCAATTTATCTTGCACATGACATCAATCAGGAAATTAACGCATTTATTAATCAGATTGTTGAAAAGTGTGGAAAAGAAAAACACGAATATAAAAGTTTTGCAGTTCCAACAAAAGTTATGCAGGCGATCTCAGAAATTATACCACCACAGGAAATGGAAGAAGCAGTATTTAGTGATGACAAACAGACCAGAGAAAATAATATTAGAGAACTCACAGAAAAATTAAAGGAAGCATTTGCTGACAATGAGGAGTATTTGGCTGTATTATCCGATGCGATCTATCAATATCAAAAAGGGACTGTCCGTAAAATGATTTTACAAGATCATAAACGTCCAGATGGTCGTGCCATTGATCAAATCCGTCCACTGGCAGCAGAAATCGATCTGATTCCAAGAGTTCATGGTTCAGGAATGTTTACTCGTGGACAGACACAGATCTGTAATATATGTACCTTAGCACCATTATCCGAAGCTCAAAAAATTGATGGATTAGATGAGAATGAAGTGAATAAAAGGTATATGCACCACTATAATTTCCCATCTTATTCGGTAGGAGAAACAAAGCCATCTAGAGGTCCGGGACGTAGAGAAATTGGACATGGAGCATTAGCGGAACGTGCATTAGTGCCTGTTTTGCCAAGTGAAGAGGAATTTCCATATGCTATTCGTACCGTATCAGAAACATTTGAATCGAATGGATCTACTTCCCAAGCTTCTATCTGTGCTTCTACACTTTCTTTAATGGCAGCAGGAGTTCCAATTAAAAAACAGGTTGCAGGAATTTCTTGTGGTTTAGTGACAGGAGAAAGTGATGAAGATTATATTGTATTAACAGATATTCAAGGCTTAGAGGATTTTTTTGGAGATATGGATTTTAAGGTAGCAGGAACACATGATGGAATTACAGCAATCCAGATGGATATTAAAATTCATGGTCTGACCCGTCAGATTGTAGAGGAAGCAATTCGACGTACCAAAGAGGCAAGAGAGTATATTATTAATGAAGTTTTAACACCTTGTATTGCAGAACCTAGAAAAGAAGTTGGAACATATGCCCCAAAGATCATTCAACTTCAAATAGATCCAACAAAGATCGGAGATGTTGTTGGACAAAGAGGTAAGACAATTAATGCAATTATTGAGGAAACAGGAGTAAAAATTGATATCAGTGACGAGGGAGTCGTTTCTATTTGTGGCACAGATAAGATAATGATGAATAAAGCAGCAAAATATATTACTACTATTGTCACCGATTTTGAGGAAGGTCAGATATTAGAGGGAAAAGTTGTAAGCATCAAGGAGTTTGGAGCGTTTTTGGAGTTTGCACCGGGTAAAGAAGGTATGGTTCATATCTCTAAAGTAGCAAAACAAAGAATAGAGCATGTAGAGGATGTTTTAACACTTGGAGACCGAGTAAAGGCAGTATGTCTAGGAAAAGACAAAATGGGAAGAGTCAGCTTTTCTATTAAAGATTGTAAGCAATAAAAGAAATTAGGGAGAAGGCATGGCAAAAATATTTCAGCTAACGAATAAAATCAGAGTGATTTTAGAATTCATGCCCCATTTTAAAACAGTAACAACTGGTGTATGGATTCGGGCAGGTTCGGTAAATGAAACAAAAAAGACCAATGGACTTGCCCATATGCTGGAACATATGATATTTCAGGGAACAACAACACGTTCAGCAAAGGAGATCTGTGCAATAACTGCACAGATCGGAGACGATTTAAATGCTTATACGAGTGAAGAATATACTGCTTACTATAGCACAACAATTACACAAGATCTGCCAGTTTTGTTAGAGTTACTATCGGATATGTTATTTCATCCAAAATTTGGAACGCAAGAAATCCGAAAAGAAAAAAAGGTTATTTTAGAAGAAATTGATATGTATGAAGATTCGCCAGAAGATCTAGTTCATGAACTATTACAAAAAAAGATCTTTGGTTCTCATCCACTTGGATTTTCCATCTCTGGTACAAAAGAAAGAGTAAAACAATTTCAAAGAGAAGATTTATTTGAATTTTGGGATACTTATTATGTACCAGAGCGAATGGTAATTTCCATTGCAGGAGCATTTTGTGAAGAAGAAACGCTTACAAAGTTAGAGCAGCTTTTTGGAAAAGAAAAAATAAAAAAAAATACAACAAAATTCTCGGAAGAAAAAATACCTTCTCCAATTCTTCGTCAAAGTATCTGTTTACGAAAAAAAGATATGGAACAGCTTCATATAAATTTGGCAGTTCCAGCAATTCATGCTGGACATAAAGATAGATTTTTGTTTTCGGTTGTCAATTCTGTATTGGGGGGGAGTAACCATTCCAGACTTTTTCAAAAGGTTAGAGAAGAATTGGGATTGGCATATTCTATATATTCCTATGGAAATAGCTTTTCTAATGTTGGGCTTTGGCATATCGATAGTACAGTAAACCCATCAAAAGGAGCATATTGTCTACAAATAATTCTCGATATTATACATAATTTATCAAAAAACGGATTAACAAAAGAAGAATTAGAAATGCACAAACGTCAAATTATGATTGAAACTATGTTAAATGACGAAGGAACAAAAGCACGAATGAGTAAACAGGTAAGTAATTTATTTACTTATGGAAAAGTAATTCCTCTAAAAGAATGGTTAGATGATTTAGAAAAAGTTACTTTATCACAAGTAAATGAATTTGCTGCTTCTTATCTAAAATTAAATCAGTTAAGTTTATGTTTGATTGGACCAAAAGGACAGATAGATGGATTAGAGAAACTAAAAAGACAGTTTAAAAAATGGACTAATATTAGTTAAAAGGGGGAAGTGAAATGGAACAGTACAAGATCAATACACTTTGTGTACAGGCAGGCTATAAGCCAAAAAATGGAGAGCCAAGAGTTGTTCCAATTTGCCAAAGTACAACCTATAAATATGATTCTAGTGCAACAGTAGGAAAACTTTTTGATTTAGAAGAGGAAGGATTTTTTTATACAAGAATTGCCAATCCTACTGTAGATGCAGTAGAAAAAAAGATCGCAGCATTAGAAGGAGGAATCGGTGCAATGTGTACTTCCTCTGGACAGGCAGCGACATTACTTTCTGTATTAAATATTTGTCAGAGTGGAGATCATTTAATTTCATCTTCCGCAATTTATGGAGGAACGATGAATTTATTTACTGTTACATTAAAAAAACTGGGTATTGAAGTTACATTAATTCACCCTGATGCGTCTGACGAAGAATTTCAGGCAGCTATACAAAAAAATACAAAACTATTGTTTGTAGAAACTCTTTCAAATCCATCTTTAGTTGTTGCAGATATAGAACGCTTGGCTTTATTTGCACATCGAAATGGAATTCCTCTGTTTGTAGATAATACATTTGCCACTCCAATTAATTGTCAACCAATTAAGTTTGGTGCAGATGTTGTAATACATTCCACTTCCAAATATTTAGATGGTCATGCAGCAGCACTTGGGGGTGTAATTGTAGATGCTGGAACATTTGATTGGAATTCAGAAAAGTTTTTGGGACTTTGTACACCAGACGAATCGTATCATGGTATGATTTATACAAAAGCAGCAGGTAAAGCCGCCTTTTTGATGAAAGCAAGAGTACAGTTAATGAGAGATCTGGGTTCAACCCCTTCCCCAAATAATGCTTTTTTGTTAAATATAGGATTGGAAACACTTCATCTACGGGTTCCACGCCATTGTGAAAATGCCAAAAAAGTCGCAGAATATCTGTCGAAGGATGAGAGAATTTCTTGGGTAAACTATCCGGGTCTTTCTGGAAATTACTATGAGGATTTAGTGAAAAAATATCTTCCGAATGGAACAAGTGGAGTCATTTCATTTGGTATAAAGGGAGGAAGAGAGGCAGCAATGAGATTTATGGATCGACTAAAATTAGCTGCTATTGTAGTTCATGTAGCAGACGCAAGAACAGGCGTGTTACATCCTGCAAGTACTACCCATCGCCAGCTTACAGATGAGCAACTCATAAAGGCAGGGGTAACTCCAGATTTAATTCGTATGTCAGTTGGAATTGAAGACGCTGAAGATATTATAGACGATATCAAACAGGCACTTGCATAATTTTAATTGGAAAACAGCATACTATCTTTGAAAAATATTGCGATGATTTAGATAAAGGATAGGAGGCTGTTATGCAAAATAAAGAACCACAAAAAGATATAGAAGGAAATAAACAAGAGAAAGAAGAAGAAAAACTAAAAGATGAAAAAATTTCAGAATATGGACAAGTGACACTAGAAAAAAATAAGGAACAACATAGAATTCACTTACTTACTATTATTGGAGAAATTGAAGGACACGAATGTCTTCCACAACAAACAAAGACAACAAAATATGAGCATGTTCTTCCACAACTTGCAGCCATTGAGGACAGTTCTGAAATTGATGGATTACTTCTTTTAATTAATACAGTGGGAGGAGATGTTTCGGCAGGGCTTGCACTAGCTGAAATGATTGCTTCTCTTAGTAAACCTAAAGTATCTTTAGTATTAGGTGACAGTCATTCTATTGGAGTACCACTTGCTGTTTCCACTGATTGGTCTTTTATTGTTCCTACAGGAACAATGATTATCCATCCTGTTCGTATGAATGGTACAGTCATTGGTGCTCCTCAGACATATGAATATTTTAAACTGATTCAGGATCGAATCGTTGGATTTATCTCTGAACACTCAAATGTAAAAAAGAGACGATTAGAAGAAATGATGATGAAAACAGGAATTTTAACAAAGGATTTAGGTACGATTTTAGTTGGACAAGATGCAGTAACAGAAGGATTAATTGATGAGGTAGGGGGAATAAGGGAAGCAATGAATACCCTACACACCATGATTGAAAAACAAAAAGAAAAAAAGTAAACAAAAAGCACAGAAAGAGAAAAACTCTACTCTGTGCTTTTATAAATGGGTACATTTTGCTTGTATTTCTTAAAGATCTAACGTATAATATACAGTGCATTATTTGTACTTTTTCCATTGTTTGGTATAAAAGTAAACTATAAAATTCTAATAAAAAGAAAGGAGAGAAAAAATGCCAGATTTTATGGAACTGCTGAAAGTAATATTGATTGGAATTGTAGAAGGAATTACAGAATGGCTTCCAGTCAGTAGCACAGGTCATATTATTTTATTAGATGAAGTAATTCAGTTAAAGGCAAGTGCTGAATTTAAAGAAATGTTTGATGTTGTAATTCAACTTGGAGCAATTTTAGCAGTTGTAGTATTGTATTTTAAAAAATTATGGCCATTTTCTACGAAAGAAAAATATTGGATAAAAGAAGATACCTTTCAACTTTGGTTTCGGATTTTAGTAGCTTGTATTCCAGCTGGAGTGATTGGAATTTTATTTGATGACAAAATTAATGAACTATTTTATAATCCACAGACAATTTGTATTACTTTGATCCTTTATGGAGTTTTATTTCTTTTCGTAGAACATAATGGTTTTGAAGAACATACAAAAATTAAAAAACTTTCGCAAATTACATATCCCTTTGCATTTTTAGTTGGAGTATTTCAAGTTCTTGCTTTAATTCCGGGAACTTCACGTTCAGGAGCAACAATTATTGGAGCAATGCTTTTTGGAGCTTCTCGCTATGTGGCAGCAGAATTTACCTTTTTTCTAGCTATTCCAGTTATGTTTGGAGCAAGCTTAATCAAATTACTTAAATTTGGATTTCACTTTTCTCAAACAGAAATCATTATTTTATCAGTAGGAATGATAACAGCTTTTGTTGTTTCTATAGCAGCGATTAAATTTCTTATGGGCTATATTAAAAAGCATAACTTTAAAATATTTGGATGGTATCGAATTATACTTGGAGTTTTAGTAGGGGCTTATTTCTTGTTTATAAAGTAGAAGTAAGTAAACAGTAAAAAAGAAGAAATGAGGTTAATTATGGCAGCCAAAAATAACCCCAAATCATCAAAAACACATAAAAAATCTACAGGCAATAATAAAAATTCAGTACGAAAGGTAAATAAAAAAGAAGAAGATAAAATGGAAAATAAAGAGGAATTTATAAATGAGGTCTATCTGATGATTACCTTAGTAATTTCCTTACTCTTATTTTTAAGTTATATTAATTTATGTGGTCCAGTTGGGAAAATCTTAAACACGATTGTGTTTGGAACAATGGGACTATTAGGATATCTTTTTCCTTTTGCTCTATTTTTTGGTGTTGCTTTTGGTTTATCTAACAAAGGAAGTCGTATAGCAACAAGAAGACTTATCTCTGGAATTGGAATCTGTTTTGTTTTAACTTCTCTAATTCAAATGATAAGTGGATTTGATAAAACGATTGGAATTATTGGATATTTTAAACAATGTGCAAGTAAAAGAAATGGTGGCGGATTATTGGGAAGCCTGTTTTTAAAACTACTATATCCAAGTGTTGGAGTAGTAGCGACAGCAATCATTTTAATTGCCTTACTTATTATCTTTATTGTTTTATTTACAGGAAAGACAATGCTTTTCTTTTTACAGCAGATCGGAATAAAAACTACAGAATGGTTTCCAAAAGAAGAAATAATAGAAGAAGAGGAACAAGATAGTTTATGGGAAGAAGACAATAAATTTGACAAGGAGGGAAAAGAACGTCGACCAGCAAAAATTATTACATTACAACAAAGAAAAAAAGAAGAATTAAAAGAGGAAAAAAAGAGTAATAACTCCATTCATAAAGTTCAAAATAAAAGTAATATAGAAATGGAAGAAATTACATCTTATGAGCAACAAAATTTTCCTATTATTGGAGATTATCAAAAATTAGATGAGGAAGAGAAAAAAGAAAATCAAATATATGAAGAAGAATTAAAAAGAAAATTTGGTACACAAGAAAAAAGCGCTACTTTAGAAATAATGCCTTACAAGGGAATTGCTGACATGACAGAGATCTCTCAAGTACAAGAACCACAACAAAAAGACGAAGAAAATACTTCCTCTTTTGAAATAGATAGTATATCAGATATATCTATCTTTTCTTCTAAAACAGATAGTATACTAGAAACACCTGTTATGTCTTCTAAGACAGATACTGTATCAGAGACACCTGTTATGTCTATTAAAATAGATACTGTATCAGATATACCAGTATTTTCTGATAAGATAGACACAACATCAGATATATCAGACCTATCAGCTCTTCCTATTGATATAGAAAAATTATCGAAAGAGGATAAACAAGTTCCTATACAAAAACCGAAAGAACCATTACAACCGAAAGAAGTAGAAGTGACAGAAATTATATGCAAACCAGAAGAGCGCCCATTTATTCTTCCCTCTACACAGTTACTTTCCAAACCAAGGATAAGTCAAAAAGCAATGACAGAGCAGGAATTAAAAGAAACGGCAATGAAATTACAAAGTACCTTAGAAAGTTTTGGAGTGAGAGTGACTGTAACAAATGTAAGTTGTGGACCAGCTGTAACAAGATATGAATTACAGCCAGAACAAGGGGTAAAGGTAAGTAAAATTACAAGTCTTTCGGATGATATTAAATTAAATCTGGCAGCTTCTGATATTCGAATCGAAGCACCTATTTCTGGAAAAGCAGCAGTGGGAATTGAAGTACCAAATAAAGAAACTTCATCTGTATTACTTAGAGAAATTTTAGATCATAAAGAGTTTAAAGATCATAAATCTAAGATTGCATTTGCAGTCGGCAAAGATATCAGTGGACAGCCAGTTGTTACAGATATTGGGAAAATGCCACATCTTCTAATTGCTGGTGCAACTGGTTCTGGAAAATCAGTCTGTATTAATACTTTGATTATGAGTATTCTTTATAAAGCAAAACCATCAGAAGTTCGATTAATTATGATAGATCCAAAAGTAGTTGAGTTAAGTATTTATAACGGAATTCCTCATTTATTAATTCCAGTCGTTACTGATCCAAAACAAGCGTCAGCAGCATTAAATTGGGCAGTGACAGAAATGACAGATCGTTATAAAAAATTTGCACAATTAGGAGTAAGAGATTTGAGAGGCTATAATGAAAAAATTTCTGAAATTGAAGAATCAAATGATCCAAAGTATGAAAAATTGCCACAAATTGTTATTATTGTAGATGAACTTGCAGATTTGATGATGGTTGCCTCGAATGAAGTAGAAACAGCTATCTGTCGTCTAGCACAGATGGCAAGAGCTGCAGGACTACATTTAATTATTGCAACGCAACGTCCATCTGTTAATGTAATTACAGGTGTAATTAAAGCAAATATTCCTTCAAGAATTGCGTTTGCGGTTTCTTCTGCAGTTGATTCCAGAACAATTATTGATTCTGGAGGAGCAGAGAGTTTACTTGGAAGAGGAGATATGTTATTTTTTCCTTCTGGAATTCCAAAACCAATTCGAGTTCAGGGAGCTTTTATTTCAGATAAAGAAGTCAGTGAAGTAGTAGATTATTTAAAAGAACAAAACGGACAGACAGAATATAACGATAAACTTAGTGAACATATTTTAGGAGGAGAATCTTCTGAAAATGGAGGAACAAGTTCAGCAAATGATTTAGATGATTATTTTGTTGAAGCAGGAAGATTTATTATTGAAAAAGAAAAAGCTTCTATTGGAATGTTACAAAGAGTTTATAAGATTGGGTTTAACAGAGCAGCAAGAATTATGGATCAGTTAGCACAGGCAGGAGTAGTAGGACCAGAGGAAGGAACAAAACCGAGAAAAATCTTAATGACAATGGAGGAATTTGAGCAATATATAGAAGAATATCTTTAGAAAAACGCTCAAAAAGAAAAATGATGAAAGCTTGGATGGTAGTCAATGAGTATTTAAGGACAAAAAAGTTTAAGGAATTAGATCAACTTTTAGAACAAGCAGCACAACATTTAGGAATTGAAATTGAGGTATTTTATAATTCGGAACTTCCAATTTATTATGGTATTTCTCCAAAAGATTATTTTTCAATGTTTGGTCTGACTGTACCGGATTTTGTTTTATTTTGGGATAAAGATGTCAGATTGGCAACATGGTTAACATCTTTAGGACTTTTAGTTTATAATAGTGCACAATCTATTGCCTTATGTGATGATAAATCGGCAACTCATCAAAGATTGTCCAAGGCAGGAATTGATATGCCAAAAACAATTGCAGCACCGTTTACGTATGAAACAGTTGGATATTCCAATTATAACTTTTTAACTACAATAAAAGAACAATTAGGATTTCCTATGGTAGTAAAGGAAAGTTTCGGATCTTTTGGAGCACAGGTATATTTAGCAAAAGATGAGGAAGAGTTATTGGAAATTGTAAAAAATATCGGAACAAAACCAATGATTTTTCAGAAATTAATAACTTCCAGTATAGGAAGAGATCTTCGCCTACAAGTGGTAGGTGATAAAGTAGTTGCAGGAATGTATCGCTTTTCAGAACAAGGAGATTTTCGAGCAAATTTATCGAATGGAGGAAGTGCAAGAGCTTATCAGGCAAAGGAAAAAGAGGAAGAGTTAGCAGTAAAGAGCTGTAAGCTGTTAGGGTTAAGCTTTGCAGGAGTGGATTTGCTTTTTGGAGAAGATGGGAATTTTTTAGTGTGTGAAGTGAATTCCAATGCTCATTTTAAAACCATATTAGAATGTACCAATATAGATGTTGCGACAGAGATCCTAAATTATTTAATTAAGGAAGTAAAAAAGTATAGGGAGTAACTATGAAAAGTACAAACAGACGGTTATGGCTGATTTATCAACAGGCAGATGTTAAAAAAAATCAATGGTATATCGAAGAATATATTCGAATTGGAAAAGAATTGGGCTTAAAAGTCGAACTGATTTTGATTGAGGAACTTATATTTGGAGTTAAAAATAATACTTGGTTTGTCGGACAAAAAGGAAAACTAGAAGAACCTCCAGAATTTGCAATTATACGGACTATATATCCATTATTATCAAGACACTTAGAACAAATGGGGGTGCGAGTATTTAATTCTTCTAAGGTATCAGAAATTTGTAATGATAAGGCAAGAACATATCAATATATAGCAAAGCTACAGATTCCAATGATAGACACCATGTTTGTAAAAAATTCAATGGTGACACAGTATCGAAGTGAATATCAGGCACAATATGTCATAAAAGCAGTAGATGGTCATGGAGGAGGACAAGTCTTTTGTGTAGAGGAAAAAGAAGACTTTCCTGTATTTGAAAGAGTTGGCTATTCAGATACAGTATTTCAGCCTCTTATTGGAACAAAACATCAAGATTTAAGAGTATATGTACTTGGAAAAAGAATTTTAGCTGGAATCTTACGTACAGCAAAAGAGGGATTTAAATCTAATTTTTCACTGGGAGGAACCGTTCATACTTATTCGTTGTCAGAACAAGAAACTGCATTAGTTCAAAAAATTATCGATCAGTTCGAGTTTGGATTGGTAGGAATTGATTTTTTAATTGGAGAAAGTGGAGAACTAATTTTTAATGAAATTGAGGATGTAGTAGGAGCACGTATGTTATATCAGTGTACTAAAATTGATTTAGTAAGGGAATATTTGACCTTTTTAATATCCTCTTAAAAATTAATAGTTTCATAAGATATGAAATCATATAAAAATCGTTTATTTATGCGGGTTTAGCAAGATGTAAATAATTACAAACGATACTTCACTAATAACACATTAATAACACAGTTATGGGAGTTTTTGAATCCACTCCCGTAACTGTGTTACTGTTTTATGGATATAAACTTTGTTATCTAAAGTCTTAGAAGCATGTCCCATTAAACGATCCTGAATCACTTCTGGAGTGCCGATATCACTTAACCAAGAAGCAAAGGTATGCCGACAGTCATGTAAGGTATACCTTTGAGATAATCCATAACGAGTAAGTACAGTACGAAATCGTTTCTTTATACTAGAATAAGATAGAGGAGTCGTACCAGATGTAAAGAAATAGCTGCCAGACTGAGAATAAAAATAATGCACAAATTCCTGAATAAAGGGATGGATCGGAAGGATTCTATCTTTTCCTGCTGCTGTCTTTTTTCCACCTGTCATAGTAAGATCAGAAAAAGAAATTGCTGTTTTGGGAAGTTCGGTCAGTTCGGTTGCTCTCCATCCAGTATATAAATAAATAAAAATCATTTTAACATCATCATCATACGTATGCTTGCGTAATATATCAATATCACTATCTAAAAAGCGAATTCCATGTTCATCATCCTCTGGAATCTCGATTTTCACCCCTTGAGAGGCATTGATTCGAGTGATTCCTGCACGGGCAGCAAAGTCATACATTTGATGAAATAGAGAGACGATAAGCTCTAAAGAAGCATGTTTGAGAGTACACTGGTTTACGGTACGCTGCAAATCGACAGTAGTAAGATCTAAAAATCGCTTTTGATGGAGAGCAGCTACATTTTTAAAGGCAGCAGCCGTACTATTTCGAGAAGCAACAGAATAGGAGCGTTTGGAATGTTCGTATTTATCCGCAAAGAACGCCTGATAGACCTCCTCAAATGTAATATTTCTATTTTGAAGATTATAGGGTTCTTTATGATACTCCATTAGAGCTTCCATCGCTGTGATGCGATCGGGATATGTTCCTAGACAGTCATATAGATAGCTTCCTTTTTCCGATAGTTTTGGATTTACACCAACCCAATAAGGATTACGACGGTTTCCAGATAAAACACGAATAGTTCCATAGCCATTTGGTAACTTCATTTCTTGATGACGATAGTTTTTTCGATTCCGTTTCCTAGATGTTTTCGACTGTAATTTCATGATCCTTTCAAACTCTCTTTCTCGATATTTTGTATCAGTTTATTATAATTGCTTTAAGATATCGTTTCAATACAATCCATATAAACTATAAAAGTATTAATAAATTTTTATTTTTAAACTATAAAATAAAAAATACCCTGATTTTTTCATAAATCAGAGCAGCATCTATTTTAAATAATATAGATATTATAGGTTTGTTATTCTATTGAGTTTATTTTTTTATATATGGAAATTCAAGAATATTTTTCAAATAGCCATCTTGTTTCATTCGATAGATTTCTTTTTTATACATATTAGTCTTTAATTCTGAAAAATATAAATTTGAAAAAACATCTGCAATCTGTATAATATAATTATTTGATGAATCAAAATATTGCACTTTACAGTCACCATTTATTATATTATTCAACCCAAGTTCTGTTTGCAAATAATTTTCTAAAAAGTACTTTGTTTCGGTTTTTTCATTCCTTTCATCTAATTGAAGAGTTAAACTATTATTAGAAATATAACCGTTTTGTATGTATTGTTCTAAAGCCAATCTTATAAGATAGTTAAAAGCTCTTGCTGTATTTTCATAAAATTTTGCTTGTATCTGGCTGTTATTAACAACAATATAAAATAGTTCAAAATATTCATTTCTACAAAAAAAATCTACAAAATCTCTTTTTAGAGTTGGGGTAAAACAATTTCCTTTTAGTTCTAAAAATTTCGATTCTTTAAACATTAGATTTCTTTTATCAGCTATTTTTAATTCATCTTTATGTGAACTAACAAATCTTTTATAAACTCTCTTTAATCTATTTTTATCCTTTACACGAACGATTGATATAATAAAATATGGATGTGTTTTATTGTGTGATACTGTCATCGTACCAGATTCATCAATATATAAATATTCCATGATTGTCCTCTCAAAAAAAGCAGGCTATTATTAAGCCTGCTGGATTATCAATGCCAATTGCTTACGAGTGAGGCTAATACATAACCCTTACCGAGATAGCGGCACTTACGTAAGACTTACTGTTGACACTTTAATAATATCATATAAAAATCAGATTGTCAACATTCCAATTTAAGAATATTGTTAATTCTTTATAATATTCAAAAAGCTTTTTTCATAATATATGATAAAAAGCTCAGACTGTAGACAAAGTCTCGCACTTTTGTGCGGGATTTTTCTATGTCAAATGTCGTAAATTTCAGTGTTTATGTAAATTTTGGTGTATTTTTCTAGTATAATAGAAGTATCAAATCAAGGCAGGTATTTCTATTTATGATGACACAAAATGCAGATAAAAAAAGAGAACAGGTGCAGTTCTTTTGCATGGATGACATAGTGCCACAGGATCACTTTCTACGAATCATAGACAAAGCAATTGACTGGTGGGAATGAAGGATTTGTATGCAAAAAGAAAAGAAACCATAGAAAGACTCTTTGGAAGTGCAAAGGAGAATCATGGTTTTCGATATACACAGATGTACGGAAAAGCCCGACCTTCATTTCCATCCGGGCTTTTCCGTACATCTGCGTGTATGAATTTGAAAAAGTTAGCAAAGATAAAGGCAAAATGGGGATTGCTGGAGAAAAGAAAACCACACAAAAATTCTATTTTGAACACAATTCGTTTGATAAAGAAAAACGGCTCTGGAATATAAATATCAGAGTCGCTTTGTCTACAGTTTGAAATCCAGACTTCGGTCTGGATTCATTCACCATTTTAATCCATAATATATTTATTAAGTTCTGACTCATTCAAGATATGTGCTTTTATTTGGGATTGTTCTTCATGTGCTGCTCTATACAATCTGTGATTTCCATCTAAAGTTTCATAAGTTCCATCATCGAATCGAACTACAATAATGGGATTGCTGACATCTGTTTTCATTGCATATTCAGAATTAACTGTACTATTTGAATTGAATATTTCACTGACATTTACCCAGTCTGCATTCTTTCCCTTATAATCTTCTATTAACAAATCAACATTGCAGTGCAATTTTTTCCCATTATGTTCAAAAGTAGACAATTGATTCGGTGGAAGAAAAAATGAACCATCTCCCTCAAATACCAATTTCACAATATTCCCCTCCTTTTGATTGTTCTAAAATTAATTTCTCTTATCGATTTCCACTTTACATACCATCTTGTACATTTGATTGTATCACACTAATCGTAAAATTCCTATACAAAAACCGGGTCGAATACTGCTTTATCTGACCCAGAAAAAATTTTTCTTTCTATTTTTGTATTTTCGTTGTTGTCCTTGTAAGTCTTTGTTATAAGATTTTCAAGGACAAAAAGAAATAGCCGCCAACTACCACCAATAGTGACGGCTGTATAATATAACCAACTACTTTTTAGGGGTAGAGCCGTTTTACTGGCTTCCCTTTTCTGCTTCTACTATAACATATTCGACAGCAGGATACAAGATGTTTTTCCTTATCTGGCTCTTTTCATCCTTTTGCAGGGTGACGTTTGGATGGACTACCATTGCCATTTCAACTCACACACCCCATACGGAGTGTGACACATATGTGGTTTTTTAAAAATAAAGCTATATTTCAATCCACACACCCCATACGGAGTGTGACTTATGCCGCTGTAATAGGTGCAAATGCTCCAGATATTTCAATCCACACACACTGTAAAGGGTGTGACCAATTCCAGTTGTTATCCAGTCCTTTTTTACTTATTTCAATCCACACACCCCTTGCGGAGTGTGACTGCAAAACTATACAAAAAAGTTTATTTATTTTGTACAATTTCTATTATAATTCTTTTAACGACTAATTACAACCATTAATTTCTTTTTTAGATAATAATTTTAGTATTAATTAAATGTATTTTTTTTTCGAATCTCCTAGGGTTTTTATGATCACTTTAGGTTCGCATTTTTAACTTTTTGCAGCAAAAATCCCGCTTAAGAAGTGGGGCAAGTACATTATACATGATACTATACTAAATAAAAGTAGTTAAATTTTATTTGATAGCTCTATATATTGATCAACAGTCAACGCATTTTTATATGTTTCAATATGCTCCATAATGTGATTTTTTTCTTGTTGTGCTTCGTCTATAGTTTTAAATCCAGAATATGAAATATACATAGGTTGACTATCCACTTCACCATATAAAATTTTTCTACTACCATCTTTTTCTTCTTGAATTTCTTTAATGACAGCATTGCATAATAAACTAGCTGTATAAATAGAAATCGTTTCATTTAAAATTGTATATTTCGAATCTGAAATAAATGTAAATTCTATTTTTTCACCTATTTCTATTTTTTGATCTTTTGATAGGATTTTTAATGTACTAGATTCAGAATTAGTTAATTTAGCATTTAATCGAATAACTTTTTTTTCACTAAGAAGCAAGTATAGTTCTTCAATTTGTTTATATAATGTTTGCTCATCATTTTTTATATTATTTATTTTTATAGGATTAAAAGATAACTTAAATTCTTCTTCTATTAAGTATAATTTTTGAAAAAGTGCCTCTGATGCTAGAAAGGTTTTTTTAGTTTCATATATTAGTTCATATTCTTCTTGAGATTGCTCCTCATTATTATAATTAAATAATTTATCTAAAAATGCTATAGCAGTATTATAACTCTCAATAATATCCTTGATTGTTTTTGCTAACTGTGGTTGTAGTCTATAACTAAATATAAAATAATTTAAATCGTTATTTGGAAATACAATTCTAAAATATACAATTTCATGTTCATCATTTTCTAAAATACTTTCATTTGTTGTTTTGTAAAATTGAAATAATAAATTTTTTTGCCCATATTTTGTATCTAAAATAATTGGAATATCCGTTTTTGATGGTGTGATAATAAGACTTGTTATATTATTTTCTACTAAAAGAGGATATTGCCTTTGTCCGTCTTTAAGATTTGTAGTAATTGAAGATACTCCTTCTACTTCTATACTTTTTCCTTGATCTTGTACTATTTGTAGTTTTTCAAGAAATTTTTTATAAGCTTCATTATTGTGAAACTGAATTTTTCCTTCAAGGTCAAACGATTTATCTGAAAAAATTTCTTTTAATATATTTGACATTTTATAAGTCCTTTCTAATTTCTTCTAATACAAGAATTTTGCTAATTAAAGCATATTTTTGATTTAAAACATCGGATTGACTATCAAATTGTTTATTTGGTATATGTATAATTGTATTTATAATTTCATTTTTTGATGATGAGTCAGGAACAATAATATATCGAATATCCTTATAATTATATTCTAGCCATAAAGCTCTAAAATTTTCTTTTTCTAAGCTATTATTAATTCTTTTTATATTATCAGAAATATTAAGTATCTTTGGATTTGCAATCATAGATTCTAATTTTAAAGTTGATAATATAGAAGGATCTGGAGTGTATCTCCATTCTTGTTCATCATGAAAATTTTTGTAAAATTCAATAGTAATATTTTCTGAAATTACTCTTTTGATAATGCCACGAAGTGGTTTTATAAACAATAATGTATTAAGAACATCTCTTGCATATTCCTCAGAAATATTATCAGTATTTAAAATATTATTTAATAGCCTAATAAACGATGTTGTATATAAGGAGTTTTCATTTAAATAATGTATTGGCTGAAAATTCTTATTTTCACCCCACGTTTTTGAAAAAGCAATAGCGAATTTACCATAAAATGCAGGATGAGAATTATTTTTTTCTAGGGAATATTTTTCGTTATCAGTTAATGATTGGTATGCGTTTCCGACCCCTTTTAACTCAAAAGTATCTGTAATCTTATGGAGGGGAATATCGCAAAAACATTTTTGGAGTATAGCAACTTCTTTATAATTAACATTTTTATTATGAATATGAAGATATTCAAAGTTCTCTATACAATATCGGGGAATAATAGCCCTGTTTATTAAAATAGATTTTAGATATTTACTTTCGTGCATAAAATGAAATAGTGTATTTGCACTTTGGGTATAGTCATCAAAAGAGTCTCCTATTTTTGACATAGAGTCACTCCTATTCATTTTGTTATTTCTTCCTCGTAGCATTTTAAATATCCTTTTAATTCACCTTTAAATTCATATTGTTTTTCAAATAGAGAGTTACAATAATATGTTTATTTATTTGTTTTGGGATTATCAGTTCTTCCCAGAAGGTAGTCGACTGAACAATCTAAATAGTCAGCAAGAATAACAAGTTTAGATGCAGTAGGCATACTTCTTCCACTTTTCCAGTCACTAATATTGCCCGTTGATATTCCTGTATCATCTGACAGTTTTTTTGCAGTTAAACCTAGATTTTTTATTCTTAAAAAAAAATTAGATAGATCTACCATATTAAGAAACCTCATTTTGTGAAAATCGCTGAAATCTCGTAAATACGAAAAAATTTCTTGAATATATCGTATTTACGAGATATAATAAATTTATAAAACAAAAAGTTACAATAACATTTTGTTTATTATAACATATCGCTATAACAAATGAAAGTTAAATTTATCTGAAAAAGGAGAAAATTATGAAAAAAGAAATACCTGAATGGGGTAAACAGTGTAAAGTCAAGATGATATTATCTGGTATGACATTACAAGATGTAAGTGATATCACAGGATACTCTCGTACTTATATATCCGCTGTTATCAATGGTCGGATGATTGTACCACAAGAAACAATTAAAAGAATCACTGCTGCACTTAAAGTTTCAATAGATAATGATTAAAGGAAAGTAATCAAAACGAAATGTAGCAGTTAGAAAGAGCAACGTATGGAGAAAAAGAGGTGAGAAAAATAGAAAGTTTAACAGAAAAAGATTTACATTGTATTGCGAGAATCCTCCAAGGTTGCGAATACAAAGACAGTATGCTGTACTGTTGTAACTATTGTTTATATCAAGTCGATTGTTTAGGAAAAGTCGAAGGAAACCGAAAGATGTATTTTTTTGAAGTCGCAAGAGAAAAGCTCCAAAATATTACAGGCGTGTATTTGGGAAAAGACGCCCGTAATATTGCAGAAAAATTTTTACTGAATTCCTACCAAACTACCAGTAAATCCGTATTTCAATCCACACACCCTGTAAAGGGTGTGACCTTATCAAATGATAAGGAAATTATATCACAAAATTGAGAAAAGAGCTATAAAGGGAGAAGGTGAAAGGATGGAAATAACAAATACGCAAATCATAGAAGAACTTTGTCGTACCTTACTAAGTCAGATGCAGCCAGTACCAGATTTCCCTGCTGGGAATATACCTGTAATAGAAGCAGCACAAATTATGCACAAATCTCCTGATTGGGTTAAGGCAGGGATGATTGCAGGATGGTTTCCGGTGGGTGTTGTGATAAAGGATGGAGTTAAGATTACTTCCTTAAAACAATATCAGGAGATAAAGGGGAGAGCCGAGTTTGTAATTTTCCCGAGAAAATTTTGGGAGATTACAGGATACCGCTGGAAAGGATCTGGATTGGAAGAAAGGAAGTCATAAAAGGTTATAACGAAAGGGGAACATAATGTCACTAACACAAAGTATTGCTGCTATGCTAAATCAGATGCCAGTCATAATGTTATCTACACCATGTCCAGATTGGATGGAATTAGTTATTTCAGATGGAAATATCGAAGATATTTTACTAAAAGAAAAAGAGGAAGAAAAGGAAATTAAGAAAGAAAAAGTAAGTCATTCATTAGCAAAAAAGACTGCAAAAGAAATGTTAAAAAACGTAAAAGAAAAGTTAGGAAATATTTGTATAACACCAGATACCGAAGTGTATACATTTCTCTATTATAATGCTTGTACCTTAATTGGTCTAAAACAATATGATCTTGCAAGTGATATCTGTATAGGACTGTATAAACAATTAGAAACGATCAATCCATAAAGTTAAAAATACTACTCTTGTAGAAGTCCTACAGAGTAGTAGATAGAGAGGAGAAGGAAAATGGGAAATGAGTTACAGATTTTTCAAAACGCAGAGTTCGGAATTGTAAGAACAGTTGAAATTGATGGAAAGCCCTATTTTGTGGCGTCAGATGTAGCAAAAGCTTTGGGATATATAAGACCAAATGACGCAGTTTCTGTACATTGCAGGTATACGGCAAAACACAGTATACCCCATCCGCAGAGCAAAACGAAGACTTTAGAAGTCAATATCATACCACAGGGAGATGTGGTAAGGCTTGCAGTAAAAAGTGAGTTGCAGGGTGCAGAGAAATTTGAAAGTTGGATATTTGACGAAGTTATTCCGAATGTACTTAATCATGGAATGTATGCAACAGATGAACTTATCAACAATCCAGATTTGCTGATTGCAGTTGCGACACAACTCAAAGAAGAAAGAGAGAAAAACAAACGTTTGAAACAGGAACGAGAAGCTTTAGAGCAGGAAACCATCGCCATGAATAAGAAAATTTCCGAACTGACACCAAAAGCAAACTATGTTGATGTGATCTTAAAAAGTAAGTCAACCGTACTTGTCACACAAATTGCACAAGATTATGGAATGTCGGCAAAGGCATTTAATAAGCAGCTCAAAGAAATAGGGATACAACACAAAGTAGGGAAACAATGGATTTTATATGCAGAGTATCAGGGAAAAGGATATGTACATAGTCAAACGATTGACATTATACGCTCCAATGGTCAAACCGATGTGATTATGCAAACGGAATGGACACAAAAGGGCAGATTGTTTTTATATGAGAAGCTAAAAAAATATGAAATCTATCCAACTATAGAAAAAATAGCAGGATAAGGTTATAGAAATCAGGTAGTGACACTTTCCACATCTCGAACAAAGGAGATAGAAAAACTGGTCGATATCGACCAGTTTAATAGGACAGGTAAGGAAAGAGATTGTACCTTGACAATACTATATTTGATGTAAAAACTAATAAATTTAGTTTAAAAAATCAGGAAAGTGTGCTATAATACTATCATTCCAGAACCAAGGAAGGGAGGAATGGATATGCCAGTTACCGATAAGGTAAAGGCAGCAATGGCAGTTCGGGGAAAAAGGAATCAGGATCTTGCAAAGTATCTTGGAATAACGAATCAATCACTAAGTAATAAATTTAACCGTGGAAGTTTCTCAGCAGAGGATTTAATCAAGATTGCAGACTTTATAGGGGCAAGTTTAACCTTAGAATTTGAAGATAACAATAAGATTTCTTTTTCACTGGATGATATCAGATAAGAAATGAGATAGCCAGAGAGGGACACTGAAATGATAGTGTCCTTTTTGTTTTGAGTAAAAACATAATCAAAAACATGTAAAAACTACTTGACATAATAACCGAAACAGTGTATAATATAATCATAAAGAAGATATAATTCATAGAAATGAGGTAAAAAAAAGAAATGTTATTAAAAAAGAGAAGAAAATATGAAACATGTGACTGCTGTAAAAATCTAATCTACTACGAAAACGAAGAGTATGAACAAGATCCTTGCTATCAGTTAGACGATGAAACGATACTTTGTGATTTTGCAATAAGAAAGGGGAAGATAGGATGGAGCTAGTACCAGTCAGAGTGATTAGTAACCTCGGCACAATAGAAGATAATCTACAAGAAGTAGAGGCTTCTATTCGTGCCAAGGTAAAAGAATATCGTTCTGTCGTTGTTACAGAAGAAACGATTCAGGATGGAAAGAAAATCCTAGCAGATATCCGAAAAGAAAAAGAAGGATTAGAGCAGGAGAGGAAAACCATTAAGAAGGCATGGATGAAACCCTATGAAGCGTTTGAAAAAAGGGCAAAAGAAATCATTGCATTATATGATGAGCCAGTACAAATCCTTGATAGCCAGTTAAAAGAATTTGAGAAGCAAAGAAAAAGAGAGAAACAGCAGGAGATACAAAGGATTTACGATGCAGCAAAAGGGGATTTAGAAGAATGGCTTCCACTCTATAAAATTTATGATGAAAAGTGGGAGAGTTCTATCTATAGCAAGAAAAAGATTCGGGAAGAGATAGAACAAGCGTTTGAACAAGTTGAGGGTTCTATCCGAACGCTCCAATCCATGCAATCAGAGTTTGAAAAAGAAGGACTTGCTGTTTTAAAAACGACAGGAAGCTTACAGGCTGCTATCGAAGAAATGCAGATAAGGAAACGCATGAAAGAAGAAATTCTTGCACAGGAACAAAAAAAACGGGAGGAAGAGCAAAGAAGGAGAGAAGAGAAACAGAGAAAACGGGAGGAGGAAGAAAAAAGAAAAGAAGAGGAACAAAGAAAGATTCAAGATTTACAAGAAGTTCTTTCTTCTCAGGAAGAGGAAACAGTGACAGAATTTGAGAAAGCTCCTGTTTTTCAAACAATGGAACAGACAGAAGAAGGAAGTTTAGAACCATTTGAAGCAGCAACCCAAACAGAAGAGATTGAGCCATTTGTGGCAGAACCAGAAGTGACCGTAAAGGTCTATGTTCGAGAAAGCTTTTTAAAGGAGTTTCAAGACTTTTTAAGAAGAAATTATATTCGATTTGAGGAGGAATAAGGATGGAAACAGTAGGAGGAAAGATTTTTCAAGCCATTCCTGCCATTATGGGGGAAATCAATGCAGTTGGAAAAAATAAAAAGAATCTCCAACAGGGTTTTATGTATCGTGGGATTGACGATGTGATGAACGCGATCAACCCAGCATTAGTACACCATAAAGTATTTATTGTACCAGAAATTTTGGAGCAGTCCAGAGAAGAGAGGCAGACGAATAAGGGAGCAAATCTAATTTACTCCATCTGTAAGATGCGATTTCGCTTTTGTGCTGAGGATGGAAGTAGTGTAGAAGCAGTCACGGTAGGGGAAGGAATGGACAGTGGAGATAAAGCCACGAATAAAGCGATGGCGATTGCGTTTAAATATGCCTGTTTTCAGGTCTTTTGTATCCCGACCGAGGAAATCTCCGATCCCGATGCAGAAAGCCATACAGGAGTACAAGCAAAGGGAAAGAATCCAGAACAAAGAGAACTAGAAAATACGTTGATTGATGAAATAAAAATCGCAACCATCCGGAATACGATTATGAAGAAAGGTGTCAGTGAGCAATCCGTTCTAAATAACTATCATATATCGAATTTTAAAGAAATGACATTTTCCATGTGGAATCAGGCAATGCAGATCCTTGAAAAGTATAAAGATAAATAGAGAAAGAGGAATCCAAATGGATTATATTACAGAAATCAAAGCATTTTATGATCGGCTCGAACTAAATTCTTTGTCTACACCAGCGATTGCATTATGGCATGGTTTAATGTACATAGCAAATAAATCTGGTTGGCAATCGGAATTTACGGTAGCTGTATCCATCCTAACATCTAAGACAGGATTAAATGCACAGGCTATCAAGAGGGCAAGAAATGAACTGGAACAAAAAGGGCTCATTGTATGGCGATCAAGAAAAGGAAATCAGTCAGCGGTCTATCAAATGATTTCTTTGCAGTACAAAAAAGGGGGCGATTTTGTACCACAAATTGTACCACAAATTGTACCACAAACTGTACCACAAACTGTACCACAAGTTGAACCACAAATTGTACCCATTAATAGACATAGACGAAACGAAACAAAAGAAAAAGATGCTAACGCATCCAAAAAGAAATTCGCTCCGCCA
>CAJUGJ010000015.1 GCA_910586015.1 uncultured Lachnospiraceae bacterium
GAAAGTTCGTGTAATGTAATATTACACGAACTTTCTTTAACTGCAAATTTTCACTCTTATTTAAAATAGATATTTAAAAGAGTAAATTTGGGAATAAAATTCTATGAATTTAACCAGAAAAGGTTATTGAAAAATAGATCTTACTTAAGAATAAATTACAAATATGATAAAGTATTATAGGAAACTGTTGCAAAATAAAATTTTTATACTATAAAAGCGTAAATAGCATTTCCGCTAAAGATACTAAATCCATTTTTTGAAATCATCGTTGCTGCATTTTCCAACTAAACGTTCAACATTATTAAAGTATTCGGGCACCAATGCAAAAGCTGTTATTCTAAAATATTCCTCAACAATAACAAAATATTCATGTCATTTCTACCTCCTATTGCAAATCTAAGCTGTTGAGATAGATTTTTAAACGATTTCCCATTTCTTTATCACTAATACTTTTAAAAAAGAGCAGGGAATCCAAAGCAGAATAGATATGGAACGCACTTTCAAAAGAAATAAATTCAGATTTGCGGTAAGAAGTCTGATAATGTTTCAAAAATGTATTTCTAAACAGTACACAATCTTGCTCGTTATAATTTAGTTTCATCCAAAATGTCAATCGAGATATATCTGCCATCCAGTTAAACGCAATCGCATCGTCCCAGTCAATAAGCAATATTTCACCATTATCTTGTACAATTATATTTTTCTTTGACAAATCACTATGGCAAAGAACAGACGGTAAATCTTCAAAATCACAAATTGTATTGAAAAACTTTTCTTTCATCTTTCTTAACTTTGTTTCTGAAATCGTTTCTTTTAATCCATTATCTAACCTGTCAAATTCATCTTCAAAAAAAGATGTCATACTTTCATAACAGGCAATACCACTACCTATATATCCAAAGTTTTTAATCTTTATATTGTGAATAGAAGAAACCAGTTGTGCTAATTTTACGTAAAGCTCCATTTCTTGCTCTCTGTCAAACAATATTTTATCAGCCGCTATTCCTTGTAACTTTCGTTCTATCAAATAGCCGTTCGGATATATTGGATCCGTTCGACTATATGTGATTAGTTTGGCACAGGGAATGTTATTTTGAATTAAAAGTTGATTTACAAATTGGACTTTGCCGTTTTCGGGCCAGTCTGTACTTCTGTATAATTTTAAAATATAATCCTTATCTAATACAGTAAAGGAATATACGAAATTATTAATAACATTTTCAAATTTTCTTATTTCCTTGACGCTGCAACCAAAATTGCTCTTAATTATTTGATTGACTGTTTCAAGCATTGTATCAGTTTCTATGTTCATAAAATCCTCCTTTTGGAAGAATTAAAAATATATAACCCTCCCTAGTTGTTTCAATGTTTGTTTATTCATAGTCAAAATTCCTCCTTTCATCAAAATTTTTATATCATTGTCAGCGTTATCGATAAATTGTTCTGATTTTTATAGTAATGATACCCCTAATTCTTTTGCCCTTTCTTCCGTATCTTTTGTCCAAAGAGAACTTTGTACTTCTCCAATATGTACTTTTCTTAAAAAGAACATACAAATTCTTGACTGTCCAATACCACCGCCTATTGTATATGGCAGTTCCCGATTTAGTATTGATTTTTGAAATGGTAGTTCTCTTCTCTCCTCACATTCGGAAAGTTTTAACTGTTCTGCTAATGACTCTTCATCTACACGAATTCCCATAGACGATAATTCTAATCCAATATCTAATAACGGATAATAAACAATAATATCCCCATTTAATTTCCAGTCATCATAATCTGGTGCCCTTCCATCATGTCGTTGTCCAGAGAGTAATTTCCCACCGATCTGCATAATAAATACTGCTCCTTTTAGTTTTGCAATTTTTCTTTCTCTCTCTTTTGGTGAATCGGTTGGATACATATTTTCTAACTCCTGTGTTGTTACAAAGGAAATTTCTTCTGGAAGGATTTCTTCGATATAATCATATTTATCTGCAATATAATGTTCGGTTTCTTTGAGTGCTTGATAAACTTTTCGTACAACTGCTTTTAAAGTTTCTTCATTTCTCTCATCCTTTAAAATAATCTTTTCCCAATCCCACTGATCTACAAAGATAGAATGGATATTGTCTGTATCTTCATCTCTACGAATTGCATTCATATCTGTATATAAGCCTTCTCCATAGACAAAACCATATTTCTTTAATGCCATCCTCTTCCATTTTGCAAGAGAATGTACAATTTCTGCAACTGCTTCATTTTGTTCTTTAATACCAAAGCTGACTGGGCGTTCTACACCATTTAAGTTATCATTTAATCCCGTTTCTGGTTTTACAAACAGTGGAGCAGAAACACGAGTTAAATTTAATTGTTTTGCTAATTGTCTTTCAAAATGATCTTTAATATGTTTAATTGCCCCTTGTGTTGCCTTTAAATCCAGTTCAGAATGATACCCTTGTGGTACAATAAAATGTTCCATTTTTATCTACTCCTTTTTCCTAATAATAAATTATCATACGAATATTTTGTGCATAATCGCCAAAACAATCTCCAAATAAATTGATACCACCCTGATATTTCGCAGTCTTTTTTATTCCAATTCGAATTGAAATATAATCCTGTTTAGACAGATGATACTCCCTTAAAGTCTTTTCATTTACTTTTTTATTATCAATAAAAGTTCCTGATTCTGTTAATGACCATAACTTTAATATTCCATATTGTGTATTCTTATCTGGCCACCAAGCAGGGTTTAATTTTCCTCTTCTTCCCCCAAAATCTCCTGGACAAGTCCAAGTTCCTGCTTCGATTCCATTAATCCATACTGTAATATCGGAAGGCCAATTTAGATTATACTCATGATCTTCGGAACATAGTTCCATAGAAAGTTCCATTTTCAATTCTCTTTCATTTTTTAAAATATTATTTGGAAACCGATATTCTACATAACCACGTCCAAACCAAAGTAATTTTGCTTTTGTTCGCTTTGGATCATAAAAGCCTCTAGGCTCATCTTCCTCTCCAATCGGCCCTTTTTCTCCTACTAAACCACAAGTAGGTTCTACTTGATAATCCACATAATTTCCAATTGGCATATCAATAATTTCTGTTCGTTCTTTTGCTGTTTGTAAAGTAGATAAATCAATTTCAATTTGTTTTACTGCCTTTTCTGATAATTTCATGGAACCTCGTATTCCTGGCTTTAAACTTGTAGTAATTAATCCTGCTTCTTCTAATACTCTGACATGTGCTGCTGCGGAGGAAGCTGGAATGGAAAGTTGTTCTGCTATTTCATTAATATTCAGTTCCTGAGTACATAATAACTTTAAAATCTCAATTCTGGCTTCTACAGAAAATGCTTTGCCAATTCGAATCAACTGCTTTGTATCATCCAGATTTATGCTAACTGATTGCTGCATAATGATTCCTCCAGATATTATTAATAATTATATGTTAATAAGTTTCTATATCGATAAGTTTCATCCAACAGTTATTATAAAATAGAAGTAGAGAAGTTTCAATCATTTTATTTTTTGATTTTTATATTGTTCCACTATAATACGATGTATCATCTAAAAGCAAAACTGCTTCTAAAGGATTTTCCAAAAATATACTCAACAGTTTAACTGCCTGATCGAGTGCTGTAGAAAAGAGTTCTGGAAAAGACCAATTAAATTTTTCTTCTGGCTTCCAAGGATCTTTCCAAATTTTTTTACTTAAATTTAAATAATCCTGTCCATCCTCTGGTTGTCTGGTAATAAGTTTATCTGAAAGTAAGTGATAGCCAACTGTAGCTTTTTCAATAGAAGTAATTACTTTTGTTTTTTTTCTATTTGGATCAGATAATAATTTTGATTCTAATTTTGCTGTTTGAATGATTTTACAAATTTGTTTTGGTGTATTTTTCTGTGCACCTTCTAATCCTTCAAAAGTACGAATAATCGTTTTTGACAAAGAAGTCGAAACTGCATTTAACTCTTTTGAAGTTAAATCAAAAATTCGATTTTGTCGAATTTTTTCATAATCTTGATGTAAATAGTTTTTTGCATAATAACTATCAATTCTATTTTCTAATGCCAAATGTCTTCCATAATATTCATTTGTGGGATAATTTGGATTAAAATTAGTTCTAGCATAAACAAAAGGGTGACAAATACTATCTAAAATATAATGGCATAAAAATCCTGTTAAATAAGAAAAAAAATATTCCTTTTCTTCCTTTGAATTGATTGTATTTAAGACAGTTACACCCTCTAAAAAGAATCTTTTTGTTCGATGGTGATGTAGATATGAACCAATATTTCTATGATCGTGATAGAGCATTTTATAAAAACGGTAAGAAAAAAGATCTGGTCCTTGTGTTCCTAAATAAAAAGGTCTTTTTTTGTTTCTTAGTACTGTTTTCATAAAAGAATCTGGTAGTGCTTTAACTGCCTCTTTTCCAAAGACATAATGTGTTATAAGTCCCGGCATATCATACTACTTCCCTTCTCTTTTAATTAAAAATATTTTTTACAAGAATCATTGCCAATCCAAGAATCGCTAATACAACTCCTGTTACACGATTAAGTACCTTTGGTTCTGCACGATTTGCAAAAAGAGCAGAAACTCTAGCCCCAACTAACGTAGCAAGAATACAGACTACTAATGCTTTTATATCTGGCATACCACCAATCACCATATGAGAAACTGCCCCAGTAAGTGCAGTAAATGTCATAATGAACACACTGGTTCCTACCGCTGTCTTTAACTCATATCCTAATACACTGGTTAGAATCAATAACATCATCATACCACCACCTGCACCGATAAAACCACATATCATTCCAATAATAATTCCGCATAATATGGATTGAATAATCTTTTGCTTTACAGTTTTGGAGGTATTTTGTTCTTTTGTTGTCATAACTGGCTTTATAATAAATTTAATTCCAAGAAAAAATGTCATAAAAACAGAAAAGCTTCCCATCGTGTTATTTTCAACAAGGGAACCGACATAGCTTCCTACTGCTGTAAAAACTAAAACAGCACAAAGCATAATTAACCCATTTTTAATATCTAAGTTCTTATTCTTTCCATAGGTATATGCTGAAATTGCAGAAGCTAATACATCAGATGCAAGGGCAATTCCAACTGCTTCATATGCTGGAAATTCTAAAAATGTAATTAACATAGGAGAAATTACAGCAGCGGCAGAAAGTCCTGCAAGCCCTGTTCCAATTCCCGCACCTAATCCAGCAATAATATAGATTATAATTGCAAACATTTTTCATCCTTCTTTCTTTTTTCGTTTACATATTACCTTATCACAAGAATACATTGACTTCAAGAAATCTTTAGTAAATTTTTAAGAAAGAAAATTGAAAAAAAATTAGCAGCGTCTTTCAAAAAGGTTCTGACGCTGCTAAAATTTTTATGTATTTTAATATTCCAGAATTAATTTCTGTCCTACATAAATTGTGTATGGAGCAGAGATTCCATTTTTCTGTGCGATTACTCTCCAATCAATTTCATATGCACTTCCAATCTTGCCTAGGGTATCTCCATCCTTTACTATGTAAGTTTCTTTCTTCATTACTGCATTTTCTGGTAGATAGATGTTTTGTCCCGCATAGATTTTATAAGGAGAAGCAATTTTATTGATGTTTGCAATCTCTTTCCAATCTTTTATTTTATGTTGAGAAGCAATTTTTGCTAAAGTATCTCCTGTTCTTACTGTATAGATTTGATATACAGGTGTTGGAGTTACTTCTGGCTTTGTTTCTTCTTGCTGATCTAAAGTTGAATCTTCTTGCTCTTCTTCCTGTTCTTCTTCCTGTTCTTCTTCCTGTTCATTTTCTTCTATATCAGCATTAAGAATTTCTGTAATCTTTTCCTCTAACTCCATAATATCTTCTATTTTTACTGCAAGATCAGAAATAAATTCTTCCGTTAATGGATCTTCATATCCTGCTTTATCCAAAGTATCTCGAAATTGTTGTTCATATCCATAGCTGACTAATTCCAAATACTGATCTACTGCATGATCATAGTCGCCTTGGCTTTCCATCCATACTTCAAAAGCGGCAGCGGCAGAAACTGCATAACTAATATAATAGAATGGTGATTGGAAAGTATGTGGAATTAATACCCATTGATAAGCCTCTGAACCTCTTTGAGATTCTTCGTTATAACCATAATCAATTAAAATCTCCATATACTTTTTATTGATTTTTTCTAATGTGAGATCTTTTTCACTATAGATATACTGTTGTAATTCATCTTGAACACAACCCTCCATTAAAGAAGCAACTAACCATCGTATTGTATAACATTGAGCTGCATCAGCATCTTCTTTAAAAATTTCAGGATAGAATTTTAAAAATAGAGTTTCTAATCCCTGAGAATGAATCTCTGCAAGATCAATATTAAGACTTGGTCGGTTCCAGCTAACTGGGTTGTAATAAAAAGAATTATAGTGACCAAATTCATGAACTACTGTACCAGAAAAATCACTAAATCCTCCTGTTGGCTGTGCCATAATAAATGGTGCATTATAAGAACCTAAATCGGTTGTATATGCTCCTTCTTGTTTGGATGCACTATACTCAAAATCGTAAAAATGATGCTCTATCATATAGTTCAATGCTTCTTCCATTTCAGATGAAAGTTTTGGAATATACATTTTAAGCATTTCCAAAGCATCTTCCATTGAAGATTGTGTATTCATAAAGTCTTTCGAAGCATTATATTGCTGTAAAAGCGACAGTTCCTGATAAATTAAAGGAAAATTTCCTTTTATTGCACTTTGGAATTCTTGTATCTCTGTCTGGGTATAATCTCTGAAATAGCGTTCTGTATATACAAAATCACCATAATTAGAATATCCATATGAAGCTGCCTGTTTGTTCCTTACATCTACCAGTTTTAAAAATACCTCTCCTAAAACAGAATTCATTTTTTTATAAATTTGATCCAATAAAGAGATAGTGGTATCATAGTCAATTACTCCTGAATAATATGCAGCAACTAACTGATTTTCATCTATTTCATTTCCTTGATATTCAACTGTAAATGGCTGAACTGCTAACTGTTGATATTGATTGATTAATTCTTGTTCTTGATTGGACAACTGTTCCTGCTCTTTTGTCATCTGTTCAGACTCTAAAATAGATTCAATATCCTCATCCGTTAATAATTCCTCTAACGCTTCTGAACATTCACTTTGTAAAATTTCTTTTGCCAACAATAAAAAATCATCATTTACCTTTAGGGCGATTTCATAAGCACTCCAATAGTCATTAAATGCCTGTTCACTTGTAACGTCCTTAGATAAATAGATATTTGCAAGATTATACATTGTATTGATTTCGTCATAAATCTCGCCATTTTTTAGAAATAACTCTTGTACCTTAGCTATATTACTTTTTTCTTCATACAGTTTTCGAATTTCTTCCATATTTTGATAGAACTCTGACGTATCATACTGAACAACTTTTATTTCCTCAAAATCTAATTCAGTATGATCGGAATCTGGAAAGAAGTCCGTTTCTCTCGAACCTGTATAGGCAAAATCTTCGGCATATACTAAATTCGGCATACTGCCTAACACTGTAACTGCTGCTAACACAAGTGCCAGCAATTTTTTTAATTTTTTACTCACACACTCGCTTCCTTTCTTTTTTTTATATAAACTATAACTGTTTCCTGTTATAGGTTTATATCTATACTCTTGGCAAGATTTCTTCTATATAAACCCGAAGAATTTCTCCAACACTCCATGCCTGTGTATAACATCCTCTTCCAGTGCAGGAAAAATCGCCATCAAAGATCTCTGCAATTCCATTTAGACATCCATCTTCCATATGTTCTTCAAAATATTCACACATTTTTGTAGCATGTTCTAAAACTTCCTTTGTATATCCGCCTACCTTACAATATGCTGTAATAAATGCCCCTGAAAGATAAGCCCATGCTGTTCCCATATGATATGCCATATCCCGCTTGAGTAATTTTCCAGTATATTCATCTTTATATTCTGGATTTTTTGGTGAAAGACTGCGAATTCCATATGGGGTGTAGAGTTGTTCATATACTTTTTGTACTACCTTTTTTTCCTTTTCAATTGGAAGCATTGTATAAGGAAGTGAAATAGCATAGATTTGGTTTGGTCTTATTGTGTCATCTGGAACTTCTCTTTTTTCTTTCTTTTTTCCTTTTTTCGAGCCTTCTTCTAATACAGTAATTACATCATATAGACATTCCTCTTTTGAATTCCAAAATTTCTTTCGAAAACTTTTTTTAACTCGTTTCGCTAACTCTGAATATATTTCTGACTTTTTTTGTACTTTTTGATCCTCTTCCATATATTTTGAGAGATTTTCCATAACCTTTAAAGCATTATACCAAAGGGCATTAATCTCTACTGGTTTACCATGTCTTGGAGTTACTACAACATCTCCTACTCGTACATCCATCCATGTTAATTGATCTAGATCACTTCCACCTTCTATTAATCCATCCTCGTCCATGTGAATTCCATAAGCCGTTCCTTTTTGATAATATGTAATAATCTCTTTCAGACATGGATAGATTTTGTTTTTAATAAATTCTTTTCCCTGTGAAGTAGTATCATGCTTTAAATATTGATCTACTGCATAAAAATACCATAAAGATGCGTCTATTGTATTGTATCCAGGTTCTTCAGAAGCATTATTTGGAAATACATTTGGGATCATTCCATCTTTTACATATTTTGAAAAAGACTCTAATACACTTCTTGCCTCTTGTAGTCGCCCTGTTGCCATAGTCAAACCGGAAAGGGCTATCATGGTGTCTCTTCCCCAATCGCAAAACCAAGGAAATCCAGCGAGAATTGTTTTTAATCCCGTAGATTCTCTATCAACAAGAAAGGCGTCGGCTGCCCAAGCCAGTCTTTTTGCCAGTCGATCTTTATAGGGAATTTGATCCATAAGAGCAAGTATTCGTTTTTGATACTTCTTAGCCGCCTGAAATCCATCTACAGAAGAAGCGTGAATTTCAAAACTCTTCTTTTGTCCTTCTTTTGATAGGACAGAACAGCTTACATAAAATTTTACGGTTTCTTCTGGTGGAATCATTACATGTATTTCATATGGTGTTGCCATATGATCAACCCCTGTAAATCCTGTTACTTGATCTTTAAAAAACACTTCATTTTCATCTAGCAAATAATTTGGTGTTGCCATAGAGGTCTTTTTATTAGAACGATCATAAAATGTTCCTGTCGACGCAAAAAATTCAATCGTAAGCTCAGGATATTTTGGTGATTGTAATATTAAAAGTCCTCCTTTTTCCTTCTTCTGATTTAATTCTATTTGAAATTCTAAATCCTTTTTCGATTCTGCAGTCGTATTGAATGGTCTACAGTGAAACAGTGGAATCACACGAAGCTCTGCTTGTGTTGCTCCCCCTTTTACCTCATAACAGACCGAAGACGCATTTTTTCCATACTCCATTACTATACTTTTATGGATAATTAAATCATTTACTTGATAGGTATAGGTCGGAATAATATCTAATGTAAATTCGTTTAGAAACTTTTGTCCCTCCCTAAGTTGTCCCGGATATTGCTGTGCTGCAAGATCATATTCTGTATCATTTATTACTACTTCCTCATGTGTCTTTGCCCAAATTAACATTCGATCTACTGGGGGATGTAAAGAGGCAATTAGATAACTACTAAACACTCTGCTACTTGCTCCAATAATTGTACTATTTGCAAAACCTCCGATCCCATTTGTTAAAAGCCACTCTTTTTCTAATCCCTGCTCAAAAGTACGAAATGCACTTCTTCCAAACCGATATTTTGTCTGAACGGACATACTTACCTCATTTCTATACTGTATCCACACTTTTAGATACCGTATCTGACTGTTTTATTAATTCCTCTAGTTGTGGTATAGTAAAGGAATAGACTTTATTACAAAATTGACAGTTGACTTCAATGGTTTTTCCTTCTGCTATCATTTGATTTAACTCTTGTTTTCCAGTACTAATCAAAGCTCTTTCCACTCGTTTTCTCTCACAGCCACACCAAAATTTTGTTGGTACTGTCTCCGTCTGCTCTAATCCAAACTCTCCTAGAATCTCTTGTAAAATCTCTTCTGGCGTAAGTCCTGAATCAAGTAATTCTGTAATAGAAGTAATATTCGATATTTTCTCTTCTAGTCGATTAATCACTTCTTCTTTTGCAAAAGGCAGAAGCTGGATGATAAAACCTCCTGCTTGTCTGACTGTATTTTCTCGGTTCATTAGTACTCCTAGGGCAACAGAAGAAGGAACTTGTTCTGATGTTGCAAAATAATATGTCAAATCTTCTGCAATTTCTCCAGAAACTAAGTTCGTAGTCCCCACATATGGCTCTTTTAAACCCATATCTTTCATTACTCGAAGAACTCCTTGTCCTAGTGCAGTTCCAACAGCTAATTTCCCATTTTCATTTGGTGGAAGCATAACATCAGGATTAAAAACATATCCTTTGACATTTGCACTAGCATCTGCTGTCACTAATAATCCACCAATTAATCCATCACATTGAATCTGCAAAGTCAATAGATCCGATTCTGCCTTCATCATACTTCCCATCATTGCCGCCGCAGTTAAAAGTCTTCCAAGAGCGGCTGTCGCTACTGGGCTGGTATTATGCAGTTTTCTAGCATATTCTATCGTATGTTTTGTTGTAGCAGCAAAAGCACGGATTTGACCGTCAGCTGCTATCGCTTTTACAATATAATCTCCTTCCAAACGCTGTCCTTCCTTTCTTTTATAAATACCATTTATTTTCTTGATGTTTTTCTTTTGCAATTACATAAATTCGTTCACTGGTATCACTTGGTAGACATTTTGTCAAAGCATCGTATGCAGTGACAAATTCCATTCCAGCAGATACTAACAGTTCTTTGATCTTTTCTAGTGAGTATGCTCGTTGAATATGTGTTTCTTCTATTCGTTCATATAATTTTTGTTTTGGCTCAGTAGGATAGTAAATCGTTAAAGCATATTCATTTAATTTTGTCTTAGTATCATAGAAATTTTCCCAGATAAGACTACAATCCTCTTCATTTTGTGCAAAGGTAGAACTTCCTAATACATTTTCAAAATAATACGCAGTTTTTAAGTCAAAAATAAAAATACCATTTGAATCTAGATAGTTATTCACTAATCGAAACACTTTTTCTAATTCTTCCTCTTTTGTTATATAGTTCATACTGTCACAAAGACTTATAAATCCTGCCACTGTTCCATAGAGTTCAAATTCTCTCATATCCTGCATCAGATACAAAATCGACTCAGTAGCTTTTTCAGACTCTTTTTCTCTTGCTAGACTTAACATTTCAAAAGAAGAATCAATTCCTATCATGTCATATCCTCTTTTTGCTAATCTCCTTGTAATATTTCCAGTTCCGCAACCTAATTCACAAATCAAACCATTTGAAATCCCATATTCTTTTAACAACTCTGTCAGATAAATAACCCAATCTTCATAAGGAATTTCATTCATAAAACGGTCATACACTGAGGCAAATCCTGTATATGCTTCCATAACTACCTTCCTATCTATCCTTCTTCTTTCGTTGATTCTATTATACACGAAGAATCTAAAATGGGCAATCAAATATTCTAAAAAGAAATATGATATTTCGCTATTAGCTTTGCTGGTAAAAGACGCAGAATGGTTCTTATCGGAAGTAGTCCAATCAGTATATTACAAAGGCTTAACCCTAATGTAAGAAGAATGATACTATACCACGGAAAAACGAGATTTGATTCTAAAGAACGGATAGAAGCCATAAACTTTAAAATTCCACTTGTTATAAAAACAGTAGGAATCGTTGTACAAGCGGAAATCATAAAAAGTTCTATTGTATAAGCTTTATAAATTCCAGACTTTGGAATTCCAATCAATCGATAAGCTGCAATTTGTGCTATTTTTCGAATGGATGTAGTTCGCATAGTGATATATAAAAGTACAAGAGAAATAATCGCTACTGTAATGGTTAAAATTACTCTTGCATCAAATTTTATTCTCCTATTTTGTTCATATTTTTCATATTGTTGTTTATAGGGATCTTGAATAAAAATTTGAAGTTTTTCTTGAAGCGTTTCTGTTAATCCATCTGTAATAAACTGTTTTACCTGTTCCTTTTCTTTTGTTTTTAGGATCATAGCTTTTGCATGACAAAGCATTTTAGTAAGTAAATTTTCATAACCTGCATTACTGATAACAAAATCAAATCCAAATTCATTTGGATAAGTTCCTATTATTTTAAGTTCCACTCCTAAAGGGGTATCGTAAGTTTCGGTATTGTGTACCAATTTTCTTTGTTCATAAAATTTTTCTGATACCAAAATTTCATTTTCTTTTAGTTTAACTGTTTCATATTGGTTCGGATAGGCTTCTTTTAATACTTCTAAACTTGAAAAATCTCCAACCCAAGTGGAAATACTTAATCTAGTATAAAGATCTAAATATAAGTTTGGCTCTTGGCTGTCACAAATACCACAAATTTTTAGTTTCCAATCCTTTCTTGGAATCGTAAGCTCTTTTCCTATAAGTTCTTCTGGTTTTGTAAACACTGCTGTTAATTCATTTCCCGAATTTAAAAATCGTTCTATTACACGTAGATCTAAAACAACTTCCTTTACATTCTCTGGCATCCTTCCATATAAAATCATAGTTTCTGAAAGCTCTTCTATTGGTGCAAAAGAATATCCTGTCAATCTTACATTTAATCCTTCTAATTGTTCAAATCCGTGATAGCTATATGTCAAATCTACTGGAAAATAAAATAAAAACTTTTCTATCTTATCAAATTTTTGTAATTCTTCAAGTAATTGATAAAAATAGCTATCATATTCTGTATTAGAAAAACCACCATTTTTTTGTGTTGTTAAAATTAGTTCATTCGAGTCTGTTGTTACAATACTTCCTAAATCGACCGATTGCACTGTTAAAAAGTCTGCTGTGGCAATGACAGATAATACTGCCATAATAATTAAAGCTACAGCAAGTATCACCTGTTTTTTTCCGCCTATCAAAAAATTATTCCATGCTAGTCGTACTATTTCTTTAAAAGGAAGGCTTTGTTCTTTTTTATAAGACATAGGCAAAAATTCATAAATTTCTGCTTGATTAGCACTATCTATTAATTTTGGTCTTGATTCATTTATCATTTTTCGAAAACTGTTCTCTTCCAAAAAACTTATCTTTTCTTTTTGTGGAACATGTAAATAAAATTGATGATTGTCATATACGATCCAAAGTTTCAGTGGAGGTATTTGTTCATTGGAAAAACTTGAAATCATTAAGTTATTATTTGTTATTGTTGTTTCTCTATAATCTTTTAAATATAAATTCACATCTTCAGAGATCTGTTCTCCACCTTTATTTTCTTGATTTTGATCTGAAATAATTTGTCCATTTTTGATCACTAGAATTCTATCGGCAAAAAAATTTGCTAAGTTCGTTTCATGTGTTACCATAACTACAAGACAATGACTAGAAACTTTCTTTAATAAATTCATAATACGCATTGTATTAGCAAAATCTAAATTTCCAGTTGGCTCGTCTGCAAAGATAACAGATGGTGATTTTGCAATCGCTCTAGCAATCGCTACACGCTGTTGCTGTCCTCTGGAAAGATTTGAGGCTAGTCTTTTTTTATATCTCCACATATCCACTGCCTGTAAAGCTTTATCTATCCGTTCTTCTAATTCCTGTTTTGTAAGTTCAAACATTCCAAGGGCAAGTTGTATATTATATTCTACCGTTCTATCTTCTAATAGACAACTTGTCTGAAAAATATGGGCATATTGTGTTCTTTTTACTTGTTCAAATTTTTTATCGTGTTTTGCGTCAATAACTATTCCATCTATTTCTATTGTACCATTATCAAAATCGTCTAAACCACCAACTGCATTTAAAAGTGTGGTTTTTCCTGAACCACTCTCCCCTAAAATACAAACAAGTCCTTTTTGAGGTAGAGTTAAAGTTGTATTATTAATAACATGAATTTCATTGCTCTTTCCTTTGCGATAATATTTATTTAACTTTTGTATAGAAATCATAATCTGCCTCCATTCTTTTGTCCTACTGCAAGTTTCTTTTCTAAATGCCTTCCATATCCAAATGTTGCAGACTCTATATTGCATAAAAATAATATAAATAAAAGAAAAAATTGTGCTGGCTTATAATATTTTATAAGATGTGAAATTTGTTCTATAAAGCCTGAACTAATCCATATTAAAAAACTTGCACCTATGAATGCACTAATTGTAAAAAAGAACATCTCTCCAGCGATAATTTTAACGGGAATTTTTCTTCCCATTCCTAAAAATCGCAGTGTAAGATAATCTTCATCTTTTAGTCGCAAAAGAGAACGTAAAAGAATATGTTCTAAAATAAAAAGGATAGCGAAAGATACGAAAGCAATTCCCAATGAAATTAGTCTCTCTGATACCTTTTTGGGATCATAAACCCGCATAGAAGCTCGAAATGGACTAATCACTTCATATCCAAGCCTTTTTATTTCTTCTAAGACTTGATTGGTATAGGCATAATCCTCTAAATAAACTCCAATCTGACTGCTGCCTGCTAATTCTTTTGCAAGTTGTTCAAATATCTTTTCTGGAACTGCAACCATTTTTTCTGAAGATTCATTCATCTGTTTTGAAATATCGTATAGTTCTCCCTTTCCCTCATCATAAGATACTGTTAAATAGGCTTTCGTACATTCTTCATAAGATTGTTTTGTCTTTTTTGAAAGAACGATATCTTGTCCCGTAAAATCAAAAGTTGCATCAGTATAAATAATACAATCTTTTAAAGTTGCTTTTTTATATAATTTATTATTTTCCCCTTGTGATTGAAGTATTTGTAGATAATTTACTGGTTCCGCTCCTGTTTTCCATGCACTCATAACGAGAGCCTGTCCTAATTCTTCTGAAAAGTAAGTCTGATTTGTCGGTTTTTTTAAAATACCGCATATGGTCATTTCCATTTTAATATAACTGTTAGTCTGCCAACTTCTTTGATTATGAAAATAATATGGAATGGTTTCTTTTAATTTTGTATCATCTGTTGTATAAATTACAATATCATTTGCTTTACTTGGAAGTTCTCCCCATAATAAATCTTCCTGTTTTAACCCAGTAGCAGTTCGAACAAATTTTGAAAAATCATTTAGAAAAATATTTGTCTCATAACTATTTACCATACTATTGTCATTCGAGGTACTTGCTGTATAATTTGTAATATAATCTTTTCCATTTTCGCAAAAATAGTTTATATCATTTGTCAGTCCATAGAGATCTGTTCCTTCAACATGTGCAAGTGTCTGTAATATTGCCAAATCATCTTTTGTCAATGCTGTACCCTCCCGATTTCGAACAATCAACCGCAGTGGACTGCTATTATAAAAATATGTATTGGAATATTGCTTGGCTGTTACATCATCTAAATTGGATAAAATATTTCCATAAAATATAAAGCCTGCAAAACCTGCGACTAGTAAAAATAATGTCAAAAAAACTCCTCGAAGGGGTTGAGAACTTAAATTCATTCGTAAAAAATTCCAAACCAGATATTTTCTCTGTGACTTTTGTTTTGTTTTTAAAAAATCTTTTCTTTCTGTATCTCTATCTTTTAATTTTATATCTTCTACTAATTCCGAATCATGAATTACTATCTTTCTAGTAACAAATGGCTTTGCTTCTTCATAATCATGTGTAACTACCAAAATTAACTTATCTTTTGCAAGTTCGGAAAATAGTTTCATAATGTTTTTCCCATTTTCCGTATCCAAATTTCCAGTTGGTTCATCGGCAACTAAAATTTCTGTATCTTTTGCCAATGCTCTAGCAATGGCAAGTCTTTGCTTTTGTCCACTCGAAAGTTGCGAACCTTTTTGTGTTTCATATCCTTCTAAACCCACCTGCTCTAAATAGTTTTTTGTTCTCTCTTTTGCTTCTTCATAGGATACTCCCCTTAGTAAAAGGGCACTGATTACATTTTGTTCTACAGTATAACTTTCAATCAGTCGATAAGACTGAAATACAAAACCAATATGATCTCTTCGATACTCTTCCCAATCATTGGCATCATAATGAGATGTCGTTTCTCCATGAATAAAAAGTTCTCCTTCTTCATAGGAAATCATTCCGCTGATTACATTTAATAATGTACTTTTTCCAGAACCACTCTCTCCGGTAATTGCTACAAATTCTCCTTTTTCTAATTCAAGATTTATCTTTCTTAATCCTGTAGCAACTGAACCAGAACTATAATAATACTTTGATAGATTATTCAGTTTAATCATCAAACCACTTCCTTCCATCTTTTTCTTTTACAGACATGAAATTATTATAGCATAAATAAATCTTCAAATCTATCATCTAGCAAAACAAAGAAAAAGAAACGACATAACGTAAGCTATATCGTTTCCTTTTCTTTAATTTTGATAATTTTCTTGTAAATCAACTTGCCACCATAAAGCTACTTTAAAAAGATCTCCATCTGTTTCTATCTCCATTCTCCCCTTTTGTAGTTCTACAAAGCTTTTTGCAATCGCAAGACCTAAACCGGATCCTTCCGTATTTCTCGAGGAATCTCCACGAACAAATCTTTCTGCTAGTTCACATGGATTTATTGTCAATTCTGCTGCCGAAATATTCTTTAATTCAATTTTTAAGGTATCACCTATATATTTTGCACTGACATAGACTCTTGTTTTAGGCATTGCATATTTAAAAATATTTATATATAAATTTTCAAAAATACGATATGTTTTTTGACTGTCTAATGGAAGAATAACTTTTTCTTCTGGAAAATCAAATCGAAAATCCAGTTGGGCTTCTTCTATTCGATCTGATAATTCTAACCATACTTGTTTAATTAAACTGATAATATTCACATCTACAATATTTAAAGTTACATTATTGCTTGTTGCTTTACTGATTTCAAAGAGATCTTCAATTAAATCTTTTAGTCTATGTGCTTTTTTTTCAAGAGTTATTAAATATTCCTCTTGTTGTTTGGAGGATAGATTTTCTTGCTTTAACAAATCAATATAAGTAATGATTGCTGTCAGAGGGGTTTTCAAATCATGAGAAACATTTGTGATTAACTCTGTTTTCATCTTTTGACTTTTTAGCTCTTCTTCAACCGCATTTTTTAATCCTGTCTGAATTTGTGTTAATTCTTCTAATACTGTTTGAAATATTCCACTATCTATATCAATTTGTGTATTGAGATCTCCATCTGATAACTGCTGTGTACAACTTAATAGTTTTTCATATTGTCTTTTTATAGACGTCATCCATCGATAAAACAAAAATATTAAAACAATAGAATACAATACTAAACCTGTTGCACCAAATACTTCTGTTATAATAAGTAATATAGCTAAATTACAAAGTACTAATCGTAATAAAAGCCATTCTGTTCGTCTGCTTAAATCATAACTGGTTAATTCTTTCCAAAAGTTTTTCATCCAATTTTTAATACCTATTAACATAGAATGGCAGATACATCTTTGTGATAAATAGATACCTATTCCCTGTTTTTGTATTGGATAAAGTGCAGTAGCAGATGCAAACCAGAAAGCAAAAATAAAAAATAGAATAATGATATTGTATGCTGCAATCAATAAGTTAGAAATATCTATTGTACTAATATAAACAGTACCTAACTGTTTTAAATAGTATTCTTGATTTGTTTGAATCATAATCCTTAAAATTTTATCAGTTCCTATAGATAAGCATAAAAATCCTATTAAACAAGTTATTTCTAATGGGATACGTTGAAAAATGGAGCATTTATAAAGCTGATAGTCTGGAATTTTGGGCAGTAAAAATGCACCTATTAAAAGCCCCAACAAAATAAGATATAGTATTCCACGAACTCCTGCTCTTTCATATGCAGATATTTGCATCCATAATTGATCTTTTATATCTGTAATTGGTTCAATAAATGTTTCCCACTGCTGTCTTGTCATTCCATAAATTATTGTAATATCTTTTGGAGTTCCAAAATTTAATGTTACTTTTTGTATCTTCTTTCCTTCTGTATCCGTAACATAATAAACTAGATCGGAAAATATCTTTTGTTGTTTTTCTTTTGATTTTGCTACTTTCAATAATTCGTCTTCATTTTCTCCTTTTGTCTGTATGGTTTCTAAACGACCAGAACCATCATAAGAAAATATGATAAAAAATAGATAATTTCTTAATAATTGTGTTTTTTGTTCCTCTGTTCCTGTGAGTGCTAATTGTAAATCTGCATTGGTATTTTTAGTAATATACTTATCAGAAGATTGAATCACACAATAATCTAACTGCTTTTGAATTAGAGTGGAGTTATTGTCAACCCATCTTTCCATCTGCGTATTAATTTCTTTCCATTGTTGTGTAATCACATTATAAATTTCATTTTCCTGATAAAAATCTTCATACTCTTCTATTTCTAAATAATCTTGAGTTGGTTGCTTTTGCTCCTCTTTTGTATCCTCTAATGGAATATCTTTCCTTTGGATATTCAAATACACATCTCCAAAAGGAACTTCCTTTTTTTCTTTAAATTCTTGATAATCTCTGTAAAATATATAATTTTGTTTATATAACCGTTCAAATAAATTTACAGTATATCCCTCTGTATTTTCTTCTAAATCTATGAAAATACTGGCACGCTCGCCTAATGTTGGATAGGAAAGATATAAACAAATTGCTACAGTAAGCAAAAATCCAACGCTGAGAAATAGTGTTATTTTTTTATTGCTTTTCAATTTTATATCCAACACCCCACACCACCTTTAAATATTTCGGGTCTTTCGGATTAATTTCAATTTTTTCTCGAATATTTCTGACATGAACCATAATGGTATCTGTATTAACTGCTTTTTCATTCCAAATCCGTTCATAGATCTCATCTGCCGAAAAGACTCTCCCCGGATTTTTCATCATTAAAAGTAGGATTTTAAATTCCATTGGTGTCATCTTAACTGGCTTTCCATCTACGTTTACTTCTACGGTGTCTTCATTTAATTCCAGACCTCCAATAATATGTATTCGTTCATCTGACTGCTTTTCTACGGCTGCTAAAAATTTTGCATATCTACGAAGATGAGAATTTACTCTTGCCAATAACTCTAACAACATAAATGGCTTAGTAACATAATCATCCGCTCCCATATTTAATCCCATAATTTTATCGACTTCCTCTGACTTTGCTGAAAGCATAATCACAGGAAAATCGTATTGTTGTCTTAGTTTCATTACCATGGTAATTCCATCCATTCTTGGCATCATAACATCAATAATAGCAAGATGGATCTTTTCTTTTTTCAAAACTTCTAAACCCTCTATACCATCTGCTGCCAAAAAAACAAGATATCCCTGATTTTTTAAATAAATCTCAATACCCTCTCGAATTTCTTTATCATCTTCTACTACTAAAATATGATATGTCTCCATACTGTCTTAACTCCTATTCTGTAAATTCTATCATAATAAGTATTTATTATACGATAGAATCTTTTATTTGTACAGGATAGCTTTAAGAAAAAGAGGCAAACAGTGGAAGCACAGCATCACCCATAAAATATCCTGCACCTACCAAAACAAGGTTCCAGAAAAAAATCCCAAGTGCAGAACTTATAGTAAACTCCCAAAAATTCATCTTTAAAATTCCTGCTGGAATTGCAATTAGAGTACGAATCATAGGAATAAATCTTCCAATAAATACTCCAACTGCACCTTTTTTTCGGATTAAGTCAAAATTTCTCTCTATTGCCTCTCTGTGTTGTGGAAACTTTTTCAAATATTTTTCTAATAAAAATCCTCCTCCACATCTTCCTATAAAATATAAAATCCAACTTGCGATCACTCCTGCAAGTAAAGTAATCACTAATGCCAATAAAAAGTTGATATGTCCTTTCGCTGCCCAAATTCCAGCAAGTGGCATGACAATTCCAGCAGCAAGTCCCGGCATATTCAGATATTCCAAAAAAATAATTACAAAAATAGCAATAATCCCATATTGTGTAATATACATATTTAATGTTTCTAACATAAACTCTCCATCCCTTCCTTTTTAAATTATATTTAGTATAAACGAAAGGTCTGAATTCTATTGCTACAAAAAACAAAAGATTTTCTTAAGAAGTATTACTGTTTTTATGAAGAAATATCTGGCTTTTTGGAAGAGAGTATGTTATACTAAAAAAAATAGTAAAGGAGTACTAATGAGAAGAACAGATCGAGAAATTAAGGGCTTTGAACAGATTATAGAGATCATTGATAAATGTGATGTATGTAGACTTGCACTCAATGATACAAACTATCCTTATATTCTTCCTCTCAATTTCGGAATGAGAATTGAAAACCAGAAAATTGTATTGTATTTTCATGGAGCATTAGAGGGCAAAAAATATGAGTTGATGGAACAAAATAAAAAAGCAAGTTTTGAAATGGATTGTTCCCATCGTTTAGTAACTCAAGATGGAAACTGTACAATGGAATATGAAAGCGTTATTGGTCATGGAAATTTGGAGTTTGTATCAGAAGACAAAAAATACGACGCTTTATGTGTGTTGATGAAACATTATCATAAAGAAGACTTTCCATTTAATAAAGATATCATGAAAAAAACAATGGTATTTCGTTTAATTGTAGATTTCTATACAGGGAAAAAAAGGATTGTGACAAAATAAATTTTTATTTTGTCACAATCCTTTTTTGTTATAGATTTATTCCTTTCCGCTCCAACAATACGTACAGAGTTTACAAGGATCAATTCCTACCGATTCTATCATATCATCTAATCTATGATAACGTAAAGAAGTAAATTGAAGCTGTTTTCCAATTTCTTCTACCATCTTTTTATATTCTTCTGTTTCTGGATTTGCATAAAGAGCTAACTTGTCCTTTAGATTCATTCCTTCTAGCTTTGTAATAACACGTCTTGTAATCAAATCCATATCAGATGTAGATCTGGAAAAGTTTAAATATTTACATCCAAATAATAGAGGAGGACAGGCTGGACGGACATGAACTTCCTTTGCTCCGCTCTGATAAAGAAACTCAGTTGTTTCTCTAAGTTGCGTTCCACGGACAATAGAATCATCTATTAACAACAAGCTCTTATCCTGAATTAGTTCATGTACTGGAATCAGTTTCATCTTTGCAATTAAATTTCGTTTACTTTGTATTGTTGGCATAAAAGAACGTGGCCAAGTTGGAGTATACTTAATAAATGGTCTGGAAAATGGAATTCCTGACTCATTGGCATACCCAACTGCATGAGCAGTGCCAGAATCTGGAATTCCCGCTATATTATCAGGACGTACATTATCTCTTTTCGCCAATAATGCTCCACAACGATAACGCATCTGTTCTACACTTACTCCTTCATAAGAGGAAGATGGATAACCATAGTATACCCATAAAAAAGTACAAATTTTCATCTGCTTTCTTGGAGTAATTAAAGTTGTAACTCCTTCTGGAGTAAGTATTACAATTTCTCCTGAACCTAACTCTCGTTCTTGTGTATATCCTAAATTCAAATAGGCAAAACTTTCGAAAGAAGCACAATATGCCCCCTCTTTTTTTCCAATGGCTACTGGAGTGCGTCCCATTCGATCTCTCGCTACATAAATCCCCTTTGAAGTCATAACTAAGATTGTCATAGAACCTTGAATTAATTCTTGTGCATAGGAAATTCCTTCGATTAGATTTTCTTTTTGATTGATGATAGATGCTACTAATTCTGTAGGATTAATATCTCCTCCACTCATCTCTAAAAAATGAGTATGTCCTGACTGAAAAATCTCTTTTACAATTTCATCTATATTATTAATCTTTCCAACTGTCGTTATTGCATAAGTCCCATGATGAGAACGAACAATCAACGGCTGTGGTTCAAAATCGGAAATACAGCCAATTCCAAAATATCCGTGCATACTAATTATTTCTTTTTCAAATTTAGTTCGAAATGGGGCATTCTCAATATTGTGAATGGAACGATCAAATCCTTCTTTCCCATAAACTGCCATTCCTGCTCGTCTTGTTCCTAAGTGAGAGTGATAATCTGTTCCAAAAAAGAGGTCAAATACACAATCTTCTTTTGATGCCACTGCAAAAAAACCGCCCATAGTCGTCCTCCAATCATTCCTTATGTGATTGTTTAATTATATCATAATCTTTTTTATTTTACTATCCAATTTTCTGGAATTTAAAAAATATATATCTATATTCTCTTCTCTATTCATCTTCTATTGTAAAACTTAGCTTTTAAAAAAAACGGCATTTAGGGTACAATTTTACCCAAAACGCCTTTGTTCGAAACGATAATACCACATCAATCTCTAGATTGCAAGTTTTTTTTCTTCTTTTTCCTCTTTATCCTATTTTCCTTTTAGCCGATGAATAATTTATCAGGTACAGAAAGGAGCGTACTCTATGGCATCTATTGATTCAAAAATTGAACGAACTCCTGCTTCTCAGACAGCAGCTACAACAAATTCTTCTGTCAATCGGTCGCAGCCAAATTCTTTAGCTTCTGCAAAAGCTTCTATGGGAACAACGGGAGGATTTGAAAAGGGGCAATTATTAAAAGGTGAAATCATCGATTTAAGAGATCGTGATGTAAAAATACAACTTTCTGACTCGCGTATTATTCATGCCCATTTAGATACTAACACCACTCTTTCTATCGGTTCTCGTGCTACTTTTCAGGTGACACAGGCAAGTCTTTCTTCTATGTCTTTAAAAATAATAGCTGAAAATGCTGCTATAACCAGTGAGCAAATGATTGATAAAGCATTAGAAGGGGCAGGACTGCCTCATACAGAAAGAAATATTACTGCTGTTAAAGCTCTCTTGGAAAATCAAATGTCTATTAATAAATTTAGTATTCAAAATCTATTAAAGCAGGCAACTCTTTTCCAAAATGCTTCTATAGAAACGCTTGTTCTTATGAATAAATATCATCTTCCTATGACAGAAGTGACAACTTCTCAATTTGAAGCTTATCGCAATTATGAACATCGAATTATACAACAGTTAGATTCTTTAGTAGAACAATTATTTCAAGAAAAAGGAAATGATAATATTCCTTTAGTAGAACATCTTTTTGAGATGCTTTCTAAAGAAACCTTTTTTGATGATTTTGCTGCTTCTTTAGAATCACCAACCATTTCTGAATTTGATGCTCCTATTGCCAAAAGTTTAGATGCTCCCATTGATACTCTGTTAAATCAGGATAGTCTACTTGCACTGACCGATCGCTTAGATTCTAATGAATTGCCAGAAGAAACAAGAATTCGTTTAGTATCAGGACAGGCCACTATATCAGAAACTGCACATCTTATTTTTGATGCTGCTGTACAAGAAAATCCCCAACTTTCTGATGTTCCTCTTCCAGAACTTGTTTCCTTACTTCCTGACTCTCTTTCTAATGCCGAAGTTTATAGTATTGTCAATCAATATCAAACTTTACTTCGAGATGACTGTGCTGCTGGATCTGTTCTTTCTTTTCATGAATTACATTCGCTTACAGAACAATTAAAGGAAAGTCACCTTTCTGAACAGACACTTTCTTCTATAGAAAAAGGAACTATTTCAGGAAAGGAATTATTAAATCTCTTAAAACATCAACTCGAAACGAATCCAACTGCAACTAAAAAATTATTAGGCTCTCATCCAATACAAACCGTATTAAAAGAATTATTAACTGCTCATTGGACACTAACTCCAAAAGATTTAACGAAACCAAATGCTTTAGAACACTACTATGAACATTTAGATGAGGAGTTGTCTGAACTTACTAAATTTTCCTCCGAATCATCTGAACAGGAATCGCAGTTTCAAGGAAAGGAAAACTTTCAAGATACTGCCCAAAATGTAAGAGAAAATATTGATTTTATGAAAACTTTAAATCAGATGTTTACTTATGTACAGCTTCCAATGCGTTTGTCTAATCAAACTGCTCATAGTGAATTATATGTCTATACCAAAAAGAATCGACATTTTGAAGATCAGCACAAAATTCATATTTTATTGCACTTAGATATGGAACAGTTAGGTCCATTAGATATTCATCTAAATTTGAATCAAACTATGTTATCTGCTAAGTTTTACATAGAAGATTCTGAAGTGATTCCTCTTTTTTCTGAACATATGGGATTGCTTTCTAGTCGTTTAGAAAAAAAAGGATTTCAATTTTTTTCGGAGGTATTACAACGAGAAAGACCTGTTGATATAGTAAAAGAATTTATTGCTCCAGATGAACCAGAAATGGGAATGAAACGATATACCTTTGATATTCGTGCTTAAATATATCAGATGGGCAATTATAGAGTGTTATTGGCGTTCTTAAATTTTAATCATGTACAAAAATTCGCAGTTGCTTATTCTTAGATTATGTTGTATACTAAAGAACAGAAAAATTAACTTATGACTGTTTTTGAAAGGTATTGTTAAACTAATGAAAATTTCTAGCCCACTGATTCAAAAGAAGAAAAAATTTTTGATTACTGATCTTGTATTTGGAATCTTATTTTTGATTTTTTTATTGTCTTTTGGAGTTTTATTTGTTGTTTATTTTCGTCCACTTTACTATGCAGACATTCATCTATTAAATTTAGATAAGATAACTGGTCTTTCGGCACAAGAAATTAGAGCTAATTATAACGCTTTGATTAACTACTGTTCTGTTTTTCACCGTGGGACTCTTCAATTTCCATCTCTACCCTCTTCCGCACAAGGACTTTCTCATTTTGCTGAAGTTAAAGTTTTATTTGATGGATTTCATATTTCTGCATTAGTTAGTACTATTTTTTTAGTAATTGGAATTTGGTATAAAAAAAGAAAGGATCAGTACAGTTATTTACTCATTAGTGCTATTACTGTACTTGTCCTTCCTATCATAACTGCATTGGCATGTCTGATTAACTTTAATGCTGCTTTTGTACTAATGCACAAAATCTTTTTCCGAAATGACGATTGGATGTTTAACCCTTCTACTGATCCTATTATTAATCTTTTGCCGGAAACATTTTTTCTTCATTGTGCTTTGATTATTATTTTGATTATATTTCTTGGAAGCTTAATTTTATATCTATGCTATCGTCATCAAAAAAATCAACATAAAAATACACCTTTATTACAAGTCAATCGAAATTATATTTATTAAAACCAATATCTTGACATTGTCATCTTTTGTACATTTAAAATAGTTGGTTTAGAAAAAGTTAAAGATAGAATTAATTGTCCCTCTGTGTTATATTCACCAATTTCTTGACTTTTCCCGACAATGAGATGTTTTCCATACGTATGAGCAGATAAAATCTCAGCCGCAGATCCAAGACAAAATCTTCCTTTTGAAGAGAACATATGATAACTCTCATCCACAGATAATACATCAAACCAAGCTTGATTATTCGTTTTCGCCAAAATGCCGAAGGAAAGACTATCCTTCGGTTGTTTTTTTTCATTTGAGTCACTAATAGAACAAATTCCTCGATATTTTGCCATTGTTCCAGATAAAGTGACAATCTGTTCAGCATCATTATCTGAAGATAACATCCAACGAACTACTGGCTGTGTATATAAATGGTTAATTCGAAATACATCTTCTGTCTGACTTCCAGATAATAAACAATCCCCCTTTTGTAACATCTTAATTGAAATTCTACTTCCTAAAAGTTGTTTTTCTACATAGTGGAAGTTTTCTTGTATTAGATTTGTATTTAAAGTTTTAATATCTCCATCTATTGGATCAATACTATAAAAGTATGGTTTTCCACTCTTTTTATCACAGGTTAAAACTAGAATGGTCTGTGCCTCTTCATCATATACATAATCTTGTATTACTTCTTTTGAGTCTTGATAAAATCGCTTTTTAACTTTCCCACAATAATCTACTAAAACATACTCTTCCTGACCAGAAGCATAAAAAAGATGATTTCCTGCTGCTAATACTTTTCCATAGGCAATTACTTCTTTTGCAGCAATTCTAGCCCTTAAAATTCCATAATTGTCATAAAAAAGATATCCACTTTCATTTGGTAAGTTGACACTACAACAAAATAAACCCTCCTTTGGAATTTTTTCTTCTTCTGCTTGATAAAAAACTACTTGTTCTATCTCTTTAGAAGGAGAACTTTCACGAAGATCTAAAAGATAGGTCTGTTCTTTTTGTATTGTCCCTGTTTCATCTTTAATAAACAAATGAAGCTCATTGACTACTCCTTCTATTAATCCTGCTAACAATCCTTCTACTGAAATACTTCCCTGTTCATTTATATCTACAGGAAGATAAAAATTGCGAAAAAAAGAAGGGATATTTGTTTTGGGAACTTTAACCTCATAACTAATATAAGGGCGCTCCTTTGTCTGACCTAAATAAATATATACCATATTTGGAGTTGTTCCATAGGGATTTAAAATAAAAAGCGGATGATCCATATCATAATCACCCGCTTTCTTTTGTTCTTCTAGCAAAGCAGAAACTGTATTTACATACGTTTCTTCATAACAGTCTGTTACTTTACAGCGATTGATTACTGCTTGCCGAAACTGCGTTTGTAATACCACTGTTTTATTTTCTTTTATATACTCTTGTTTTTTACATCCAGTACACAGTAAAAATAGAAGTATCAGCCACACAAATCGCTTCATCTGTCGCATTTCCTTTCTCTCCTTCTCACTAATAAATTATAATATTAGTATCTCCAAAGAATTGGAAAAGAATTGTGGTATTGTGTTCCAGATTTTCTATTTATTTGCTCTTCTTTACTTCATCTACTGCCTTCTGAACATCTTGTAAAAACTTTGACCATTGTTCTTGATTATCTACAAAATAATTTGGGCATGGTGTACTATTTACATCATAGTGACGCATAATATCCGTAGTCTTTAATCCATTACTTTCCATGAGCCATGCAGTTAGATTAACTAAAGAAGTATAGGTACTTTCTTTTGGTGTACCATCTTTTGTTTCATGACAATACTCAATAGATAGTGTATCTTTATTTCTTGTTAAAGAAGCATAGGCAATTTCATCTGTTGGAATACATTGAATAATTTCCCCAGACAGTCCAACAATAAAATGACAGCTCTGTGCAGGTTCTGTTTTTAATGTTTCATAATATTCTCTACGACCTTCTGCTGTTGTTCCAGAATCTCCAGTATAGTGAATTACAATTCCTTTAACCGTTTCTAATTTGATTTGCGATCTGGAATAGTCATTTTTTGATAGAAACTTTTCTTTAATAGTAAGCTGTTTTTTTAGTGCATTTATTGTAGAATTTCCAGAGCTCTTCCCAAACAAAGAAGAGAGTAAAGAAAAAATAGCAACAATCACAATCATGACAAGTGCCAATGCAGCAACACAAATAATTCCAAGTTTAATATATTTTACCTTTTTTCTCTTCTTTTTAAATTCTTCCTTTGTTAAAATCCGATCCATAAGGTTCTCCATTCCGCTGTCTGTCCAAATGACAGAGCTATTCTTTTTCTTCTACCATTATTTCATATTTTTATCTATTTATCAAGGCACAATATTTTAATTTTTTATGAATTACAGCTCAAAAAAACAAAAAACGAGAAACAAAAGTGCCAAAGATTGGTCGCTTTTGCCTCTCGTTTCTGCCCCTATACTATATTTATGAAACGAATTAATTATCGTCTACACTATAATTTGGAGCTTCTTTCGTAATATGAATATCATGCGGATGACTTTCTTTTAAGGATGCTGCAGATATCTTTACAAACTTTCCTGTTCTTTGAAGAGTTTCAATATCCTTTGCACCACAATATCCCATACCAGCACGTAATCCTCCCATTAACTGGAATATAGTATCCTCTACCATCCCTTTATATGCAACCCGTCCTTCTACACCTTCTGGTACTAACTTCTTTGCATTTGCTTGAAAATACCGATCTTTGCTTCCGTTCTCCATTGCTGAAATCGAACCCATTCCACGATAGACCTTATACTTTCTTCCTTGAAATAATTCAAATGTTCCTGGACTTTCATCACAACCTGCAAATATACTTCCCATCATGCAGACATTTGCTCCGGCTGCAATTGCTTTCGTAAGATCTCCAGAATATTTAATTCCTCCATCTGCAATAATTGGAATATCATATGCTTTTGCCACCTCGTAGACGTTCATAACTGCCGTAATCTGAGGAACGCCAATTCCTGCAACGACACGGGTGGTACAAATGGATCCCGGTCCAATTCCAACCTTAATACAATCCGCTCCTGCCTCAATTAAATCTTTTGCCGCATCACCAGTAGCAACATTTCCGGCAATCAACTGCAAGTTTGGATATTTTTCTTTGATCATCTTCACACAATGAATAACATTAATAGAATGACCATGTGCAGAATCTAATACAATAACATCTACTTTTGCCTTTACCAGTGCATCAACACGCTCTAATACATTTGCTGTTATTCCAACAGCTGCACCACATAAAAGACGTCCTTGTTCATCCTTTGCTGCTAAAGGATACTTAATCGTTTTTTCAATATCCTTAATAGTAATTAAACCTTTTAAATTTCCCTCTTCATCTACAATTGGAAGCTTTTCTTTTCTTGCATGAGCTAAAACTTTTTTTGCTTCTTCTAATGTAATACCTTCTTTTGCAGTGATTAAACCTTGAGAAGTCATCGATTCTTTAATCTTCTTTGAAAAATCTGTCTCAAACTTTAAATCTCTGTTCGTAATAATACCAACCAGTTTCTTTCCCTCTGTAATTGGAACACCAGAAATACGAAATTTTGCCATCAAATCATCTGCATCCTGAAGTGTATGTTCCGGAGAAAGAGAAAATGGATCGGTAATAACACCATTCTCGGAACGTTTTACCTTGTCAACTTCTTCTGCCTGTTGTTCAATGGACATATTCTTGTGAATAACACCAATTCCACCCTGTCTTGCCATCGCAATCGCCATACGATGTTCTGTTACTGTATCCATTCCTGCACTCATCATTGGAATATGCAGTCTGATCTTTTTTGTTAGATAAGTTGACAAATCTACCTGATTTGGGATTACCTCAGAATAGGATGGTACTAAAAGTACATCATCAAAGGTAATACCCTCACCTATAATCGTTCCCATTGCACTGTCCTCACTTTCTTTTTTATTTTACGTATCTCCTTATCTCTATCACCGATGCCTCAGTCCTTCGGTACTTTTGATAGGTTAGGGTTGATTTTTACAAGTATACTTTCTTTTTGATTGCTTGTCAAGAGGGTAGATCGATTTTGCACGAAAATAGGCAGAACAAGGATTTTAATAAGTCCTTGTTCTGCCTATTTTACATCTCAACAATCTTTCTTGGCGACTTTTGTTTTATTGCTTCAATAATCTTTTCATCTGGCTCAAATAAAATTTTAAGAAGCCCTTCTTCTTTTACAATTATGGCATAAACATTACGATTTGGCTCTAAAGAGGTAAAATTCTTTTCTTTTATTTGTGGATTATTTCGATAAGGATCTAAGGCATGAGAATTCACTGGTGCCATAATCTCTACTCTTTCGAAATCAATTCTAAGTGCAGTTTTTCTTTTAGCCCCTCCCATAATCTTGTCAAAATCCAACTGTCCATCGCAAAAAATATATTCATATTCAATCTTTAGACGTGGAAATAGAAAGATACAGCCTAAAAAGATAAGACTTATCACTGGTACTGCAAACATTCCTAAAATCGGCATCCCATATAAAAGCAACAATATAATTAAAGTAATTAAGCCTGCTCTGATTAGATGATCCTTTATTGTCTGCTTTTTCTTTACAGATGCTTCTGCATATGACTCGTTCATTATTTCCTCCTTTTTAAATCCGTTTTTCTTTTGTTCCTATTATTATACTAAACTTTATCTCAAAGGAAAAGCCCTTTTTCCCGTTTTAACAACATTTTTATAAATTATCATAAAGTGGAATATAGAAAAAAGAATAGAGGATCTGTCCAAAAAATTTTATTGGACAGTATCCTCTGCTTTTACTAATCTATTTTATCAAAGTTTTTATTACATCATTCCCATTCCTGGAGCACCACCTGCTGGAGCTGCTGGAGTTTCTTCCTTGATATTTGCTACAGCTGCCTCTGTGGTTAAGAAAGTTGCTGCTACACTAGTAGCATTTTGAAGTGCACTTCTTGTTACTTTTGCAGGATCTAGAATTCCGTCTTTTACCATATCAACATACTCTTCTGTTAAAGCGTTAAATCCAAATCCTGGTTCAGATTCTTTTACTTTATTGACAACAACTGCACCTTCTAATCCAGCATTTGTTACGATACAAGAAAGTGGAGATTCCAAAGCTTTTAAAATAACATTAACGCCTGTTCTCTCATCTCCCTCTAAAGTAGCAAGTAATTTTTCTACTTCTTTTGACGCGTGAATATAAGCAGAACCGCCTCCTGCGATAATACCTTCCTCTACCGCTGCTTTTGTCGCAGCAAGAGCATCTTCCATACGCAACTTCTTTTCCTTCATCTCTGTTTCTGTTGCAGCTCCAACACGGATTACTGCTACACCACCAGATAATTTTGCAAGTCTTTCCTGAAGTTTTTCACGATCAAAATCGGAAGTAGTTTCTTCGATTTGAGCACGAATCTGAGAAATTCTAGCACTGATCTCTTCCTTATCTCCAAGACCATCTACAATGATAGTATTTTCTTTTTGAACTTTAACAGATTTCGCCTGTCCTAACTGATCTAAGGTAGCATCTTTTAAATCCAATCCTACTTCGTCAGAAATTACAGTACCACCAGTCAAAATTGCGATATCTTGAAGCATTGCTTTTCTTCTGTCACCATAGCCCGGAGCTTTTACACCAACAACATTAAATGTTCCTCTTAATTTATTAATTACTAATGTAGTCAGTGCTTCACCTTCGATATCTTCTGCAATAATTAATAATCTTGCACCATTTTGTATAATCTGTTCCAAAATTGGAAGGATCTCTTGTGTATTAGAAATCTTCTTATCTGTAATTAAGATATATGGATTTTCAAGGTTAGCTTCCATCTTATCCATATCTGTTGCCATATAAGCAGATACATAACCACGATCAAACTGCATTCCTTCTACTAAATCCAATTCTGTCAACATTGTCTTAGATTCTTCAATGGTAATAACACCATCTTTGGATACTTTCTCCATTGCATCTGCAACCATTTCTCCTACTGTTTCATCTCCAGCAGAAATTGCTGCAACTTTTGCAATCTGATCTTTTCCAGTTACTTTAGAGCTCATCTTTGAAATTGCTTCTACAGCACAATCTGTTGCTTTTTGCATTCCTTTTCTTAAAATAATAGGATTTGCACCTGCTGCTAAATTCTTCATACCTTCATTGATCATTGCCTGAGCCAATACAGTAGCAGTAGTTGTACCATCTCCTGCCACATCATTTGTCTTAGTAGCAACTTCTTTTACTAATTGAGCTCCCATATTCTCAAAGGAATCTTCTAATTCAATCTCTTTCGCAATGGTAACACCGTCATTTGTAATCAACGGAACTCCAAAAGATTTATCCAGAACCACATTTCTTCCTTTTGGGCCAAGTGTAACCTTTACTGTATTTGCTAATTTATTTACACCTGCTCCTAATGCCCCTCTGACATCTGAGCCATATCTAATATCTTTTGCCATGATTCATTCCTCCATATCCGATTTCTTTTAGTCTTCTACGATTGCTACAATATCCGACTGTTTTACAATAACATATTCCTCATCTTCTAATTTTACTTCTGTTCCAGTATATTTTGAATAAATTACTTTATCGCCTACTTTTACCTGCATAGTAACTTCTTTTCCATCTACCATTCCACCTGGACCAACAGCAATTACTTCAGCCTGTTGTGGCTTTTCCTTTGCTTGCCCCGGAAGTATGATACCGGATTTTGTCTTATCTTCTGCTACTAACTGCTTTAATACAACCTTATCTCCTAATGGTACTAACTTCATGATAACTTCCTCCTTCATTACTTTCTACCTATTCGGTACTTTTTATTAGCACTCATTTATATTGAGTGCTAATCATTGAGTATATATTAGTTAATTTTATGTTTCTTCGCAACTACCCAACCCGTTTTATATTTTATTTAATCTCTTATTTTTTCAAGTATTCTCTTATATCCTCTCATATTCTCACTTTTTCGTTTTTATTATAAAAAAACAATAAACTTCTTAAACAAAAAATACTTTCCTTTAACGAAAAGCTGCCTTGTTCCATCTAAGTTCGTTCTTTAGACTACGAATTGTAGTATCTTTATCAATTACAACACATTCAATTCCCATCATTGCACCCCAGTCTACCATTTGTTCACTGGTTAAATCCAAAGAAAAAGCAGTATGATGTGCTCCACCGGATAAAATCCATGCCTCTGCTCCTGTGATTAAGTTTGGTTCTGGCTTCCATAATGCACTTGCAACCGGAAGTTTTGGCATAGGTATTTCTTGTTTTAATGTTGTTACATCATTGATAATCAGACGAAATCTTGTTCCCAAATCTACAAGTGAACAGGCAACTCCATTCCCTGGTTTTGTAGTAAATACTAATCTTGCTGGATCTTCTCTATTTCCCATTGTAAGAGGATTTACTTTAATTGCAGGCTTTACATTTGCAATACTTGGGCAGACTTCTAGCATATGGGATTGTAAAATAACTTCCTTTCCCGGCTCTAAATGATACGTATAATCTTCCATAAAAGAAGTTCCATTACAAAGTCCTTCGGTCATAATTTTCATTACACGAAGTAATGCTGCTGTTTTCCAATCCCCTTCTGCTCCAAAACCATATCCATCTGCCATTAATCGCTGCATTGCAAGTCCCGGAAGTTGTTTTAATCCGGATAGCATCTGAAAGTTTGTCACTACAGCATGATAATCATTCTCCTCTAAAAACTTGCGAAATCCCAATTCAATCGCTGCCTGTACTTTGACATGCTCTCTAAATTCCTTTTCATCTCTTCCTTCTAATAAAATATCATACATTTCATAATATTCATCAGTCAAAGCATTGACATCTGCGGCAGAAACTGCTTGTACATACTCTGCAACATCAGTAACATTATATGCGTCGATTTCCCATCCGAACTTTACTTGTGCCTCTACTTTATCACCTTCTGTTACTGCAACATTACGCATATTATCACCAACACGTACAACTCTTACATGACTACTTTCAATAACACCAATCGCAGTTCTCATCCAAGAAGCAATTCGTTTTTGAACATTTTCTTCACTCCAATGACCAACTACTACTTTTCGTTCAATTCCAAGACGACTTACCATATGACCAAACTCTCTATCTCCATGAGCAGACTGATTTAGATTCATAAAATCCATATCTATTGTATCATAGGGAATATCTCTGTTAAATTGTGTATGCAGATGTAGTAATGGTTTCCGAAACTCCTGAAGTCCTAAAATCCACATCTTTGCAGGTGAAAATGTGTGCATCCATGTAATAACTCCTGCACATAATTCATCGGCATTTGCTTCATTAAAGCAGCGTCGGATCGAAGCTTGATTAATTAAAGTTGGTTTTAACACTACTTCATAAGAAAGATTTTTGCTTTTATTGAGTTCTTCTACAATTACTTTAGAATGTTCTTCTACTTCTCGCAAACAGTCTTCTCCATACAAATCCTGTGCTCCAGTTGCAAACCAAAATTGATATTTTTTTGTTTTTAGCATTATTTTTTCTCCTTATTTTATTTTTTTAGTGTTCCTCTATTACTTTTTCTTATTCTGTTAAACCTGATTCAACTTTTTTACACCAAATACAGTTACCATTATTATTCATTCCTGTCATAACATACGTTGTTCTATTATTTTCTCTGTCAAAACCCGGAAGAATATAATAAATTTCTCTGACACCGTTATATATAATTTTTACCTGACTATACATTCCATCAAACTCCCAATGTCCACGAATTCCCGGAAGTTTTACTGTCCCATCTGAATATAATAACATAGGTACTGGAGTTTCACAGAGTTTATATACATCCTGCATAAAATCAATTCGCAGATATTCTCCACATACAACTTCTTTTATTTTTGTTTCCTTTATTTCTTCTACCTTTTCACCAGAATATAACGATGGACTAACTAAAGGCCATCCATCCTCTGTAAATAACATTTTTCTTACATTTAAACAGTGTAGTCTTGGATCTTTTTCGTATCTTGCATGACAGATTAAAAACCACTCATCTTTATAATTGAGTACAGAATTATGTCCAAGTGCCAAAAATCCAGTTCCAGAAGAAAAACTATAACCTGTTGTAATCTTTAGTCCAACATGATTTGGTGGTAGAGAAAGATCGGTCATTGCCACACCATGATAATCTAAATAAGGTCCTTTAATACATTTACTTCTTGCGACACGTACATTATACAGATTTGCTAATGAGTCATAAGAAACAAATAAATAATAATATCCTGTTTCTTTATGATATTTGACATATGCCCCTTCTATTGCTGTGTTGGCAAGTTTGGAACGTCTGGCTATAGAAACTCCATAGCCTTCTTCTGCGGCAAGTCCTGTTTCTTTATCTAACTTTAAAATTCGTATACCGCCCCAAAACGAACCATATACCATATAATGATCTCCGGTTTCTTCCTCTATTACAGGATTTGCGTCAATTGCATTGACTGGGCTTTCTGGGGTTGTCTCAATTACAATTCCACGATGTTCAAATGGTCCCTCTGGAGAAGAGGAAACTGCTAGTCCAATGGCAGAGTATTGAGAGCCAAAAGTCGAAGCAGAATAATATAGTCTATACTCTTTCTCATATTTTATAATATCTGGAGCCCATACAGTTGCTGCTTTTGTATGACGAACTACCTCCTCTGGCATTTTCCCGTCTTTTAGGGCAGTACCAATATATTCAAAATGAATGAGATCTTTTGAACGGCGTATCTGTCCTCCAACCCGTTTTTTGATATTTGGACCAGCATCTGTAGAATAGGTATAAAAATATCCCTGTTCTTTATCATAAAAAATTGCTGGATCGTGTGAAAAAAGTCCACCTTCTTTACTCTCCATAGCACTCCTCTAACTTATAAAAGGCTTTGTAGAGCAGAAACGCCCTGCAAAGCCTTCTCGTTCAAATTAGTAATTTAACTGAATTCCAAGTATCTCATATGCGGATTTTGCAGCATCTAAAGCAGCTTTATTTGCTTCTCCACCTTTTTGTTGAAGTTGATCAACGAAGTCGTTTGCATCTTTTCCTTCCAGACGAACTTGATCTTCTACACCAAGAGTTTCACCAACTGCAAAGTAAGAGGTTGTTAAGAACTCTCTAAATCCCGGAATCTGACAATCACCAAATGGAACTGGTTTCTTACAGTTGTTAAAGAAAGCATCAAAATACTTACCATACTTTGTATCTTCCTCTGCAGTTACCTGAGCTTCTCCATCGATTGGATTATAAACAGATTCATACTTTCTAGTCTGTGCGGTTGGGAAGAAAGTCTGTTGGAACTCTTCCCAAATGGCTTCATCCAATGTGATTGGACATGGCATAGACTGTTTGTATAAAGGAGCGTCTGCATATGTTTCAATATCCTTTAAAGCTTTTAATTTTGTCTTCCAACCTTCTACACCCCAACCCATCCATTTAAGGAGTTCATATGCTTCTCTTGGATGTTCTGTTGATGTAGAAATACCTCCAAAGTCAAGTACACCAAAAGTTGCTCCGCTTTCACTCAATGGAGTTGTATATGGAACCCATTCCATACCGCGCTGTCTGTACTCAGGAGTATCAAATAGATTCAAATAAGTCCAGAAAGCATCTATCTGGAATCCTAATTTTCCAGAATAAGCAGCCCACATCGTTCTGTCGCCTGTCCATGCCTCCATCTCATCGGTATCACCAAATGGTGCATGATATTTACCATTTAATAGTTCTGCCCATGTATTTACACCTTTTGCCCAGTTCTCCATATGGAATTGTTTTCCATCCCATCCAAACTCTCCAATACAATTTGGATCATTTGCTACTGGATAATAAGTAACAAGGGAGTGGAACTGATTAAATCCATATGTTCCAGCAGTAGTATTAGTAGCTGCTTTAATAGCGGCAACCATCTCGTCCCATTTCCATTCGGTATTTGGTGCTTCTAAATTTAATGTTTCAAATACATTCAAATCACAATAGATAGCATCTGGGAAAAATTTCATTGGAGTAGCAAGTTTTTTGTCTGTTCCATAATAGCCTAATTTAGCAGTATTAATTGTGGAAAGGATATTTTTATTTTCTGGGTCATTTTCCCAATACGGGGTCATATCTCCCAAAACTGCATTCGAAAGAGCAAAATCACAGTTTCCAAGAATCATAAAACAGTCAGGAGTTTCTCCAGTATTTATCATATTTAATAGAGTATTATTATAATCATCATTTGCAATATATGCTACTGTTTCTACCTTGATATTTGGATATTTGTCCATAAAAGCAGCCGCAACTTCTTTTACTAAATTCTCACTGTCAAAGTGCATATACGTCAAAGTAATCTGATCGGTAGTCATAGCAGGCAGACCAGCTTCGTTTTGTTGATTGTCCCCTTGGTTATCTCCCTGATTGTCCCCTTGATTGTCTCCTTGGTTGTTTCCCTGATTACTTGGTGTTGGTGTTGGATTTGTATCTTTTTCATCCTTTCCACAGCCAGAGAGCATACTCATCCCGAGTGCTGCTACAAGCATTAAACTTACTAATTTCTTTTTTCTCATTCAAAATTCCTCCTCTTCAATTTTGTTTCTATAAATAACCACTTTTGTGATTACTCACCTGTAATACCAGTACGATCAACACTTTCTACAAACTGACGCTGAAATACCAAATACATAATTAACAATGGCAAAATACTCAACATTGTTCCCGCCATCTTTATAGACTCATTAATATCTACCATAGAACTTCCCGCAGCGGCTCTTGAAGTGTTATAGCTCGTTTCAAACGTTTTTAAAGATACAATTAAACTTGTCCAACTACTGGATTTTGCAAAAGCTCCTACTACATAAAGTTGTGTTAGATAGGACTCATTCCAATACCATACAATAGAGAATAAAAATACAACTAAAATTGCTGGTCCTGCTGATGGAATAGCAATACGGAAAAACGATTTAAAATGTCCTGCTCCATCGATCTTTGCTGCCTCGATAAGTGCCTGTGGTACCTGACGGAAAAACTGATAATAAATTAAAATAAAAATCTGTGCTTTTAGACCCTGACCTAACAAGGCAGGAATAATAAATGCTTTTAAAGAATTGAGTAGACCTAAATCATTATAAAATACATAGGTTGGCATCATCGTTGCCTGTGGTGGAATGATAAAGGAAAAAATCAATAGTCCCAACATCAACTTTTTTCCCTTAAATTCATATCTGGCAAAACCATATCCAACAAATGCACATACAATTACATTAATTAAGGTCGGAACTCCCGCAATAATAATAGAATCTTTTAATGCTTTTGCATAATTCATCGACTTTAATGCCTGTCTGTAATTGTCTAAGTAAAATTTGCTTGGAAGCCAGTTAATCGAAGTATCCAGCAGATCATTTAATGGCATAAAACTTTTACTAATCATATAAAGAAGAGGGTACAGATATACAAATCCAATGCTGATCAGTAAAATGTAAACAACAATCTGCTTTCCAGCTCCTTGTTTTTCCTTTGAACCAAATATAAATTTTTTCGTTTTATCTTTCCATGCACCCTTGTAGGAAGGGAGTTTATTACGCTGCTTTTTTTGCGTTACGCTGTTCATTTCTTAACCCCCTTTTCCTTATCTTTCTTGCAAGTCTTTCCTGTTTCTTTACTTCTCTGCGGTATTTCTTTGCACGACGTTCATAAACATCTTTTCTTCCCATAATGATCAGAGCAAAGGCAGCTACAATAACCGTAACAATAATAGAATAACACCATGCCATAGCAGAAGCGTATCCATATCCTCCTGTTGCAGAAAGCATTGTAGTATAAATTAATGTAATCAAACTATTTTGATCATTATTGGATAGAGAAATAACTGTATAAACTGCATTTAACAGTAACATTGGTTTAATAGTCGGAAGGGTGATTTTCCAAAAACATTCCCATCCAGAACCGCCGTCAATCTTAGCTGCTTCATACAGTGAAGTATCAATTTTTTGAAGTGCAGCTAAAAAGATCAAAATCTGTACACCAGAATACCAAAGTAGAGTAATCATATTGCTAAAAATACTAGAAATTCCCTCCGCCAAAAATCCCGGCAGATACTGATTTAACATCTGTTGAATCATCGTTAAATTCAACATTGGAATGGTTGCTGCATCCTGATCTACTAATTGAGTCATAACTGGACCACTTGCAATAATTACTGGAAGGAAGAAAATCATCCGGAAAAATCCGCGACCACGGATTTTTCCATTTAATAACATAGCGATAATTAACGCAAAGGCTACAATAACTGGTACTGCAATAATCGTTTCTGTAATATAACTCTTTAAATCTAAGATAAATGTCGGATCTTTTAAGAAAATTCTTGTGTAATTGTCTATCCCAATAAACTGCATCACTCTTTTGCCTGGAATCATTCTGATGTTATTGAGAGAGAAATTAAAGGATTGTATTAATGGATAGAGTACAAGTCCCAATATTCCAATCAGCCAAGGCAGGACAAAGACATAACCCATTAAATTTTCACGTCGTTTTAACTTTCCAGGTTTATACTTCTTTACTTTTTGTTTCTTCATTCTGCCTCACCTACCTTATATGACATTGCTGGAACAGTTATTCCATTCATCACAATATCTTTTTTGGAATAATTAATATAAAATCTCACTCCATTATTATAAGTAACTACAGTCAGTCCATTGTCTAACTTTTCATGTTCAATCATATAACTATCTTTGATTAAATCATCCGCTTTTTTCAGTTCATTATAATATTTAACAATCGTATCACGGTAAACACGATATTCTGAAGAATAAATATTACAGGAGTTCGTATAAATTAATTTTGCTGGATCTTCATAAGTTAAATAAAAGGAAGGAAAAATTCCAGTCTCAATCAGTTTTAAGAAATACTGATCTTTATTTGCTTCAAAGTTTACATAATTTCCATACATCGGAATAATACCTTTTAATACCATAGATAAAAATGGAACACTTTGATCAGTGAAAATATAATCGGAATCTCCCATTGGCATATCAATGAGTACATCTGTATATTTCCAGTAGCAGGACAAAGGTTCTTCTAATAATAAATCTGTCTGCTCACTGATCGAACTAATCAATTTTTCATAACTTTCTCTTGTGCTCTGTCTGGTTCTCATCGTGTCATTTATTGTATAGGTATAAAGATTATTGGAGATTCCAGAAAATGCAATTTGATTGATATCATTCTTTAAAAAGCTTTTCACTAATTTATTTACCACAGAAGTCGTTTTGGATGGTGTCCAGTACACAAATTCTTCAAAAACATCTCTATGGGTATTTTCTGAATAAAGCCTTTTATCCATTTTCTTTACCGTATTAAATGTAGTATTAGAAGTGTCAGGATTTGCTCTCATAACATCCTGATACAGATAAAGGCGGATTCCTTTTTCTTTTGAACTCTTGATCAAATTCTTGAGCTTTCGGTTTCCACCTATCGATCCCCCTGCATCAAACGATGTTACAGGAAGATCCCAAATACCGCCGTCTTGCCATCCTTTATACAGAGAAATAATATCAACTACCCCCTGTTTTTGTAGGCTTTCATAAATCTCTTCAATATTTTCTGTGGTTGTCATAGTAACATCCTTTTTAAATAACAACCAATTTTCTACATCTGCCCCTAAAAAGTCTAGTCTGATATTAAAACTGTTATCGCTCTTTTGTAATTCGTTTTGTTCTAATAGATAATCCCGATAGCGATTTGCCAATCCTGTATAGGTTGCATTTTTTCCATGTACCATAAAATAACGAACCTGAATATCATATGAAATTCTGTCTGTGACTTTTGTTACAGAACCACCGGAATTGGAAGTTGGCTGTACATAAGTTGCTGATTTACGAAAAGAAGCAGTAGTCCAGTTATAGTTTGTATATGCACCATTTGGAGTTGCCCAAATAGTTGCTTCTTCTGCTCCTTTTTCAATCACAGCAAGATATCCTAATTCTGAATCGGTATGTACCATTCCAAAAATCGGAGCGAGAACTTTCTCTGCATCATTATGAGTTTCATACTTACCCCAGAATAAAGAGAGAATATAAGACTCATCAATTCCAATATCCGATCCAAACACCTTTTGAGAATACCCTGCTGAAAATCTTCCTTCTTTATCATTTAAGTAAATCAATGCACCATTTCCATCTGGAATTAACATGTATCCTTCGCGTTCTCCCAAATAGGTATGTCCAAGTAATGGGAAAATATAGATATTACCAATTTTTTGTTTCTCTGAATTTTCATAAATAGAATACTCTGGAATGGAAGCTGTAAAACTGCCGTCATCATAGAGAAGCACTTCCATATCAAAGCCAAACTGATAATTTGGATAATCTATCTTTGCTTGAAAACCACCCTTTACTAAATTAACTGTTATCTTAGCACCTGAGTTTACCAAATCCAGCTTTTTTTGAAGTTTATTTGTATCTTCTTGTAGCTCTACAACAACTCCTGACTGTAAAAAGCCACTCCATGTTGCATTTGTTCCTTCTAACCCTTTATCATTATGAACAGTTGATTCCATAATCGCACCACTGTTTTTATCTCTCACAATGATAGAAAGTGTTGACTCATATAAGTAAAGCTGATAATTTTCATTTTCTGCAACCAGTTTGTGATCATTAATGGTCTGCGTCGTATCTGGCACAATAGCTCCACTCAATGCAGCGGAGGAACCTGTGCCTTTTGGAGCATTGACAATCGGAGAATTCTTTGCTTCCGCCTCTACTCCACTGCGGAAAACCACGGTGATAATTCCTGCCATTAATAACAGACAAATCGGAACAATGGCAATCCAAAGCTTTTTTCCTTTCTTTTTAGTTTCCAATTCGATACACCGCCTCTCTTATAACCGTTACAACAAATTCAATTGCCTGTGACATTAAAACATAGATAATAAATACCAATAATGCTGCAATCAATATAGTAAATGCTGTCAAAAGAATTACTTTTACGGTTTCTTTTACAGAATAGTTATTTACTTCTTTAATGGAGAGGAATAATAAAATTACTATCCATACTTCAATAAATAAATTAGCAAACTGAAGAACAAATACTTCATTTTGTGTCAACATATTACTGATAATAATAACAAACGGCTTAATAATAATGTACGGTGTTAGGCAGTACGCATATGCACAATAGAGTTGTTTAAAAGAACCTTCTCCATCATTAATTGTGACTACCAAATAGTTACAAGCTGTTAAAGCAAGGAAAACAAGTAATACTACGCCAATATCCGATAATAAATCATATCTGCCTTCTCTGACTGTCTTCATCAAAAATCCACAATAATACTTATTTAGAATAGACAAAACAATAAAAGCAAGCAGCAAAAGATTTGCACATAAAAATGACGCTTTTTGTTCCCGACGTACTCCATAACAACCATCAACTGGATGTTTCATAAAATAAGAACTGTATTTTAACTGTTTTACTAAAATTCGTTCTTTTACTTTAGAAAATACACGAAAAACTGGATCAAAAATTCCTTTTTTCTTCTGAAGATTTTTAAGTACCTTAATTAAAACTACTAAAAGTACAATCATGATAAAAGCAGGTACTATATTATTTCTTAACCACACATTTCTTACTTCCCAAAATGCGTCAGAATATCCAATAAAATCTTTTGAAAGTTTGGAATATTTTAAAGCAGAAGTATAATTTTCTTCCTGTAAATATGCTCTACCCATTGCCTTATTTGCATAATCAAAAAGACTGTTCATCTGAAGTACTTGTTCAAGAGGTGCTTTACTCTCTGTATAACGTCCTTTGGAATACAAATATAATGCCTCATGTAATAAGTCTGTAAACTCGGTTGGCTCGAAAACATGAATCTGTTTTTTATCAGAATCCAATAAATAAATCCGATCTTGCGCGTCTACTTCAATCGCTTCTACTTTATTACAAAGACCAATTCTTTGTCTTCCGTCATCTCTTCCACCAAATACAAATAGAAGTTCGCCTTCTTCATTATATTCATAAACATATCCGTCACTGGATGCAACAAAAATGTTTTCATAATTTCCAGTCGTAACAGCCGCACACAGTTCATCGTAGGCATCTGGAATAATTAAATTATTTCCTGCAATATTTAATTTCTTTAAACTGCTCTCACCATCTCCTTGAGTTACAGTATAAATTAACCCTTCTTTATCAATGGCAAGATTTGTTGGAGTTGAAGGAATTGTAGCAAGTAACTGAGCTCTTTGGGCATCGCTTAAAATCATTCTTTGAAGAACTTGGAATGGGTTTAATCTTGTAAAGTTTGTACCAAAATATCCAAGAAAAGAACCCCCCTCTACTGGACTGATTTGAACAATACCATTCATATTTCCTTCACAAATAATATACATTGTTCCGCTCTCATTTGCAACTACTTTTAAAGGTTTGAAGTCCATATTGTCTCCATAAATTGGAGAATTTGGCTTTCCATACTCTGCCTTTAGATTTCCTAAGCTGTCAAATACAAATACTCTTTTTGCTGCACGGTCAGCAACATAAACTGTGTTATTTGCCGATACATAGACACCTGTAGGCTCGGATAAAATTCCTTCTCCGATTCTGCCGACTTCTTTTCCTTCTAAGTCACAGATTAAAATAAGCTTTGCACCTGCATCAGCAATATATAAAATACCCTCTTTTGACAGAGACATATCCACTGGTCTTACAAAAGAAGTTTCTCCTACTTTTGTAATTGCAGTAAGTGGCGAATACGCTGTCTGTGTTTCTGTCACATATCCGTACCCATCGACGGTATATGTTTTATATGGTGTTCCCGCTTCTGCTATCATTGGCAGACTCATTGCACAAATGAGTAATGCAAGTAGCAGGATTCTGCTTCTTTTTTTCATATCCGCCTCTCCCCCTTACTTGATACCGGAATGTGCCATTGTGTTCATAAAGCTCTTACGAAGTATAATGAACATCAACATATTTGGCAGAAATTGTATTAAGACTGCCGCTGCCTGAATTCCCTGTCCTGCTACAGAGTTATTTGCATTGGAAAGAGTGTTCAAGTAAAACGCCATTGTCTTCATACTTTCATCGTCTACATATAAATTTGAACTTTCTACATTGGTCCAAACAGCTTGGAAGGCAAGAATTGCTGTTGTTGCAATCGCTGGTTTAATTAGTGGCATAATAATCTTCCAGTAAATTCTTACATCCGTTGCCCCATCGATATAAGCCGCTTCAATCAGTGCATTCGGAATCTGATCAATAAACTGTTTTACTAAGAACAAACCAACTGGCATTGCAAGCAGTGGAAGGATATGTGCCAGATAAGTACCTTTTACTCCAACAATATCAATTACTAAGTATCTTGGAATCATAACTGCAACAGATACAAACATCAGCGCCATATTGTTGATTTCTAATATTGTATTTTTTGTTTTAAATTTTAATTTAGAAAGTGCATATCCTGCCATCGTAGAAAAGAAGATGGAAGCGATTACTACTGCTCCGGTTACAATAATACTGTTAAATACATATCGGCTCATTGGAATTCCAGAAGATTGAGACGCACGAAGCAATTTTGAAAAATTCTCAAATGTTGGCTTCGAAACAAAAATCTTCGGAGGAAATGCAAAAAGCTCGTCCATTGGTTTAAATGCGTGACAAAAAATAAATACAATCGGAATTCCCATAAATAATGCAAGTGGAAGCAGTCCAAGAATAATCTTGATCTGTCCTCTTTCAAATCTTTTTGGGTTAATATTACTTCCTCGGTATCCTGCCATGGAATTTTCCTCCTTTCTAATCCTCTCTGAATAGTTTTCCGAATACCTTTGAGAATACGTATACCATAAGCAGTAACACTACCGAAACGGCTGCAGCATAACCCATCTCATAACGGATAAAACCATAATCTTCAATATGGTTGACAATCAACTGTCCAGCATAGTTTGGGGTTGGATTTGCACCAGAAAGCTGTACTCCGATGACACCATTTTGAAATGCACCTGTAATTGCCATAATTGCTCCAAATAACATCTGAGGCTTCATAGTAGGAACCGTAATATAAATCATTTCTTGAAAACGATTCTTTACACCGTCTATTGCTGCGGCTTCATATAATTCCTCATCTGCATTTAAAATACCTGCAAGCATTGCCAAAAAGCCAACACCCATACTTGACCAGAGTGCTACAATAATCATAATTGGAAGCAGATAGTCAGCACTTGTCAGCCAAACAATTGGTTCATCTATCACTCCCAAATTCATCAGCCAGTTGTTAATGTAACCCATTTGATCTCCAGAAAAGATAATCTTCCAAAGAACGGTCATAGCAACTGTTCCTGTCATACTTGGTGAATAAAATATAATTGCTAAAATAGTTCTTGGAACACTTGTTAGCTGTGCAAGTGCCCAAGCTACAAGGAATGAGAGAATATATCCGCCCGGTCCAACAATCAGCGCATAAACAACCGTATTTGGCAGGACATTTTTCATAAAAATTTCATCTTGTGTCAACAAGTTAATATAGTTTAAAAATCCCCGAAATGTCGGTGTCTGAATAGTATCAAAACTGGTAAACGACAGACCAACTGCAATTATCATTGGTATAATAATGAAAGTGGTAAAAAGCAGCAGGTATGGAGCTAGAAAGCCGTATGCTGCACGGTTTCCATTTTCACGCTTTGCAATCTTCGTTCTTTTGCGTAATTTGCCATTTTCAGCCATATCACTGCTTACCTCCTATTTTTGATTGTCGGTTTTTTCCTAAAATTCTCCGTACAGTTTCTATTGTAGGAACTTCATACTCTTTTATAACTTCTCCATTTTCTATATAACCAAACTCTTCTAATTTTCTCTGAGTTTCTCGGTTGATTTGTTTTACTGCATTATCCAGTGTAATACGAATACTATCTCCTTCTACAACTACAGAATTATATGCGTTGCTTAATTCTCGCTCTAACATATAAGTTCCCGGAATTCTTGGAGCTTCCATTGCCCATGTAAGCTGTTCTAAGATAACTTTCTTATTTTCGCTCTTCCATGGAAGTTCTTTAAAAGCTTCTGCATTTGCTGTATTCCAATAATATTCATCACCATAAGTAATCTGTAATGTTTGTCCAAATTCTGCCTGAACTTCTGCTGAAGACCACCAACTCATAAATTCCCATGCCTGTGCTTCTCTTTTTGGATTCGATTCAAACATTACTGTACTTTCTGCACCTGCTGCTGAATATCTCTTTACTTCTCCATCTTCTCCTACGATTCCCGGAATTAAAGCAATACCCCATGAACTTGCAATTTCTGGTGCAGCATTAGAGATCAAGTTATAAGTACCAAAATCTGCAATTCCAATTGGATAATCTCCATTTCTAAAATGTTGATAGAAATTTGGTACATCTTTTGGAAGATTGTAAATGGTAAATAGATTTGTAAGTTCTGTAAAACCTTCTACTGCTTCCTCACTATTAATTGTTGTATTTCCTGCATATGTTCCATATAATGTTGCTCCATACTGGAACAATAATGGAGTTGTGCCATGAAAATTTTTTAAACCAACCATTCCGGCTGTTGGATAATAGAAGTTAAGTCCTCTCATTTGAAGATCTGTAAGCATTGCTTTTACTTCTTCCATTGTATCTGGAACTGTGAGACCTAATTTTTCTAATATATCACTGCGGTAGAATAATACCCAGAAATTCATTGTTTCTGGTAAAGAATAAATACTGTCACCAATTGTTGACGGAATAAGTAATCCTTCGCTGTATCTTCCTGCTACTTCTTTGAAATTAGAAAATTCTGTTAAATCTTTTAATGCTCCACGAATTGCAAGTTCAAATGGTACAGAATAGTTAATTCCTGTTGCAATATCTGGAGAATCTCCGGAAGCATTGGCAAGAACCAATTTATTTTGATCCGGCATTAAGGATAAATCCACTTTTATTCCCGTCTTAACAGTAAAATCTTCATCTATCATCTTTTGCATAATCTCAAGATGTTGTCTGGATCGATTTACCCAAACTTGAAGATGTTCTGGATCTGTATTAGAAGTAGAATATGCCTGTGATGTAAATGACTGGAAAAACCGAACAATAGAAAGCCAGATGCCACGGAAAAATCCGACTGGTTTTGGAAGCTCTGATTTTGCTCCTTCCTGATAAAAATAAATGCTATCCAAAGAAAAATTATTTTTATTGATAGAATCAGTTAAATTTGCGAGATATTGATTAACGGAGTTTGTACTGGTTGCCAATTCTCCAATTCTGTATAAAAGTTCATCTGGTTTTTTAGCTAGACTTCGAAGCTGACTGCTTGCAATTGTCAAAGAAGAAAATGCTGCAATCTTGTTTACTTTTGGATTGTAAGTCTTTGCTTCAACCATAAGTTGATCTAATTCAGTCGCCCAACCTTTTAATTTATCTCCAAGTCCTGGAATATAGGCTTCTAGATCAAAATCTCGATATTTATCTTTATTTGTTCCTACTACTTTTGTTATTTCAAGAGATAAATCATTGACCTGACTCATAATTTGATCTATCTTTTCTAAAGAAGAACGAATAGGATCCATACTAATACTAAGTGAAATTGTATGAGTTCCTTCACTAAGATTAACACTTAATTTATTACCGTCAGAATCTACTAAAGTATACAACTTATAATCTTTATCATAGGCAAACGCATAATTTTCAAATGCAGTATTTGGAATTACACCATCTATTGCAATATTCATAAAAACTGGAAAATCTGCTTTGTCTGTTTGGCGATAGTTTAGTGCTATGTAATAATTTCCGGCTTGTTCTACTGGAAATTCATAAGTAACTTTTTGTCCACTATCTTTAAAAGAGGCACTATCTATCGTATTTAAGGCTTTATTTTTTACTTCATATGGAGAAAGATCTGGATCATATTCACAAGTAGCACGAATGGAAGAATCATTTCGATAAGTAAACTGTTCTGCCTGAATTTCAACGAATCCTTTTCCCTCTGCCTTTTCACTTCCATTATATTGTGCAATGACAGGTTTTGAAGTTAAAGTAATGTTACCAAGAAGTAAAGTTCCTTCTACGATATTTAAGGTTAAGGTATTATTTCCCGCTTTTAGTTCAATTCCAAGTGGTTCGGAATAGCGATAACTTGCATCCATAATATATTTGTTCTGCCATTCAAAAACCTTATCTGGAATACTGATAATTTCGTTGCCATACCGATCATAACTTTTTTCTTCTTTGGATGCCCAAAGACTTTCAAAAAGTTGTCGTCTTAGTTCATAAAATGGATATTCTCCATTAACTTTCAAAGATGCTTCCACTGGAAGAATGGATTCATCGCAAGAAAGATAGTCAAAACTAAGATAATAAATCCCATCTTGTGGCACTGAAAGTGAAACTGTTGTCTCTTCTCCCATTTCTACTTTTAATACCTTGCCGTTTTTACTATAGCCCTGAGTTTCTCCAATTAGCTGTCCGCCACTTCCAGTAAAAATACTATCAATCGGATATTCTATACTCTGACCAGTATACTGTGGAAAAGTATACTTTGAACTGACTATAGTATAATTATTGTCAATTCGTTCATTGGAATAGGTTTCCGAACTGGTTGTAGCTGTGTTTGTACTTCCTGACACTGTTTGCTCTTCTGCCTGTACGTACAATTCAGGCGAAAAGTTACCAAAAAACAACACAGATGTCAGTACAATTGCTGTTGCTCGTATCAGCCTTTTGTGTATCATCGCACCTTCCCCCTTACTTTATTTTTTCGTAAGAAAACTAAAATATTTTAAGTTTTCCTTAACCTTTATTTATATTGTACAGAAAATTGTGCGAACTGTCAAGATGTAAATACAAGAAAATTGTGCACTATATACAACTAAATACAGAAAGTTCGTTCTACTTTTTATTTAGAGGATAATTTTTCGTTTACTTCTTGATTTATATTTTATAATTGTATATAATATTAAAAAAACATTGAGGATTAAAATTCAATATTACTATAGAATAATTTAAGAAATTGAGGGGTTTATTAGGAAAGGATAAAAGACCATGTTACATATTACATCATTAGAAGAAGGGCTTGATTTATTTAAGACACTTGGTTCAGATATTCGTATAGCTATTATCAAACAATTATTACAGAATAAAAAAATGAATATGAATGAATTGGCAAGTAGTCTTAATATTACAAATGGTGCTTTAACCAGTCATATTAAACGTTTGGAAGACTGTGGAATTATTACAATTTCGAATGAATCAACTGGACATGGAAATGAAAAGAGATGCTCCCTTCATCTCGATAAAATATTAATTGATATCTTGCCTCCTGATGATAATTGTAATATTTATGAAACAGATATTAAAATTGGACAGTATTGTGATTATCAGGTATCTCCAACTTGTGGTCTTGCTACAACTTCCTCCTTGATTGGAGAAGTAGATAATATCCGATATTTTTCTCATCCTGATCGAATGGATGCTAATATTATATGGTTTAGTAAAGGTTATGTTGAATATATTATCCCAAACTTTATTCCAGCATCTCAAAAAATTGAACAAATTATGATTTCAGTAGAATTAGGTTCAGAAGCTCCTGGTAGTAACAGTACATGGCCTTCCGATATCCATTTTTATCTGAATGGAATATGCCTTGGATATTGGACAAGCCCAGGAGATTTTGGAGATGAAAGAGGACTGTTTACTCCATCTTGGTGGTTTCCAAATTGGAATCAATATGGAATGTTAAAGCTGATTGTAGTCAATCAAGAAGGTACTTTTATAGATGGTCTTAAGATCTCAGAAGTATCTTTAAACTCATTGAAATTAGATTTCAGAAGTCCGTTAAAATTAAAATTTGCAGTTCCTGAAACTACAAAACATATTGGAGGGGTTACCATTTTTGGTTCTGGATTTGGAAACTACAATCAAGATATCCATGTCTGTATTGGTTATAAACCAATTTATTCAGAAGAAAAATAATACAATAAAAATTTTTAGGAGTTATTATACTAAGAATCATTTCATTCTTAGTATAATAACTCCTTGTTAATACTCTTATTTACTTTTGTTTTTCATATTCAAAAACAGGTCTTCCATCATCATTCCAATGAATCGTCAGTTTTCTGGCATGTCTGTTTGGATCATATAATGGATCTCCGATAATCTCTTCATATGGTCTAGCATGATAAATCATAATGTCTTTCGTTCCATCTTCGGATTTTACAAAACAATTATGTCCAGGTCCATAAATTCCCTTTTCACTGTCTGTCTTTAAAACAGGATATCTATCTTTTTTCCATGAAAGAGGATCACATAAATCTGTTCCTTCTTTTGCAGTCAACATTCCAACACAATAACATGCTCCTGTTGAACTTGCTGAAAAGGTTAAAAAAATGTTTCCATCATGTTTTAAAACAGCAGGTCCTTCATTCACCCAAAAGTCTACTCTTTCCCAATCATAGTCTGGAGTGGTCAAAAGCACCTGAACCGTCTTTAATTTCCAAGGAGTTTCTAATTGGGCAATATAGAGATTTGAAATCATCTTCCCGACACCAACTTTTTCTGCCCAGACATAATAATAAGTTCCTGCACTTTCAAATACTGTAGCATCTAAAGAAAATGCACGAAAAGAAAACTCATCTTCATTTGCACACTGCATCTTCCCCTTTTCTATCCAATTTCCAGTCATCGGATCGGCATCTGCACATTCTAGTACATAAGGGCGAATTTCCCAAATATTTTCCTCTTCTCCAGCCGCAAAATAAATATACCATTTACCTTGTAAGTAATGCAGTTCAGGAGCCCAAATATGTTTACTCATTATTCCATTTGTATGCTTTGTCCAAACAGTAACTTCTTCTGCCCTGCTAAGTCCATCAAGTGTATCTGCTTTACGTAAAATAATTCGATCATAGGCTGGAACTGAACCTGTAAAATAGTATGTTCCATCTGTATGTTTGTACACATAAGGATCTGCACGTTCTTCAATCCATGCCTCATTATATACTGTCTTTTCATAATTTTTTATATTTGTCATACCTTTTCTCCTATTCTATCTAATTTTTCCTAACTCTTCGAATCAGACGTATTAACATCATTATAGTTGAGCCAATTAGACCTAAAATCAATATTGTTTGAATTGTCCATTGTAAATGCAGGATACTATATGTCAAGAGATGAAAAAGTAAAAGCATAACGATACAATATCCAAAATATACTATATAAACCAGCAAATTCCAAACAATTTCTTTAATTGTATCTATTTTTTTATGATCATTCATAACTTATACCTCTTAGTTTTTATAAATCAATTTGTATGCTATTTACTTTTTCTACAGTTCTCGGCAGAGCATCTTTTGAATTTTTCCACGGTTCATCGGCAAATCGATAATCAAATTTATCTGTAAACCACTCTAAATCATCTCTAACTCGTTTCATATTTTCTAAATATAATTGGTTGAGTTCATGAACAAACTCTTCTAATTCTTTGCCATGTAAATGTGTAGAAGACAATTCATATAATAGTGCATAATGTTTTGAACAAAATCCTTTACTAGAATGAAATTTCTTTCGAAATTCTTCGTCAGTATGGTATAAATAAAATACTGTGACTAAGTATCGTTCAAACATAACATGAATTCGATTACAAATATAACACGAACTTTCTAAACCATCAAAAAAATGTTTTATAGGAGAAACTTCTGTTTTTTTTCGAAATAATCCACTACCTGTGGGCTTACTGCTTTTTATTACTTTTTCAGCCTCTTTAATCGTTCGATTTAGATGTGTTAAAAGAATTAAAGCCATTCCAAGACGATTTTGACTTTTATATAACATTCGAATATGTTCCGCACAAAATCCAACTCGATCTGTTTCCATTCGAACGTCATCTTCCATATAACTTGGACCTATTGTAAATTCAACTGCATCTTTTTCTAGGCAACGATACATTTCACAGATAGGACACTCACAATCTTTATCAAATGCGTCATTTACTGGAATTGTATATAATTGTTCTTTCACCTATTATCCTCTACTTTCTTTTCCTCTTGTTCCTTTTTTTCTTTCATCACACATTCTTTTAAATCTCTTGCTTTTTCCTTTGTACGATCATTGGCATTTTTAGAAGTAAGTACTTTTGAAATCCATCTCATAGAATCATCTAAATGTCCTGTCTGTCTGGCTAGAGCAGCTATAAGATATGTTATGGTATCCTCATCCATTCCACATATAGGAAATGTTTCTTTAGAAAAAGCCTCCGTAAATTCTTTGTAGGCATTTCCAAGAAATTCTTTTTCCTCTTCTTCTAGCTTTTTTATTACCTCATTATAATCTTTTGTATCTGTAGAAAGATTTTCTGCCTTTCCACGATATAACCATCCAATTTTCAGACAAGTATATGCTATTTCACTCAACTTTGCCCGTTTTACAAGCGTATTTGCTAAAGCCACTTTATATTTAGCAATCGCCTCATCATATGTAATAAAATCCCCTTCTTTTTCAAATCCTTTAAAATTAGGGGAAATCTTTTCACGGATCAATTTACATTGTGCAGAAGTCAAATACTCAAAATATCGACTTAATGCTGCGTATCCACAAACCGGACATCCAACGGCATCATACTTTAAAGAATCTACAAACAGATACTTTGGTCGAAGATCTAAATCTGTAGAAAGTAATTTTACTCTTCCAGTTTTGACTGTTTTTGATTTGAATTGACTATCGCAAACCGGACAGCGGAATGTTTTTTCAAAAATAAAATCCTTTTCTGCATCCTGCTCTTTTTTTTGCTGTGTTTCAGTCTTGTCCTCTTTTTCGGATACGGATACTGGCTTTTCTGCTGGTTTTGTATTTTTCCGAGATACAAGATTTGAAAATAAATTTGACATCCCGCTTTTCCTCCTTTAGTTAGTTCAACTTATAGCTGCTTTTTAATGAAGCAATACGATTAAATACCAAATGTTCTGGTGTAGAGTCTTTATAATCTACACAGAAAAATCCATTGCGTAAAAACTGATAACTGTCATATGGCTTTGCTTCTAATACTACAGGCTCTAAATAACAGGAATCTAGTACAGAAATTGAATTTGGATTCAAATTTATTGTACCGTCTTCATTATAAACTCCCTTTTGCTCATCCACCAGATTTTCATATAATCTTACTGTAGACTTAACTGCTTTATCTGCATTGACCCAATGAATGGTTCCCTTTACTTTACGTGCTGTAAAACCACTTCCACTTTTAGTTTCAGGATCATAAGTACATAATACTTTTGTCACCTTGCCAGATTCATCGGTTTCATATCCTGTACAGGTAACAAAATACGCATTCATTAAACGTACTTCATTTCCCGGGAATAATCTAAAATATTTTTTTGGTGGCTCTATCTTAAAATCATCTCGTTCTATCCAAAGTTCTCTACCAAATAGAACTTGTCTTGTTCCTAATTCTTCATTTTCAGGATTATTTGGGACAGTTAACCATTCCGTTTGGTCTTCTGGATAATTGGTAATAACTAACTTAATTGGATCTAGTACTGCCATAATTCTCTTGCGCTTTAGTTTTAAATCTTCTCGAATACAATATTCCAACATCGCATAATCTACAGAACTATTTCCCTTTGATACTCCACACAACTCCATAAACATCTGAATCGATTCTGGCGTAAAACCACGACGGCGTAATGCACTGATTGTTACTAATCTTGGATCATCCCAACCATCTACAATTCCATCTTCTACTAACTTTTTAATATATCTTTTACCTGTTACTACATTTGTTAAATACATTTTTGCAAACTCAATTTGTTTTGGTGGATATTCATACTCTAATTCCTGAACCACCCAATCATATAATGGGCGATGATCTTCAAATTCTAAAGTACAAATGGAATGTGTTATTCCTTCTACTGCATCTTCGATTGGATGTGCAAAATCATACATCGGATAGATACACCATTTATCTTTTGTATTATGATGTGTCATTCTTGCAATTCGGTAAATGACAGGATCTCGTAAATTAATATTAGAAGAAGCCATATCAATCTTTGCACGAAGTACTTTTGATCCGTCTGGAAATTCTCCATTTTTCATCCGTTCAAACAAATCTAAATTCTCCTCTATGCTGCGATCACGAAATGGACTGTTCTTTCCTGGTTCTTTCAATGTTCCACGATATTCTCTAATTTCATCTGCTGAAAGATCACATACAAATGCTTTTCCCTTTTTAATCAACTTTATTGCTGCTTCATACATCTGATCAAAATAATTAGACGCAAAAAACAGGCGGTCGTCAAATCTTCCGCCAATCCATTTTACATCTTCTATAATTGACTGTACAAATTCTATCTTTTCTTTCATTGGATTTGTATCATCAAAACGAAGGTTAAACACTCCACCATATTTCTTTGCAAGACCATAATTTAATAAAATTGATTTTGCATGACCAATATGCAGATATCCATTCGGTTCTGGCGGAAATCGAGTTACTACTGTCTTACAGTGTCCTTCTGCCAGATCCTTTTCAATGATCTGTTCAATAAAATTTTTTGAGGCATTTGTAAGTTCTTTCTCTTCCTCTAGTCCTTTGTTCTCATTTTCCATCATGCCGCTCTCCTAATTTCCATCTTTTTTTATCTAAACTTATTTTTTATATAAATATATATTATCATACCATAAGATTGAAAAATAGGAAAGGGGCAGATGAAAAAAATAGAAATAAAACTTACCTTTTATGATGCTCGGTAAAAAATATGATCCCCAATAACAACATAGGCAATCTTATTTCTTTTACAATTTGCTTTTGTTGTACTAATATTGCCATTAAAATATAAAGCCTTTTCTGAAACAGCACGTTTTCCATTTAGTGCTGCCTTTGCTGCTTTTTTCGATTCTTCCATAGCAGCTTTATCGATTGAGTTTGCATAATTTCCTTTTTCGTAAAGTTTTAATGCCTTTTCTAATGGACTTCCCTTTGTTGTCCATTTTCCATTCTTTTTTACATAAGCAGGACTAAATTGTCGTCCCCATCGTTTACAATCATAAATTACTTCTTGAATTGTTGTTACATGATCAAAAATATCACTTTCAACACGGTTTAAAATTACATTGGCAACTGCAAGCTTTCCTTTATATTCCTGACCGCGTGCCTCACAGTATATAATTGCAGTAAGATATTTTAAATCCTCGTTTGTATAAGAAGTTCCTCTACTTATTATATTGATAGATTCTGCTGCATAGACTGTGTGTTCTTTCTCTAAATCGGAACCGCAAAATCCATTATACAGCCCAATCATAAAACCCATTGTTATAAAAACAACCTTTATCTTCTTTTTTAATTGCTTTAATCTCATTTGTTTTCCTCCTGCTACGGTTTTTATTAATTGTTACATTTTTATTTCTTGTTTAACAAGTTTGTAACATCTTACCGTAGCAAAAAGAAAAAGTCAAGTAAATTAGTTAAATTACCATATATTACTTTAAGTAGTTCCTTCTTGTCGTTGTCGATATTCCGCTAATAATAGATCTACCATTCTTCCATAGCTTTGAACTCCATCTTCTTGATTGTTTATCTTTAAATACACATCGTTGATCTTATTAGCAGTATTACTGATCACTGTATTTTCAAACTGTTTCCAGTATAACGAATTATCAACAAGATCCTGTATCATTCCTGCTGTATATAACTCTCTAACTTGATAATAAAGTTCTTTATTTTTTTTATATAAAGCATTAGCGGATATAATTAAAGCTTCCATATATCCACTATAAACTAAATCTGGATTTCCTGAATGGATACAGGCAAGATAAGAAATATAATTTGCTTCATCTTCTCGGATAAATCCATGTAAGTGTGCCAATTCATGACACATCGTTGAACCTAAAGAATAATCAGGAATATCCACATTTACATTTGCTTCCATCGTAAAAGGAATGAAAATTCCTGTAATCTCAGTTCTTGACATTAATTTGGAAAGTAGAACTGGTTTAGGAGAAGAATATATTCCAGATAGGATTGGATATTGTCTTGCTAATGTAATATAGGCTTGTTTTGCTGCATTGCCTAACTCTTTTATACTGCCTTGATACTGATAGATTTTGGATTCTTCTTCTGATAAAAGTTCTTCTCTTGCATACCCTGCATATTGTGCAAGTTCTTTGCACAATCCATAGAGTTCTTCTACAGAAGATTCTTTTACCTCTAAACCACTATAATAACTAAACGGATAACGATAATAATTCACTCCACATCCCAATACAAACCATAAAAACAAAACTCCCCCTGCTGTAAGAACCCCTTTCCCCGCATGAATCAGTCCATCCTGAATACGTTTTCGTCGCTGTTCTTTCTGTCTTACAAGTCGAATAAAATGTATCAGAAAAAAAAGAAATAATACTGGAATTCCGATCACAAGAATCATTTCTGCAAGTGAAAAAGGAATCCATCCTGTTATTGTAGCAACACTTTGAGAAAAAAGCCAAAATATTCTCTTAGAAAATAATTCCTCTGCTAAAAAACTACTATTTTGAGCTAAAATCAAGCATAGCCCACCAATCGGATAACATAAAAGAATCCACATCCATTTTTGACCTTTCAAACGTCTCTTTGGTTGATCTTTTATAATAACCTGTAGTTTTTCATGTGATATTTGTTCTTTTATTTTCTTATTTATTCTTAATTTTGTCCTATGACTCATGTATTTCATCCATTCTAATTTTGCTTTATCTGTTGTGATAATGCAATAAACTCGTCAATCTCTTTTGCAAATGCTTCTAAGCCTGTACGGAAAAATTCTGGATTTGTCAAATCAATTCCTGCAACATTAGCAGCATCCTCTACACTACATATTGGGGTAGAATATAACAATTTACGGTATTTTGGAAGAAATTCTTTTCCCTCTTTTTCATACTTTGCATATAATCCTCTGGCAAATAATCCGCCAAACGCATATGGGAAATTATAAAAACTCAAACCTGCACTGTAATAATGACTTTTACAAATCCACATATATGGGTGTAATGTTTCTTCTAAAAGCCCTTTTCCATATGCTTGTTTTTGAGCATTATGCATGAGTTCACATAATTCATCTGGAAATAAAAACTTATCCGAACGTTTTTCAAATACTGCTGATTCAAATAAAAATCTGGAATAAATATCACAAATAATCTGTGCAGTATCTTGTAAGCGGCTTTCTAATAGAGCTAATTTTTCTTCACCAGATGCAGCAGAAATAGCTGCTTTCATTACTACATTTTCATTAAATGTAGATGCTGTTTCTGCAACTGGCATGGTATAATCTGAATTTAAAATTCGATGAGAATGAATATTTTGATTGTGATATGCGTGTCCAAGTTCATGGGCAATCGTCACAATATCACTAAATGAACCATCAAAGTTTGTAAGTACTCGACTTTGTTTTAAAGTAGAAATATTACAGCAAAAAGCTCCTCCAACCTTTCCTTTACGAGGGAAGAAATCAATCCAAGCCTCTTCAAATGCTCTTCTTGCCATTTCCTTTAAGTCTGGTGCAAATGTTCCAAATAACTCCAAAAGATAATCTTTTGCTTCCTGTGTTGTATAGGTTCGATGAACTTTTCCGACTGGTGCAAACATATCATACCAAGCAAGTCCGTTTTCAGAGCCAAACAACTTGCCTTTAGCTATGTAATACTCATGAAACTTTGGAAGATATTCTTTAATTGCAGTCAACATTGCTTCTAACGTTTCTCTCTTCATCCTAGAATGTTTTAGTGTCATATCTAATGGTGACTCATATCCTCTTAGTTCTGTTGTCGTAATAGTCTGTAGTTTAATACTGTTAAGTGAAAATGCAACTGCATCCTGAATTTTTTCGTAACAGGCTAGTTCTGCCTCATAAGCTGCTTTACGTACTGTAGCGTCAGAACTATAAGCTAGATTTCGAATGGCAGAAAGAGTGGTTGTTTCTCCATTATATTCTACTTTTACCATAGAAGTTAAATAACTTTGCAAATCACTCCATGCTGTACCACCACTTAAATTTAACTTTGTCATAACCTCTTCTACATCTTCTGAACGCTGATATTTGACTGCTTCTTTTATCTGTTCTAACAGATCTTTATATTCTTTTAAGATTTCATCTTCTCCAATAACTTCTGTCAAATCTGTCACATTTGCAATATAACTTTTCAGTCTGGTATATGCCTTTGTCATGTTACTAGATTTTTTCTCTATTAATCCTGAATAAGATGCACTTTGGCTGTCTGTTGTATCTGCACTCTGTCTTAAAACACAATAAACTCCGAGATTTGTCTGAAGCTGTGCGATCTCCTCTAACTTTAAAAGTCCTTCCCGGATTATCTCTCTTTGTTCTGTTTTATTATCAGAAAGTAACTTTTTATCAGCGAATTCATTAAACTCTTGGATTTTTTGATCTAATTTTTGTATATCTTCTAAAAACCTCTCATCTTCCCAACCAGTATATAATTCTTCTAATGACCAAACCTCATTTATATTTCAACTTCCTTTCTATTCTATATTTTTTTAAGAAACAAGGTACTTTTATTATACTATAATTCTTAAAAAACAACAAGAGAAAGCAAAGGAAATATCATACAGAATAATAAATGTTTCATTTCACATACTAAAATAGACCGCTTTGAAAATTTTCTTAATGTTAAATGTCAAAGGAATTATATGATAGAAAGGAGTTTTTCATTATGGATCGAGATCCCTATCGTACGGATGAATTTGATTATATGAATAGCTGCTCCACAACCGACTGCACAGGACTTATTCCGGCAGCACCCATCAATGATGAGGAATATGATTCCTATAATGATATTTACTTTTTCCAACCACCATTTATTTCCTTTCATCAGCCTCAAAACTCAGAAAAAGAACCACCATTGACATAATTATTTATTTTTGTTTCACTTTTCTGAGTAGAAACACCCTTATCAAAATTTTTTTGATAAGGGTGTTTCATTTAGAAGATAGACTGTTTTTAAAACACGTATTATATAATTACTGCATAAATTGGTAAAATAAACATGATTTTTTATGATGACGGAGGTTTTTTATGCAGATCTATGTAGTATCCGCTGGCGACACCATCTATCAAATTGCATCCAGATTTCGTGTTTCTCCCGATCAAATTATTTATGATAATCAAATTACTTTTCCTGATCGATTAACTGTAGGTCAAGCTCTTTTAATACAGGAGGGAAATGAAATTGGCTCTTCTTATCCTCTAGTTACAGGAGGATATGCTTATCCTTTTATCCGTCCTTGGGTTTTACAATCTACACTCCCCTATTTATCAGAACTTCTTATATTTTCTTATGGATTTACTTTAGAAGGAACTCTTGTTCCACCACAACTTGATGAAGAATGGATGATCCAAACTGCAATAAGTTATAGATCGCGTCCTATTCTTGTACTTACCCCATTCGATGAAACGGGTAAATTTAATAACTATCTTGTCCATACTGTATTAAGAGATCCCGCCCGAAAAGAACAACTACTTTTTTCACTGCTTTCTACAGTACAACAAAAGAATTATTCTGGTGTAGATATTGATTTTGAATATATTTTAGCAGAAGATCGGGAAATATTTGCTGAATTCGTTTCTGAAACTTCTGAACTTATGAGAGCAAACGGCTATACTACATCTGTTGCACTTGCTCCAAAAACATCAAGAGATCAGCCCGGACTTTTATATGAAGGAAAGGATTATGCACTATTAGGTGCAGCAGCCGATCAAGTATTATTAATGACATATGAATGGGGATATACGTATGGACCTCCTATGGCTGTTGCTCCTCTTCCTAATGTTCGTAAAGTAGTAGAATATGCTATTACAGAAATTCCACCTGAAAAGATACGACTTGGTATTCCAAACTATGGTTATGATTGGGCACTCCCTTATGAACGTGGCGTAACAGTTGCACAAACCATAGGAAATATTGAAGCAGTTGATATTGCTATTACACATGAAGCAGAAATACTTTTTGATCCAACTGCACTTTCTCCTTATTTTTATTATACTGAAAATGGAATACAACATGTAGTTTGGTTTGAAGATATTCGTTCTATGCAGGCAAAATTTGAATTAATCAAAGATTTTAACTTAAATGGAGTTGGTTATTGGCAGATTATGAAACTGTTTCGAGCAAATTGGATTTTACTTGCAGAAAACTTTTCTATACAAAAATAATATTAACTGCTTTTTCGGTAGCTACTCATAAAACAGTGTCAAATAACAAGCTAGAATAGAGTAGCTACCAAATTCTTTACTTATTGTAATAATTCGTTTTATATAAGCAATATCAATATCTAAAAATGCGAGATAGAAAAATCCATAGCTATATGATAAAATGAAAAAAATCAAGATAATAGTACAAAAAACTTCCCAACTAATAGTTGAATTTCCTTAACTCAATCACTGGTTTGTATAAAAAACATCCAATTAGGTATATCATTCAAGATGAAAGGAGAATTTATGGATCAAATAGAAATTGGAAAATTTATTGCTAAATGTCGTAAAGAGAAAAAATTAACTCAAACTCAGCTCGCAGAAAAACTAAATATTACAGATAGAGCTGTATCCAAATGGGAGACAGGAAAAAGTATGCCTGACTCATCTATCATGTTAGAACTTTGTGAAATATTAGGAATTACAGTAAATGAACTATTAAGTGGAAAGAAGGTTGACATGGAAAGTTATGAAAAAAAGGCAGATGAAAATTTGATTGCTTTGAAAAGAAAAGCTGAAAACAATATGAAAAAGAATGTGATTATTTCAATTCTTTTTTCAACAACACTTTTAATAGGAATTATGGTATGTCTTATTTGTAATATTGCAATATCGGGTAATTTAACATGGTCACTAATTCCGGTCAGCTCTATTATATTTGTATGGGTTATATCCCTTCCAATTATTATCTTAGGAAAAAGAGGCATTATCGCAAGCTTACTATCATTGAGTGTTTTTATTATTCCTTATTTGTTTTTGTTAAGTAATTTAACAAAAACAAAAGCAGTATTTTCAATTGGTACTATGATGTCTATTATTTCAATTCTATTTCTATGGATAATAGTTGCTATTTTTAATCGTATCGGAAAGTCAAAAAAATTAGTTTTTTTAGGAATAACTTTTTTATTAGCTATTCCGTTTGTATTTATTATCAATATAATACTATCAAAAATGATAGCAGAACCTATTCTTGATGTATGGGATATGCTGACTGTCTTTATATTGTTGATATTTGCATTTGTTTCTTTTATTTGTGACTACAACAAGAAAAAAGGCTTGATAAAATAACAGTTGTCCTATCCTAGATCTATAGAATCGGCTGAGCCTACATATCTGGAGATATTCCTATCTTTCGTTTTTCAACAATATCTTCTAGTAAAAATATAATATCAAAGGGCGACAGTCTAAAATACTGTCGCCCTTTGAATTATATAAATCAGAGCTATTTCATATTAAAAAGTAATTTTTCTATACTGTCTACACTAAAATAGAATTTTTCATCTTCTATTTTATAAGTAATTTGATCCGATGTATAGGTATTATCTTCATTTTTCTGATCTGTTTCTGGATCAAGATTATAACTATCTGCCATACCAGAAAGAGAATTTTTCTTACTATATAAAAGTGTCTTACTATCCTTTAGAAAATGAAATCCATAGCTTGCTATATCAGATTCACTGATCCAACCTAAGCGGTCAGGATAGGATAATAGGATAATATGATAAAAGTTAAAACATCATTATCCTTAATATCAAAATCAAAATATTCCCAGTCCTTGATATGGGCAATTTTTATTTGTATTTGGGCTTTTCCTAACATTTCAGGTATAAAAATAATATCGTGATACTCAGACTCTTCGTCCCATTCTACCGATATTACTTTGTCATTGCTACTTTCTATATAAACTAGAGTTTCATCTTTTAATAATTTTTTAGTCTCAATTCGTGCAAGTTCATACTCGTCAGGATAACATCTAATAAAAGTATTCTCACAAGAAAGTCTTGATTTGACTTTTATTTTGCAGGTAAGTCTTATCGGATTTTCACCTGAACCAATAATTGCAGTAATTGTACAACTTCCAGCACCTTTGGCAGTCACTTTACCTCTTTTTGATACAGTAGCAACTTTTTTATTACTGCTTTTCCAAAGAATATATTGTTTTGTTCCGCTAACCTTTAGAGTATATGTATCATTGATATATAAAGTTTTCTTTGTAGTATTTATACTTATCTTGTCAGTAGCCGCCTGTATAGAAATGCCAACAGTAGATATCAAAAACAGACTTATAAAAAACATGAAAGCGATTCGTTTCGTATATTTCATATATAATTTCTACCTTTCTAAATATTACTTTATATTTCTTTGTATTGGTAAAATAAAGTTTAATTTTATACTTGCTTTTTTATTTTATTTATGGTAAGATAAAAAGCGGTTAAGAAATCAATCCGTTTTTATGCTGCCGTGGCTCAGTCGGTAGAGCGTCGCATTGGTAGTGCGGAGGTCACGGGTTCGATTCCCGTCGGCAGCTTTTTATTTTGGCAATTATCTAATTTTTATCTTAGTTTATTCTAATTTATTATTTCCGTTTTATTTCGATACTTTTCCGTTTTATTCAAAAGTCTACAATCTATTTTTAACTGCATATACTGTTATAAAAAACGGAGGGTTTTATAATGCCTACTTCTCAGTTTCAACCCGTTTATGGAGTTATTCAATCGATACGACAAGTACAAGGACAATGTTGCCAACAAATGGTTACTGTTGCTACCCAAAATGGGATTGTTATGTTGACTATTTCTTCTAATACATTTGTTGTAGATAATGTTCCTTTACGTTCTGGACTTCCAATTTTCGCATTTTACGACGGAAATGCTCCTGTTCCATTAATCTTTCCTCCTCAATATCAAGCAGTAGTAATTGGTAGAAGAATGAGAAACGAAAGTGTTATGCTTGACTTTTTTGGTTCGGATCTGTTAAATAATGATGGAACACTCCGATTAAATCTTGGTTCTTCTACAGAAGTTATAAATTCCAATGGTCAAAGAGTTTCCTGTAATTTAGGAGGTCAACTATTATTAGTATACTATAGTACAACCACAAGAAGTATTCCTGCACAGACAACACCAAGAAAAGTGATTGTAATTTGTAGATAATCTTTTTTATAAAACTGCTGCAAAATAAATTTTTATTTTTGTTTTGCAGCTAATTTTTTTAAGAACAGAAAGAAATCCATAAAATGGTCATGTTTTAGTCCATTATCTTACAATATATTTCTAGCTTACGTTTGATTCTTTGTAGTGCATTATCAACGGTCTTCGGTTTTTTTCTAAGAACTTTTGCTATTTGTATATAATTCATTTCTTTTAGATACAGTTGAAGTACCTGTTGTTCTAATGGGCTAAGAAGTGTGCTTAACTGTTGTTTCATTCTGGCAATCGTTTCTTTATCAATAAATGTTTCCTCTGGACTGGGATTGATAGCAGATGTAAGGGTATCCATAGACAAATAGTCATTTAATGGTTGATTCTTTTTTGTATTGGAACGTTTAATAGCAGAATACATCTGTCTGGAAATACAAAGTTCAGCAAAGGAATAAAAAGTTACTCCCCTCTCTTTTTTAAAATTCAAAATTGCTTTATATAATCCAATCATTCCTTCTTGAACCAAATCCTCTTTATCTGCCCCGATTAAATATAGTGTCTTTGTTTTGCTATAAACCAGAGTTTTGTATCGATTCATTAAATAATCGAGTGCTTCCTTTTCTCCTGCCTGAATTTTAGTTAGAATCTCTTCATCATTCCAACCATCATATCCCATTCTAATACTCCTCTGCCTTTCTGAACTCATTTCTTTTTTTTCTTCTTTGGCTTTTGACTTTGTTGTTGCTGTTTTTCATTTATCTTTTTCATTTCTTCTGGTTCTAAAGTTTCCTGTAAACGAAGTTGTCGTAAAAATTCCGCTTGTTTTGGATCAAGATTATCTAATAGACTATTTCTGCTGTTCTGGATTTTTATACTCTGTTGTGCTTTTTTTATTTCCTTTTCTGCTTCTTTTACCTCTCGTCGTAATTCTGGTGCTGACATTCGAACTGCACCTTTTGCTAAAATGATCATCTGTTCTAATCCATCTGATGTGGCTACTCGAATCTGATAATCTAATGCCATTTGATAAGAAACTGCCTCTATAAACTGATCTGCAGTCTGAGCTTCCTTCGTATAGACAATATCAATATTATGATAATGGATTACTGTTCCTAGATTTCCCTTTGATTTATAACCGTCAAAGACCAAAATCACTTCATTTTTTCGAAACCCCTGATAATTGCATAAGATATCCGCCAGACGAATTCTTGCTGATTCTAAACTTCCTTCTTTTACAATCTTTTTAAGTTCAGGCCATGAAAAAATAATATTATATCCATCCACCAGCAAAAACTCCTGTGCCATGCTGATCTATTCCTTTTTTGTCAGTCGTTGTCGAACAATCTCATAGGAAAGAACCCCCATTGCAACAGAAGCATTTAAGGAATCAATCGCTCCAAACATTGGAATTTTAGTTCTAAAATCACACGCCTGTTGTACAATCCGACTAACTCCTTCTCCTTCCCCTCCAATCACAAGACCAATTGGTCCTGTTAAATCCTGCTTATACATGATTTCCCCTTCCATATCTGCACAGGCAAACCAAATTCCACATTTTTTTAATTCTTCTATTGTAGCAACCAGATTTGTCACTTTTGCCACGGGAACATAATGAACAGCACCTGCAGATGCTTTTACTGCTGTTGCTGTCAGTCCAGCAGCACGCCGCTTTGGTATAATAACTCCATGTGCTCCTGCCTGATTTGCTGTTCGAATGATCGCACCTAAATTATGAGGATCCTCAATTCCATCTAAGAGAATTAAAAACGGAGGTTCATTTTTTTCTTTTGCTATCTTTAAAATATCTTCCACTTCTGCATAGGAATAGGCGGCTGCGTATGCAATAACTCCTTGATGCTTTCCTGTTTCTGACATTTGATCCAGACGTTCTTTTGTGACAAAATGAAAGATAGTTCCATTTTTCCTTGCCTCTTTTAAAATTGATTGAATTGGCCCATCTTTACTGCCATCTAATATAAATAGCTGATCAATCGTCTTACCTGCTCGGAATGCCTCTAAAACAGCATTCCTCCCTTCTAAGGTAAATTCTTGATATCTCATCTGTCTTCATTTCCTTTCCTATTTTTCTTTATTTTGTATTTCTAGAAGCCCCTTTTTGATTAACTCTATCACACGCTCCATTCGATTTTGTAAATATAAATATCCCACTAATGCCTCTAATCCTGTTGCTGTTCGATATTCGGACATACTCGCATTTTTAGCCATTGTTGACGATTTTGCATTACGTCCTCGTTTATAAATAAACAACTCTTCTTCACTTAACTTGTCCTCAATTTTATGAAATAATTCTTTTTGTGCAGATGCACAAACCAGTTTACTTGCTCTTTGATGAAGACGGTTGACTTGTGCATTTCCTCGTTCTACTAACATCGTTCGAATTACTAACTCATAAATAGCATCTCCAATATAGGCAAGTGTCAGTGGAGAATACATCTTTGGGTCTGTTTCAGGCAGCGAAAATGCCGCCTGAACCAAATTTACTATATTCTCTTCCATTTTACCCCTTCTCTGGTATCCTCTAAAAGAATTCCCATATCAGCTAGTGTTTTTCGAATTTCATCCGCTTTTGCAAAATCCTTTGCCTTTCTCGCCTCTTGTCGTGTAGCTATTAACCGTTCTACTTCCTGTTCTAAACTCTCTTTCTTTTTTAATACTTCTAATCCCAGTATATCACATAAACTCAGTAATTTAAAAGAGGTGATTTGAAGCATTTCAAGGCTTGAATTAGCAGAAAGATTTGTATTTGCTAACCGAACCAATTCAAAAATTGCTGTTATGGCATCTGCTGTATTGAAATCATCTTCCATTGCCATATCAAATTTTTGATTCCATTCCTCTATTTCCTGTACAAGAACTTTTTCCTGATCGGTCAATTTGATATTCTGCATTTGATTTTTTTCTTTTATTTGTTTAAAATACTCTAACTGTTCTATAGCTGTTTGAATTCGTGTCAAACCGTTTTTTGAAGCCTCCATACTTTCTTTACTAAAATTGATTGGACTGCGATAATGTACACTTAAAAGGAAAAATCTTAGAACAGAATATGGATAGCTTTCTTCAATTTCTCTTACCGTAAAAAAATTCCCCTCTGATTTTGACATCTTTTTATGATCCACATTAATAAACGCATTGTGCATCCAATATCTTGCAAATTCTTTTTCAGTACAGCTTTCTGTTTGAGCAATTTCATTTTCATGATGAGGAAAAATTAAATCTTCACCTCCTGCATGAATATCGATTTCATCTCCTAAATATTTTCTACTCATAACAGAACATTCAATATGCCAGCCAGGTCTTCCTTCTCCCCAAGGAGAATTCCAAAAAGGTTCTCCTTCCTTTTTTGGCTTCCATAGTACAAAATCTAAGGGATCTTCCTTTTCATCATTGACCGCAATTCGAGAGCCTGCTTCCAATTCATCAATCTTTTTTTTCGAAAGTTTACCATACTGCGGAAAACTTCTTGTTCTAAAGTAAACGGTTCCGTTTTTCTCATAGGCATGTTTTTTTTCTATTAATTCTGTAATCATCTCAATCATTCCATCAATCTCTAGCGTTGCCCTTGGGTGAACGGTTGCAGGTTTTACATTTAATCCTTTGGTATCCTTTTGAAACTCTTTAATATAGCGTTCTGATAATTGTGTTGGATCAATTCCCTCTTCATTAGCACGAGCAATAATCTTATCATCTACATCTGTAAAATTAGAAACATAATTTACCTGATAACCTTTATATTCAAAATATCTTCGTACAGTATCAAATACAACTAATGGTCTCGCATTTCCAATGTGGATATAATTATAAACTGTAGGTCCACAGACATACATCCGAATTTTTTCTTTTTCGATAGGTATAAATTCCTCTTTTTTTCTCGTTAATGTATTATAGATCTTCATGTTTTCCTCCATTCTTTTTTTCTTTACAAACTCCTTGACAATCTAATGTATCAAAACAGTCGCGGATCTCTGCCAGTTTCTTTCGTAGCAATTCATTTTCTTTTTGTAGTCTATTGAGATCATTTAATACTGGATCTGGTAGATGTACTTGATCTAATTCTTCTCTTGGCACTCGAATATTATCTCTTTTTACAACCCTTCCCGGTACACCAACTACAGTAGAATTTGGAGGAACTTCTGATAATACTACTGAACCAGCTCCAATTTTTGAGTTTTCTCCAACTGTAAAAGAACCTAAAATTTTTGCTCCTGCACTGATCATTACATTATCTTTGATTGTTGGATGGCGTTTTCCCTGTTCTTTTCCAGTTCCACCCAATGTGACTCCCTGATAGAGTGTAACATTATCTCCTACAATCGCAGTTTCTCCAATTACCACACCATGCCCATGATCGATAAAAAACCCCTTCCCAATCTGTGCACCCGGATGAATTTCAATTCCTGTCTTTCTAGCAGAACGTTGAGAAAGCCAACGTGCTAAAAAGTAATGCTTTTTTAAATACAGTCGATGTGCCAGTCGATGTCGCAGAATTGCTTTAAAACTAGGGTATAAAAAAACTTCCATCGCCCCTTTAATAGCTGGATCTCTTTCTTTTATGATGTCCATTTCTTCTTTAATAAATCCAATTAATCCCATAAGAAACGCATCCTTTCTTTTAAACATAGCCCTTTACATAATATTGTCTATAAAACAAAAAACTCCGTCCCTAAAAAGAGACGAAGTTATCGTGATCCCACTCTTATTTTCTGCATCTAAACTTTTTTCTTTCATGCAGACTCTTTACAGATAACGGCTGCTTCCCGTGAAAAGCTACTTTTATTTCACCTTTCCTGCTTACGGATGCACTTTACCCTAACCTTGTTAGGAATACTTTCAGCCAGTGATATTCCCTCTCTGATACAGTAATTAAGGCTACTCTCTCCGGTCAACACATTTTTCTATCAATATTCTATGCTATGGCTTTGTCCAATGTGCTCTGCGATATCTTCCAATCTATTGTATTATATCTTATTTTTTTTAAGAAATCAACTCGTTTTCTTATTCATATATTTCTTTCCTATTGTAAAACCTCTTCCCCTAACTTCATTTACTTTACTGATGATTAAAAAAGCTTCTGGATCTAATTCCATAACAATTTCATTTAATTTCGAAAGATCTCTTCCATGAATCACTGTTAAAATTGCCCTAGACTCTTCTCTTAAATGTCCTCCTTCTGCCATATAGAGTGTTGAACCACAATCTAATTTCTGTTGAATTGCACTATTTATTATTTCATACTCTTTACTGATAATCTTTACTTGTATCTGGCTACTTCCAAGTACTAAAACTTTATCTAGTACAACTGTATACACTAAAACCATTAACATTCCATAAAGAGTCTGTTCTGTATTAGAAAAAAATATCTGTAAACATAAAATTAATACATCAAACACATATAACATAACAGAAACGGATAAACCAAATTTTTTATTTAAAATTAGTGGTGGAATATCCATTCCTCCTGTTGAAGCTCCTGCCCGAATAACAAGACCAATTCCTGCCCCTACTAAAAGTCCTGCAAAAATAGTTGCCAACATCATATCATTTGTAAATTGTTTTCCGTTTATTATCCGTTCCATAATATGTAATACTGCTGGATAATAAAAAGTACTTACTACTGTCGTCACTGCAAAACTTTTTCCTAATACTACAGCTCCAATCAAAAACATAATCAAATTAAATACAACAACAAATAAGGATACTGGAATTTTACATAAATATTGGGTAAAAAGTGCTAATCCTGTTGTACCTCCTGTAATCAGTCCATTTGGAAGAATAAATACTGCCACTGCTATTGCATACATTGTATTTCCAAGTAATATCATAAGTAAATTGCCCCATCTCTTTTTGTTCTTCATAAAATCTCCTTTTCTTCTTTTATAATGTTTTTCAACCATTTTGAATTTTGCTTCATTATCACAATAAAGCATACAAAAAGAGCAGGTTTTATAACCTGCTCTTCGTATAATCTATAAATTTTTTCACTTTATTATGATTTTCTTTCACTTTATCTCACCTAACTTGATATCTTTATAGCTTCTACTTTTTATAAGTTTAGTATAAATGATATTTTTAAAAAATGCAAGACAAACCATCAAAATAAACACAAGAATATACTTTTATTGAAAATTATTAATAAATTTGGATTATCTCTTTAGACCTTCTTCTATATCTGTATTTCTGGACTTTTGTAGTAAATTGTTTTATGGCTGTGTTGCAATCAGCCTTTCTCATTGAAAAGCTTATGGCGTCATTTTTAAATCCTTTATGTCAATCAAACTTTTCTGCCTGCACTTCGGACAGTAAAGAGGAAAGTTTTTCAGTTCTGTATCTGTAATCTTGTCCTATTTTCGTAGACAAGGCAACGTATTCATTCTGTTTTTTTATTGCAGACCTATTCTTTGCATTTTTTGAAATGTAAATATGATAAAATACCGATAGGACAAAAATACAAACACCAAAATTCTAAAACTGCCACACCTATCCATTTTGAACTATCTGCTTTGAATAATCCAAGCATAGGGGCAATCAAACAAGAGATAAAAAACACCCCATGTATTATGAGCAGATATTTCAACCACTTATCTATTTTCGTCTGTTGTTTTATTGTTAATCCAGCAAAAAATGTAGCTAATGCCATAACAGCATAACCTAATAAGTCATAATTAAATAACAGTCCACATTGCTGAAAATCAAGAAGTGCAGTAGCTTGCTGTGTTAAGTCGTTTAGTCGAACAGTTGTTAGCTGTGTAAAATAAACTAATAAAATGATAGTTGTATATACAGCAGCAAAAGTCATTGAAACATAGCCCGATAATTTAGCTTCCTTCTCGGCAAAGTAAGCATATCCACACATCATTGCTACAAAACTAAATGCAATAAACATAGATGAGAAATAGCTCCCAAATGTAAAGTCAAATAGCATAGATATGGCGAAACTAATTACAGCAATGGCATTGACGACAGAACTCCACATTCCTATTTTTCTATTCATCCATTTTCATCTCCTTCCAAAAGAATATCGACCAATTTATTGATATATGTAGCTCTATCCTCGGTTTTCGTTAAATAATTGTTTGACTGTTACACTTTCTAAAAATGCTGTTTGCATTGTGGCGGTAAGAATAAATACAAGTATGGATTTATTCTCTTAGTAATCATACCATTTCCACAAAATTTTCATAGGCATACGAAGGAAGATATCCTTGCTTTGTGTAACGGTCATGATAGTCAATTAGCTGCACACGTAATAGGAGCATCGTTCCCTTTCCATCCGCATCTCGATCCTTTTTTTGCTTTTTCAGTAGCCATACGATATAAGTTAGCAAAACAGGAAGAACAATCGTATAAGTCTGCATTAAAAAATCCTTCATGTTTTATCCTTTCTTTGTACATAAAAAAGAGAGTGCCAATCAACACTCTCTTGCTTGCATTTTCAATAAAATTATGATATAGTGAAACTAACAAAGGATACCGCCCACAAAGTGGTTGACTTCCCAACTAATACTTATAGAATAAGCTTACCTGTGTCCCGTCAAGTACAAGGTAGGCTTATTTATTTTCGCTTGTTATTCCTATTATCTATATAGGCAAGCAGTGTAAGTAGAAACGAACCACCTAAAAATAACAGGCTTAATACTTCGTATGTATCCATTCACACCACCTCCCTTCTTTGGTAAGTTAGGGAGGCTTCCACCTTGTAACACGATATCCTTCTTTCACTATAGCATAGTTTGTCAAATCCTGCAATCTAAAATCAGTTCTTGTTTTGTCTTTGCTTTAGAGCTCTTTCTTCTTCCAATTCTTCGGCACTGCATTCCCTCATTTGACTCTCTTCAATTTTATAATAATGCACAAAATCACCTATTAATAGTAACCAACATGTACAAATTCATCTTCTGAATTTGACAAGTAAGCCAGTGTTCGAGGACTGGAACGCTGGATAAAGCCCTTTAGAGCAAAGAGTTTTATCTTCGCACAGGGAAAATTCCCTGTGCTGGTGGTTGGTACAGATTTCTGGCGGCATAGCAAGACTTTTTTCAAAAGTAGTAAATTCAGCTTATAATCCTGCATGTATGCCCGTAAATCAAGGCTTCATTGTCTGTGTCTACATCCTCTACATTCTTGACATGGGCTGGTTTCATCTTTTTGTGGTGGATAGGAATAGACTTCTCTACTCCCTATAAAGTCAGCATAATTTTCTGCCTCCATTAACAGACAAACAGCCTGAGCCGATATTCCTTCTCCTGATCCAGTAAAGCCCAATCCTTCTTCTGTTGTTGCCTTAACATTGACTTGACTATTTTTTAAACCTAAAACAACTGCTAAATTTTGCACCATTGTTGGAATATAAGCAGCTAATTTTGGTTTTTGTGCAATAATAGTAGCATCAATATTTTCAATCAAATAGTTTTCTTGTTCTAACAGCCTTTTTACTTGTTCTAATAACTGCATACTGTCTGCACCTAAATATTTTGGATCCTTATCAGGAAAATGTTTTCCAATATCTCCAAGAGCTGCTGCTCCTAATAGTGCGTCCATCACTGCATGTACTAAGACATCTGCATCCGAATGACCTAAAAGCCCTTTTTCATATGGAATTTCCACTCCTCCAAGAATCAATTTTCTATTCTCTGTCAATCTGTGTACATCATAGCCCATGCCAATTCGCATACAATCCTCCTAAAAGAATTTTAATCTTCGTTTTCTCTATTTAGTTTCCTCCAAAGATATTAATATCATACCATAACTTATATTACCTGACTACTATTTTTTCAAACATGCAAGTTCTTTTAAGAATATATTGTTAAATCGTTCCAATTCATCGTACATAATTCCATGAGCACTATTTTCTAATGTATAAAGTACAGAACCCTTAATTTCTCGATGTTGTAACATGATTAATTCCTTAGTAACAACCGCATCTTTTTTCCCATAAATAATTACAGTTGGAACACATACTGATTTCAGATCTTTTCTTCCATCTTCATCCCTAAGTGAAATTGCTGTTTGAATTGTTCCAATTCCTGAAGCAGATAACGCAATATCTCCAAACCAATTTATAATTGTATTACTCTTTGGACAAGCAAACAAATATTTATGACTGAATTCATATGCTAATTGCGCTCTGTCAACTGCTGCTTGACGAATTAGACTATTTACATAATCACAAGTTAAGCCATAAGGATATCCCTGTCTTTTTGTCCACATTGGAGCTGCTGCTGAGAGTAGAAATAATTTTTTTACTCCATATCCCTGAAATTTATTCATATAGCGGAGTGCAACTGCACCTCCCATAGAAAATCCAACTAATACAAAACAATCCAGTTTACAAGCCTGTGCCACCTGATAAATGTCATCTGCCATCTGGTCATAGGAATATCCACATGCTGGAACATCGGATTCTCCAAATCCTCTTAAATCCATTGTAACAACTCGATATCCTTTTTCTATTAGAGGATTTAACTGATACTCATAAATTTTACTTGACAGCGGCCAGCCGTGAATTAAAAAAACTATGTCCTCCCCTTTAGAATTATAATCATACACCGCAAGATGAACCCCATCTGATGCCTGCACATAATACATATGTTCGATTCCTCTCTTATTCATTTATAGTATCATATGCAGTATAGATAAATTATTGTTCTTAAAATAGAGATTATATATATTCATTTCGATTACAGATTTTTAAGTTCTCCAAAATTTTTTTAATATCTCCTGTAGAATTTTTATTACAAATTAGAGTTGCATCATCTGTATCTACTACAATCATATTTTCCATTCCCACTGCTGCAATCAGCTTTCTAGTTCCTTCAATGATACAATTTTTTGTATCAATTGTAATAATATTTCCACTTACTACATTTCCTAACTCATTCGATTTACGAATTCTTTCTACAGCAAGCCAAGAACCCACATCATCCCATCCAAACGATCCCGGAAGGATATAGATATTTTGTGCTTTTTCCATAATTCCATAATCAATCGATTCTGGAAGAAACTTTTTAAATTCTCTTTCCAAAACATCGTTTTCTTCTGGTGTATGAATACTATCTCGAATTTTTATCAAACCTTCATACATATCTGGCATATATTTTTGTATATTATTTAAAATAGTTGTCAATTTCCAAATAAACATTCCACTATTCCAAAGATATTCATTCGCAGCAATATATTCTTTTGCCAATTCTAAACTTGGTTTTTCTACAAATCGTTCTACTATGTACGCATGATTTACGGCTTGTTCTGGATGAAATTTAATATATCCATATCCTACCTCTGGATAATCTGGTGTAATACCAATTGTTACAAGATTTTCCCCCATTTGTGCTGTTTCACATGCCTCTCGTAGTGTTGAAAGAAAAATACTATTATATCGAATCATATGATCTGCAGGAAGCACTAACATAACCGCCTCTTCATATTTTAAGGACATACTTACAGCACCTAATCCAATACATGGTGCTGTATTTCTTCCAAAAGGCTCGCATAAAATATTTTCTGGGGGCAGAGTAGGAAGTTGTTCGCAGACTAACAAGCGATATTCTCTATTTGTTACAATATAAATATCTTCTATTGCAACAAGTGGCAAAATACGTTCTACCGTCAACTGAATCATTGTCTTTCCATCTTCTGTTAAAGATAAAAACTGTTTCGGCTGTGACTTTCTGCTTCTAGGCCAAAATCGTTCTCCTCTTCCCCCTGCCATAATGAGTGCTGTTATCTTCATCTTAACCTCCACTTGTGATCTGATGTACTCTATTTACTATCAATTTGTTAATCCGTTCGCTACTTAATAATTGTTTAATAGAAGTCTGTGCAAGCTTACCTTTTGTGTAATAATAATCTTTTTGTTCCTTTAACTTTTTCATCTCTGTTGCTGCCTGTTTTATGTTTGGATCTGCCCATTTTTGTCCTTTTAAAAAAGGACCATAATTTTTTTCTAAAGTTACTAAATCATAATCAATCATACAGGCAGTTTCTTTATCCATAAATTCTGTATTGGCAGACCAATTTGTGGCAATCACTGGCTTTCCTAAATACATTGCCTCTGCCAAAACCAAACCAAAACCTTCCGCTCGATGTAAAGAAAGAAGCGCATTACAACAACGTAGCAAACTATTAAAACGTATTTTTTCCATTGGTTTTGTTAAAATATAAATATTTTCATATTCTCTACATTTCTTTTTTAACTGTTTTAATTCAGTTTGTTTTAAATGAAGTGCTTTGATCACCAACCCAACTGTTCTGTCTTTTGGCGAAAAAGCCTGTTGAAATGCTCGAATTGCTCCAAATGGGTTTTTTCTCTCACCAATACTACTGTTATCATAAGCCATCAAAAATAAAAATGTGTTTTCTGGCAATCCAAAATCTTTTCGATAAATATGTGAATCAAATGGAACAGAAACTACATATGGAATCGTTATAACTGGAATGGTTGTCTTTTTTCGAATTGTACGACTAATAAACTCAGAAGGTGTCCAAATCTCATCCAATAATTTAAAATAGAAACACCATTCATCTGGAAATTCTTCTAATTCCCAAAGCCAAAATCCAATATTATATTTTCCATTTAGTATAGAAAATCCCATTTGATTTAAAGCTATTCCTAATTCTCTTGGATTAATGTGCAAAAGATTTATTTGATAGGGGTTTGTATTTGTAATCTTTTTATCAAAACTATGATCTGTCTGCTCTAAATTGGAAGTTTGTTCATAATTATAAATCGTAAATGGCAGACCACTATTTTCTATCTGAGTGGCTATTAGGCGGCAGCTTTGTCCCAACCCAGTATCTGCTCTAATTGAGCCGATCAGATTAAGTCCTCTTGGATAGATATTGGCTTGAAAAGGTATTCTTCTATACATATTTAGTTGTTTTAGACTATTTTTTATCAGTTTTCCCTTTATATCTCTTAATACCTTATTTGGTAAAAGCTTAGTTAGAATTGGTCTACACTGATATGCTATTCGAATTAATTTTCCCTGTAATGTCATCTACAATTTCCTTTCTTTTTAATAATATAACTCATCTAATTAAAGTTCTATCATTAAAATCGAAAATATAAAAACGGGCTAAATCCTCTCGATACCATAGTAAGAACTGCAAGAATAAAAAATATAAAAATAACAATCTCCCAAAACCATTCCTTTAAAAATCTTTCTTTCATCTTATCTAAAAGGGGCATACTCCCAAATATTCCAACTATCAAAAAAACAAAATGTTCTATGGATATATTCAATAATATCTCTTCTAAATTTAACTGAAAACAAAACATTGTTTTAAAATACGAAGCAACACCAAAAAGTCCTTCTGCCCGAAATAATACCCATCCAAATAAGACAATGATAACTGCGTAAAAATGTTGAAAAAATACAGGAAGTTTTAACAGCCATCTTTTTAAAAACATACGTTCTAATATTAAAAAAACTGCATAGTATACTCCCCAGAAAACAAAATTCCAGCTTGCTCCATGCCAAAGACCGGTCAGTAAAAATACAAAAAATACATTCAAATATGTCTGATAACGCTTTTTTCTGCTTCCTCCTAGTGGAATATAAACATAATCTCGAAACCAGCTTCCTAATGAAATATGCCATCTTCTCCAAAATTCCTGAATAGAAGAGGAACAATATGGATAATTAAAATTTTCCATAAAATCAAAACCAAACATTTTTCCAAGTCCAATTGCCATATCAGAATAACCACTAAAATCATAATAGATCTGAAGTGAATAAGCCAAAATTCCAATCCATGCTAATGGCATAGAAGAAATGGAAGTATCAAAAGCAAGATCAGCAACAGTTGAAAGATTATCTGCAATTAATACTTTTTTACTAAAACCTATCATAAATCGTTTTGCACCTAAATATAAATACTCTAATCCATAAGTCCTCTTTGTAAGTGTAACTTCTACATCAATATAGCGTACAATTGGTCCTGCAATTAATTGAGGAAATAGAGAAATATACAGTCCTAAATTTAATATATTTCTCTGTGCTTTGACTGTACCACGATATACATCAATACAGTAAGACATTACTTGAAATGTATAAAAAGAAATTCCAACTGGCAGTGCGAGTTCTTTTAATAAAAAGTTAGTATGAAATACTGTATTGATCGTTTGAATACCAAAATCTAAATACTTAAATACAAGCAAAATACCAAGATCAATAACACACGTAATAAGTAATAAGCTTTTTCTCTTTATAGATTTTTCTTTTGACTGCTCCATTCCTATTCCAAGAAAATAATTTATAACAATCGAACTAAGCATCAAAAGAATATGTTTTGGCTCTCCCCAAGAATAAAAAAATAGAGAAGCAAATAAAAGCCAGCCATTTTTTACTCGATCATGACAGAAATAATATACAAATAATACAACAGGCAAGAATAAAAACAAAAATATAGAAGAACTAAATACCATCTTACCTCCCCTCCCCCACATAGCGGAGGATAATGGATAATTCTCTATTATCTCCATTGATCGATAATTTAGATGGAATAAAAGATTGTGTTGTATAAAGTTCGATCTGATATTGATCAGACTGTGAAATTGGAAGTTCCTCTGGCAAAAAGTTCAATATAATTCTTCCAGCTTGTGATACAAATAATTGCTTACATCGTACTCCATTTATATAAACTAGAATACACTCTTCTTTTGTATCCTGAAAATTCCAGTAACTTGATATTTCAAAATCTATTTCTAATCCTTTCTTAGAAATCTGTTCATTTTGTAGGATAAACGAACAATAATCTTTTCCCCATGCAAAACCTTCTTCATAGTTATAAATTCCAAACAACCAGTCGAGATCTTCTTGATAATTTCCTTCTGGTGTCCAATTTCGTATTTTGGAAATACCCCCCCCCGAAGATCTTTTGTAGTTATTTATACTTTCATTTAGATATTCAACAAATCCATTACTAAAATATCGAATATGTTTTTCATTTAGTTCAATAATAATCACATCTGTTTCATCTAAAAGTTTTGAAATCTCTAAATTACTCCAATCAGATTTTAAATCTGTTGTAGTATTTTGGGGATTTAATTTATAATAATATCCATTTTGATCCATAAGATAATTATTATAGAAAATATAGTTAATTTTTGGACTAATCGCATTTTCTGCTAAATCTTTTCGAAGCCCATCGGCAAAACTTCCTCCTTGAATTAAAAATCCCTTATTTTCATACTGCTGTGGTAAAATTCTTTTAACCCTATATTGATAATATCTCTCTTCTGGCTTTTCCCATACATTCATTAACTCCCATAGATCGGCATCTCTCCAATAAGGACTATCTTGTTCTTCTACTTCTAATAATTTAAACTTTTTTATAGGATCTTTTGTCATATCTGATAAAGTATTTAAAATCTTTAAATGTAAAACTTGTTCTGCTGTTCTGGAAAGATGAATTCCTGTTGAATAAAAGGATGGATATTCTACTCCACTTTCCTTTAACTCTTTCTCACCATCAATAAAAACAAGTTCTGTCTCCTTTAATCTTTCTCTTACATAATCCACTGCTCTGATTCGTTTCTTTGACTCCATCTTAGAAAGAATCTGATATGTCATAGGAATATATTCTTTTGTATCATCACATTTACTTGGTGTGATATATAAAATAAGTTGTTTTCCTATCTTTTGTAATTTTTGATTTACTTCTTCTAATTGACTAATATATCTATCCACTTTTTCCTGATTTTCTTTTAATGCAAAATTATTTTCCTCTCCAATACAAAGATATTCTAGTATGTAATCTGGTTCATATAATACTTTGTTCTTTCCTACAATTTCATTCCCTAAACGTAGTAGATCAAAACGTATCTGGTTATAGCTTTTAATCATAATTCCCCTAGAAACAAAATGATTTCCCCACCATTGTTCAAATTCCTTTTGATATGTTCCATTCAAATAAGAGGAAATATAAAATTTTGGACGTGCATAATAATCTTTATAGCCTCCTAAACTTACATCTATTGTTATGTTACTTGCATTTGCGATTACACTTAACGTTATGGGAAGAACTAAAAGAGTACAAAACGCAACTACAAATAATTTTTTTCTCATAAATACTCCTTAAAATGTCTTATCATTTTTTAACACCTGCTCTAATACCTGTAGTCTAAATTCATATTGCTGTCGATCTTTTTCTACAACAGTAGATAATATCAATCCTATAAGAAAAAATAATACTGCTGTTAAAGCAATAAATCCAGAAACGATTAATGTTGGAAAGTTTGGTACAAGTCCAGTATGAAAGTATTGAAATAAGACAGGTAAAAAAAGGATTCCCGATAAAAGTAATAAAATAAGAGAAATTCCACCAAAAAAGTTCATTGGACGATAATTTTTATAAAGTCTAAAAATTGTTTTAATGACTTTTATTCCATCGGAATAAGTATTTAATTTTGAAAAGCTTCCCTTTGGTCTATCCCGATATTCAATAATAATATTCTCAATCTTCATATTCTTTTCTACTGCATGAATACTCATTTCTGTTTCTATCTCAAAACCTTTTGACAAGACTGGAAAACTTTTAACAAATAAAAAACTAAACGAACGAAATCCTGTCATAATATCTCGGATATCTGTATGAAATAAATGATTAATAGAACTTCGAACTAAACTGTTTCCAAAGTTATGAAAGGGGCGTTTATTCTCTTGAAAATAAGTAGAAGAAAGTCTATCACCTACTACCATATCCGCCTTTTTTTCTAAAATTAATTCCGCCATTCTTTTTCCATCTTTAGCTGGATAGGTATCATCTCCATCTACCATAATATAACATTCTGCATCAATCTCTCGAAACATCCTTCGAATGACATTTCCTTTTCCCTGTTGATATTCATATCGGACTACTGCTCCTGCCCTTTTTGCCAACTCTACTGTCTGATCTGTAGAATTATTATCATAAACATAAATTACTGCGTCTGGTAATTCATGCTTCCAATCTAAAATTACCTTTTCTATTGTTTTTCCTTCATTATAGCAAGGAATTAAAATTGCTATTTTATCCATCTTTTCCTCCTGATAGTATTTTTGTCTATTATTATTCATAAGACGAAGTTTATCAGGCAGGACATTTATTTATACCCCCCCCCCACGCAATATAATAAATATGACTTGATACTTTATTTTTCTGTTCTTCATTTTTTTCTCCACATTTCTGTATGGCTTTTGTGTATATCAAGTTTGTGGATGCCATACAGACACAAACTTGCTCCTAAGTTTTCTGTTTCTTTATTTTTTTAAATTAATAAATATAATTCCAATACAAACTAAAATTACTCCGACAATCTTTGTACTATTTAATGTCTCCTTAAAAATAAAAAATGCAGCTAAAAGTACTATAACATTTACTAATCCTCCCAATACAGGAACAATTACACTTAATTCGAATTTAGATATTATAATGGTATAGAATAAAAAACTAATAATATAACAAGCATATCCAATCGCAGAAATCCAAGTAATTCGAAACTGAATGAATGGTATAGTAAAATAGTTTAAACTTTGATTGCTTCCCAATTTCATAAATATCAAACCAGAAACAGAAAAGAGCAAATATATTATACATAAAAAATAATTCATTCTAACTTTTTTCCTTCGGTTCAAGATTATATTCTAATTCTCGAATTCTTTTTTCCATCAAGGCACTATCTTGAATTAAACTTTTAATTTTATCTGTTTGTTTTGATATAATTGTTGTTAAAGATAATAAAAGTAAAATGAAAAAGAAATCTAAAATTACAAATAATCGTAGCCAGATCGTCATAATTTCCTCCTTCTTGTAAGTCTGCATACTATAATGGCACATGAAACCTTGATCATATAGTAGATAGAACGAAATTGATTAATCGAACTTTTTCCCTGACTACGTTCTCTCATTATAACAGGCACTTCACAAATCTTAGCACCATTTAGTTTTGCTGAAACAATTGCCTCTGGTTCTGGATAATCTTGTGGATATTTTTTTGCATAATACGCAATATAATTTTTATTTACAGCCCGAAAGCCACTGGTAACATCTAATATCTTTGCACCAGAACAGATATAAACTAATTTACTTAAAAAACGAATTCCACATCTTCGAAACATAGAAGATTGAAATCCCTGCTTCTTTAAAAAACGTGAACCGATTACAATATCATATTGTCCCTTTAAAATTGGTTCAATAACATCTGAAATATATTCTGGATCATGTTGTCCGTCACCATCATGTTGTACTGCAATTTCATAATTATGTTCTAACGCATATTTATAACCTGCTTGCAACCCCCCCCCGATTCCAATATTACTAGAAAATGTAATATAAGAATATTGATTTGCTTTACAAATTTTTTCTGTTTCATCTTTAGAACAATCGTTGATAATAATATAATCATACTGTGGAGTTTTTTCTGTCAGATTGCGAATTACTCCTTCTATATTCTTAGCTTCATTATAAGCTGGTACAATTATTAATACTTTTTTATCCATCTTTCTTCTATCTCCTTGTATCCTTTACTATGTACCATTTTTATTCTTTCGTATTTATTAACTGACTGACAATCTTTAAAATCTCAGCCTCTCCTTTCGCGTCATATAAATGTAACTCAAAATCCTCTTGTCTTTCTTCCAACCAGATACTAAATTTTATTTCTGAATCGGAACAATAAAAATCAAGTGTTTCAAAATAAGTTATATTTTCTCCATTCCAAGCATAAGTTTCCAATCCTACATTACTCAAATAATTTCCTGTAATACAAAATTCGTATCTTCCACTTTCTAATCGCCAGTAAGGACCAAATACTTCTCCATTTTCATTCATCTTTAACTTATCATTTTGTAAAACTGCATTTTTAAAAGACAAACCTTCTAATTCAAATACTCGTTCTGTTTTTGTCTTAGTTTTTACAATGGCACAATCCATCTGATAAAATTCTATTAATTTATTTGAATTTTCTATTTTATTTCCATTTTCAATTTCAATTCCTAGAGAAATAGGAACAATAATACATGTATTCTCACTTGGTACTTGAAATCCCTCTAAAGCACTTTCTTCTATTGTTCTTACTTGTTTTCTGGAATAGAAATTTAAAAAATCTCCCCAACTATTATCTACTAAATTATTTGCCTTTCTTTTATCTTGAATAAAGATAATATAGTCATATCCTTCAATTTCTTCTGCTGTAGAAATTAATTTATTTTCATATACTTTAGAATCTATTTCCTGATAAGTTGCTGTAACTGCTTTATAATTCCAAGGTATAGATAAAAGAAATCCGCCTATCATCAATCCTAACCAAAAATTTGATACTTTTTTTAATTGTGATTTTAAAAGTAAAATATATGAAACCATAGTAACTAAAATATAAAATAATAAAAGAAATCGATAAAAATCTGGTTCTATCGTTTGTAAATTCCGAAAAATATTGATTGTCATTGCATCAATTACAGACTGTGACCAACGTTTAAAAAAGGATTCAAAATATAGAATAAATAAAATAGTTATAAGAATTAAACTTGTAATGAATATATAGTGTGTATTTTTAGAAATTTTTTGTTTTACTATTTTTAACATACACAAAATATAAGGTATGAAAAGAGGGAAAAAATATCGCATATGAATTCGATATTGAGTAGAACCTTCTACATTTTCTATTAAATAAATACTTAATACTGTTTCCCCAATTATGCCCAAGGTAACTAAAACTAAATAATGTACAAATTTATTTTTTTTCTTTGTAACTGCATCTGAACCTACTAAACAGATAGGAAATATTCCAAAACTAATTGTTATTCCTAAAATATACAAAATAATTCCTTTTATCATCAAAAAAATGGTCTGTATTGTAATTTTAGGAAATTGTGAAATTTGTCTCTGATAGTGCATATTTCCAGAATGAAATCCATTTAATGTATAGATTAATACTTTGTTTATAAAAAATAAAATTCCAAAACTTACTATAACCTTAACTATATTTTTTATTTTTTGTTTACAGTCTTTCGGTTCTAAAATTAGATATAACATTTCTAATAATGTAAATCCTAACAAAAATACAACAGCATATACCTTTGTCCAATAAATAAGAAAAAATAATATCCCTAGTTTCTCATAAATAAATTTTTGCTGCTTTTGATTTTCATATATTTGATATAAATAATAAAACAGCCATAAAACAAGAGGATAAAATAATACTTCTTGATTTATAAAACAGGTATAAAACATTTCTGGTATCAATACTGCCAGTATTGATATAAGAATAGACATCTTTTTAGATACGAGCATTTTGTTTGTCAGTAAATAGGCAGGAATACAAGCAGTTGACATAACGAATACTCCAATAAAACGCATAGTTGTCAAAATATATTCTGGTTTTGAAATAAAATAAGCTACAGAAATCAAAATAGAATATAGCGTACAATCATAGGATTGATAGATATATCTATATTGAAAATTATGATTAAAATGGAAACTTTTTGCTAATGCTAACCAGATAGCCTCATCGCTTTGGATAAATGTAGGCAATCCAATTTTACTTACCAAAACTGCAAAAAACAAAAAGGAACTTATAAAGATTATTGTTAAAATTATTTTATCTTTCTTTTGTATATTATCCATTTTTAGCCTCATCTCTGTATGATCTTTTATATATTTTCAATCTTTTTCCCAGAATATAAATCAATATATTTTTTCCCAATACGATTCCAGTTTAATTCTCCAGCCTTTTTGGATACTTTTTCAAGATATTCTTTTTGTGTCTTTTCATTCATTAACGTATTAACTGCTTTCACAATTTTATTTGGAGTATTTTCTTTAATCTGATAGATACAGTCACTATATTCCGAAAAAATTTCCTGTTGTGTTGTAATGATTGGTCTTTTTGCTGCAACACAAAAACGTACTGCCCCGCTTGCAGACTCATTTGTTTTGTTATAAGGAAGTAAAAGAATATCACATGCCTGTAATAACTTCATGGATTCTTCTGGTTTTAAGAAATCATGAATCAGCAAAACATTTTCTTCAAGTCCAAGAGTACGTACTATCCTTTTACACTGTTCTAAATAACGTTTTGAACTTTCGGATTCATATAGTGAACAAACCATAAAATATAAAATATCTGGATATTGTTCTTTTAGTTGACTAACTGCTTGTATTACCTTTTCAAATCCTTTATGCGGAAATAGAAATCCATAACTTCCAAGAATAAGACTACTTTTTATTTCTAACCTTTTTCTAATCTCCTCTTTTGAATTTTGTGGATACGAGATCTGTCCCAAAGGAATGACAGATATTTTTTCTTCTAAAATTCCATATCTCATCAAATTTTTTCTATCCTGCTGCTGGTGTACAACCAACTGATAGGCTTCATTTAATCCATCTATTACCTGTTTTTTATTTTCCGAAGTGATCACTTTTGTTAAATCATTTGTTCCATGAAAACTAATCATCACTTTTTTGTTTTTACATTGAAGAATAATCTCCACCAGATTTTCTAATTTTAATAACCCAAAATTAAATTGTATATGAATTGCATCTGCCTCTGATTCCTGTAAAGGATCTAATAAACGTTTTACTTGTCCAACATCCCAGTATCTTCCTTCTACAAATTCTTCATCTTCTCGAATTAATTCATTACTTTTATTTGGATAGATAAGATAGTTTACTTTGGAATTGGTTGCCTCAATAAAATATCTTGTAAATTCAGCAATTCCACATTTTGTATTCCACGTAGTAACCATCGCTACAGTAGGTTTTTTTTGACTTTCTATTATCTCTTGAACAAAAGAAATCCACCGATCGGCAACAGCATCCCAGTTATAATAGCTAGAAATTAATTGATACGCATTTTTTACTAATTTCTTTATTTTTTCATCATTTGGTTTATTTACGAATTCTCTCATTCTCTTTTTAATTGTGTCTTTATTTGGTCGTGCCCAATTAGAGTTTTCTGATAAATGGGACTTACCCTTTTCCATTACAAAATCTACTAATAAAGCAGTATCCTCTTTGCAAAAATCCGCTAATCCAGTATTATTCGATACAATAACTGGAATTTTCGCAAGCATAGCTTCTGCTACAGGTAGTCCAAATCCCTCTCCTCTTGCTGTATGAATATAACAGTCAGCCGCTTTATATAACGAATATAATTCTCGTTGTTCTAAATCTTTGTTAATTAATTCGATCTCTGGCATAGAAGGATATTTCATGGATAGGGTATGGATCTGATCTTCTACTTTATTATGAGGATTTGGAAAAGTTTTTAAAATTAAACATACATCATCCTTTCTAGTAAACTCTTCACAATATGCCTGCAATAACAGATCTACCCCTTTTCGTGGAAAAGCAGAACTTATATGTAAAAATTTTATCTTCTTTTTACTTCTTATAGGATAGGCAGAGAGTTCTTGAAAATAATTTGGTAATTCCACTCCACACCCAATCGTACAGACTGGAATTTTTAAGCCTGAATCCACTAATGCCTTTGTAACAAATTCGGAAAGAGTTCCCACTCCATCTAATGCAACATTAAAATCTTCTATATGCGTTTTTGGCACTCTATCTTCTTCCCAACCAAACATTTCAAAATTGTAGGAAGCTGTTAAAGACTCTATTGAAGGTGGGTACATATTACGTATTGCTACTAAGGGATTATTTATTTTCAATCCTTTTTTCCAAAGATAAAAGGCGGTTTCATTTTCTTTTAAAAATTTATATCTTGGCTCATATTCTCCTGTAGCCTCCATTGCTCCTATCGAAGCACTCACTTTCGTCTTTCTATGTAATGCCTCTGCCAGTTTTTTATTTATAATCGCAAGACTATAACTTGTTTCAAATGGTCCTTGTACCTGAATTTCTATCGTTTCATCCTCTTCTTTTTCTTCTATGGATTCTAATATTTGATTTTTAGAAGATGTTTCTTTTATATGAGAAAATACAGTTAACCATATATTTTTTGTATTTTCTTTTGGGATCTTAGCATATTGATTCCAACAAATTTCTTTTTTAATTTCTGGATATTCTATTAATATCTCAAAAATTCTTTGAAGTTGTTCTGGAATAATTTCTTCCAGTAAAACTCCAGAAGAGAGATATTTCTTATCCTTACTATCCCTTATAGAAATAACCGGAATTCCTCTTTGATAAATATGAAATAATTTTTCTGGATCAGAAATTATTTTTCCCCAAAAACAAATACTGATCGAATCACACTGATCCAATTCTTCTAAAGATTGAATATGAATATTACGAATACTTTTCATTTCAATCGCTTTTGAGTAAACTTCACTTCGAAATTTTTTTATATCCTTTTGATCAGTAAATATAATGAATTCACTTGCTACTCTGATATTACAGTAGTAATTTTCAAAACTAGACAGTAGTTTCCCAAGATATCTAAAATTATCTAAAAGAGCTATAATTACAATCTTTTCTTCTCTTTGTCTCCCTTTTGCTTTTTTTAGAAAATAATCAAAATTCGTTGATTCATTTTTATAGAAAGGAAGATAGAGAATTGTTTTTTTTGATTCGATTGTTTTTAAATCATCTGTTGTAATCCAAATCTCGTCAATCCAATCCGTTGTATCTGCCCATATTAGTTCTTCCCATTCTTCTAATATCATAACTTTTTTTTGAACTTTGGGCATTTTAGGAAAATTTGTTTTTCCAAAAAAGAAAACCAAATCGGCATTTTCTATCTTTGTTTCACAATATATTCTCTGTTCATTAAAAAGGCTACAATCTGCAACATAGAGTAATACTGTATTTCCCATTTTATCTAGGTGTTCTGCAAGTAAATTTAGCAGTTTCCATTTAGTTTCCAACATATGATTTTCGATATAAAAATAGATTTTCATTTCTGCCTCCATGTGCCTAACTACATTTTATCCTTTTTTTGCTTTCCAATCTGTTGTTTTATCATATCCAATTCTTTTTCCTTTTCCTCTAAGTTCATTTCTAATTTTAAAATTTCTAAATTTAGATACGCATTGATTTTTTTCACTTCTTGAACCGCCTTAAAAACTTCATTATTAAATTCTTCTTGATCTCTTGTTATGGTATACATAATTCTTCGAATCACACGTTTTATAAAACGAAATCGAGTATCAGAAGGAAGTAAACTATTGATATCTTTTTTTCCTGCCATTTGTTCTAATTCATAAGCCAAACCTGACATATCATTATAATGACTTTCTCTTACTTTCTCGATATTATTTGTCCAAAGATCATCCCAGTCAATACGATTCAATAACTCACTTACTTTATATGTTAATTTTGTATCTCTACTAATTTCAAAATTTGTCTGTTCTCCTCTTAACTGCTCTAATAGATCTTGTACTCTGTTTTCCGAATTCATTCTTATCCTCCATCTATTTTAAAAATCTATCTTTACTGGTTTCGATTTACTTCTATGATAACTGGACGAATCCCTATACTAGATCCCCAAGTAATTCCCTCTTGAAGTAGTTCTACCTCAACTAAATAAGTTCCCTTTGGTAATAGATAGTTAGAAAAATCAATCTTACAAACTGCTTCTAAAGATTCGTTCGGTAAAATAGTCTCTGATAGAGCTGTTCTTACTCCGTCATATAATAAAATCTTCCCATCTGTTGTTTTGATATGATAAGAAATAAAAAATGCGGTTTGTCCGCTATTTTTAATTGGTGTTGTTCCTTGATTTAAAACAGTAATCGGAATATAACAAACATTTCCTGTATGTTGTACTAAATTAGGGTTACACCAAATCTCTGCCAAAATATTCGTCTCATAACTATTTTGAACATTAAGTGAAACCTCACAACCATTTTCTTTTCCTTTCTCGTAAAACCAAGTTACTCCTTCTTCTACAAGATCTATTTTTATAATATACTCTCCTTTAAATAGCGGAGCTTCTATCTCAAGTTCCATATCAACTGATTTTCTTTTTTTTACTTCTTTTAAGGGAAGATGTTTCCCTTCCAATACTATATTTCCATTTAAGTCATATATTCGATAGGCACAATAGATATTAGCTTTTTCACTTAAGGTATTTGGAGTATTATTTTTAATATGAACAGAAAGCTTACATTCACTTCCTCCTGTTTCTATTTCAAAATGTTTTGTATCGGCTGTAATTTCAATATGATATGGCTCTGTATAATAACGCATACAAAATATTAAAATACCAATATAAATAAGTATTCCTATCATAGCTAAAAGCCATGATCTTTTTAGCTTTTTTTGGAATTTCATTCTATTAACCTCATTTACTCTTCACCAATCAGCTTATTTTTCCTTTTTTCCATATACTCCATATAACGATCAATTACATATTGTACCTGATTGCTGTTTTCATAAATCATTCCTTGTTCCAACCAAAGTGCTCTTTCACATAAATTCAAAACAGAACCTAAATCATGACTGACTAATACAATCGTTAAACCATTCTTATTTAATTCTTTTAGTTTCTGAAAACACTTTTCTTGAAAATTGGAATCTCCAACTGCCAAAATTTCATCAATTAGTAAGACATCTGCACTAACATGAATTGCTACAGAAAACGCCAGTCGCATATACATTCCAGAAGAATATGTTCTGACTGGATTATCAATATAATTTTGTAATTCAGAAAATTCAATAATTGCATTTAATCGTTCTTCAATCTCTTTACGCGTCAGTCCAAAAATAGAGGCATTAATAAAAATATTTTCTCTTCCACTCATATCAGGATGAAAACCAGCACCTAGTTCAATCAATGAAGAAACTCTCCCCAAAACTTCAATACTTCCCTGTTCAGGATACATAATCCTAGATAAAAGTTTTAAGGTTGTACTTTTTCCACAACCATTTTGTCCTATTAAACCAACTGCTTCTCCTTTTTCAACGGTAAAGCTGATATTATTTAAAACAATCTGTTCTTTATAGGTTCTTCTTTTTTTAAATAACAGTCGTTCTTTTAATGTAGTTCCCTTGTCACTATAAATTCGAAACTTTTTTGAAACTTTCTCTACACGAATAATCGGACTCATTATAATTCCTCCGCAAAACGCATTTGTAACTTTTCAAATACCATTGTACCGAAAAGAAAAAGAAAACTTCCAATTAGGAAGGCAATACCTAAAGAAGACAGACGGGGAATTTTTCCTATATAGAGAATATCTCGATATGCCTCAATAATGGATGTCATAGGATTTGCATAAAAAATAAATTGAATCTTCTTTGGAACGATTTCTACCGAGTACATAACAGGAGTTAAAAATTGCCATCCCATTGTAATAATACTCAAAATATATTCTAAATCTCTGAAATATACAGTACAAGCTGAGGTAATCATTGTAATTCCCAATGCCAATAAAAATTCTACCAATAAAACAACTGGTAGATATAATATAGCAATCAGATCAATCCCTCTTCCTGAAAAAACAAGAACTCCAAAGATCACCAAAAAGCAAAGACACATATTTACAAATTGACTTAAAACAAAAGAAATCGGAAGTACCTCTCTTGGAAAATAGATTTTTTTAACCATTTCCTTTTGTGACCAAATACAATTTGATCCTCCTGCTACACAGGAACTAAAAAAGATCCATGGAACTAAAGCTACAAATAAAAATAAATAATAATCTTTTACATCATTTCTCATAACAATAGAAAAGACAAAGGTATATATTAATAATTGTAGAAGAGGATTTAGAAATGTCCATAAAAAACCTAATGCAGAACCTTTATATCTACCCTTTAAATCACGTCTTACCAAACTAAAGATCATTTCACGATAACGATATAATTCATACCATATCCTCATAACCAATAAACCCCTTTTACAGTTCTATCATATCCTGATAACTTTTTATGATAAAATCCCACTGATAGTTTTCTTTTATATATACCTTTCCGTTTCTTCCCATTTCTGAATTGATTGCTTTATCTAAAAGATGTTCTACACCGTTTTGAAAACTTTTTTTATCATAATAACAATAACCTGCTTTACTCTTTTTACAGTGTCCCTTTAAAACGTTACAAGCTCCATTTACTAAAACTGGTGTTTCTAATGCCATTGCTTCCAAAACGGCAATAGAAAAACTTTCATATTTAGATGGAAGACAAAGTGCTACAGCACCAGAAATCAATTCATATTTTTTTTCTTCACTTACAAATCCCAAATATTGAATCCATGAATTATTTGGAATTGAAATATATCTTGTTCCTATTAATAATAGAGAAAGCTTTTTCGAAGTGTGTTTCTGATATTCTAAAAAATAATCAAATAATTCTTTGCAGTTTTTTCCCAGATCGATTCTTCCTGCATAAATCAGATAGGGATTATGTTTATTTTGAATTCTCTTTTTCTCAGGTACTGAAATTCCCATTCCTATTATCTGATTTTTTATATTTGAATTGTGAAATATTGTTTGTACATAATCTTTCTCTTCTTGTGTCAAATAAATAATAGCTTTTGGTATCTGAAATATCTTTTGATATATTTCAAATTGAATATAGGGTTCTTCATGGGCAGTAGGTATTAAAATACTTTTTTCACTCACCATAGGTAATCCCATAGCAGTAGGATAATACAAATATGTAACAAAAATAAAAAGATCATATGTTTTTTCATGAGCTTTTATATATTCTATTAAATCTGGACAATATGGACCTTGTTCTCTTATCCAATATTGTTGTAATTGCTTCTTTTTGATTGGGCTATATCGTACCATCCGATCAATCCAACGAAATTTGCGTGGATTTCTCATTTTTGTTACTGGAAAACGAATCACTTCAATCCCATCTACCAGACAATTTCCTTTTGGATATTCATTTTTCCATGTAGTATAGTTCTTTGCGCAAGTTGTTAAAATCTGAATTTTATAATCAAAACTAAGATGTTGTGCAAGTTGTCTGGTAAAATACTCGGATCCTCCGTTAATTTCTTTTCCATAACGCTGATTTATAATAGCAATACGTTTTTTATAACTTTTGTCTGGCATTTCTACAGTCCCTTCTCCAATACTCTAAGGTATCTTGTATTGTCTGCTTTAGTGATATTTGTGGTATCCAGCCAGTTGTTTTTGTAAGCTTATGTATATCTGCTTCTATCTCAGGCATATCCACAGGACGAAATTTATTTTTATCGATCTGAACTTGAATAGGTACAACAGTCAGTGCAAGAATCTGATCTAAAATTTCTTGAATAGAAATGCTTTGGCCACTTCCTACGTTGTAAGTTTCTCCTGATTTTCCTGTTTTGCTAAGTAAACTATATGCCCTTACTACATCTCTGACATCTGTAAAATCCCTTTTTGCACTTAAATTTCCTACAAAAATAACTGGTTTTTGCTGTCCATTTTCTATTTTTGCAACTTGTCTGCAAAAATCAGCAGTGACAAAAGTTTCTGCCTGTTTTGGCCCTAAGTGGTTAAATGCTCTAATATTTAAAATATCCATTTTATAGGCTTGTGCATAAATCGTTCCAATGATATTTTGACATAGTTTTGTAACAGCATAGATATTGTTAGGACTTGTCTGATTATCTTCTTTAACAGGAAGATCTTCTTTTTTAATTAATCCATATTCTTCCGAAGAGCCAATTAAGAGAAGTCTGGGATTGATTTTTAAATCTCTTACTGCATCTAAAAGATGAATGGTTCCTTTTATATTAATATCTACTGTAGTAGCCGGCTGTTTCCAAGATACTGCAACCGAAGATTGTGCTGCCAGATGAAAGATACAGTCTGGTAAAACATTTTTTAATACAAAATGAATCTGCTCAGGAACTAATAGATCCATATTATAGACTTTTCCATCAAATCCTTTTACCTGTTCTTTCTCTGTCTTTGTAATAATCACATCATATCCATCTTGTTTTAAGCGTTCTGCTAAATAACCACCAACAAATCCTGCTCCTCCGATAATGAGTGCTTTCATGATATCTGTTTCTCTCTTTGTTCTTTTTGTGCTAATATCAGATCATTTGCTACCATACGTTCTACTAATTCTTCAAAAGAAATTTCTCTTCTCCAACCTAATTTTTCTTCTGCTTTTTTAGGATTTCCAATGAGAAGTTCTACTTCTGCTGGTCTAAAATATTTTGGATTGATTCGAACAACACATTTTCCTGTAGAAGAATCTACTGCTGTTTCCTCAATTCCAGAACCTTTCCATATTAAGTTGATTCCTGCCTTTAAAAATGCTGTTGTTACAAATTCACGAACTGTTCTAGTTTCATTTGTTGCTATAACATAATCCTCTGGATTATCTTGTTGTAACATTAACCACATTGCTCGAACATAATCCTTTGAATGTCCCCAATCTCTTTTGGCATCTAAATTTCCAAGTTCTACATATTCTTGTATTCCAAGTTTAATTTTAGCGACTGCATTAGTAATCTTTCTTGTTACAAACTCCAATCCTCTTCGTTCACTTTCATGATTAAATAAAATACCACTACAAGCATACATACCATAACTTTCTCTATAATTTTTCGTAATCCAATGTCCATATAATTTTGCAACACCATAGGGACTTCTAGGATAAAATGGAGTAGATTCTTGTTGTGGGATCTCTTGCACTTTTCCAAACATTTCTGAAGTTGATGCCTGATAAAATCTTGCGTCTGGTTTACTTATTCGAATTGCTTCTAGTAAATTTACAACACCATTTGCATCAATCTGTGCAGTTTCAAGTGGAGTATCCCAAGAAGCAGCTACAAAAGATTGTGCTGCCAGATTATAGACTTCATCTGCCTGAGATTTTTTTACTGCTTGAGCTAAAGATACGAAATCTGTCATATCTGCATAGAGAAATTGGATTTCTTTTTTGAGATGTTCTACGTTTCCATATGTCATCTGTGCTTTTCTTCTTACAATTCCAAAAACTTCATATCCTTGTTTTAGTAATAACTCTGCCAGATAAGAGCCATCCTGTCCTGTAATTCCTGTAATCAATGCCCGTTTCATACTTTTCATCTTCCTCATTTCCTGTTTTTCATTATCTTTTGTTATTTCTTATAGTAATTTCTTCATATAATTTTTTAATTCTATATAACATTTCTTCTTCCCTAAACTTTGTTTCTATCCGCCTTTTTGCTTCCCTTCCCATTGCTAATCGTTGTTGTGGATGGTTCTTCATCCAGTTTAGTGCTTTAGTAAGTGCAACTGTATTTTGGGGTGGTACTGTTAATCCTGTCTTTCCATCTAAACTGACATAGGGAACTCCACTTTGTAGACTGGTATTAATAACAGGCTTACCAAATGCCATTGCCTCTAATTGCACTAATCCAAATGCTTCACTTTTTACAACAGAGGGCAAAACAAAAACATCACAAGAGGCATATTCTTGAAATAACCTTTCATCTTCCATCTGTCCAAGAAAAAAAACTCGGTTTTCTAAATGTAGCCTTTTTGTTTGTTTTTGTAGAGATGCTTTTAATGGTCCTTCCCCAACAATCGTTAGTATTATTTCTTTTGTCTTTGCCAAAGCCTCTAATAAAATTTCACAGCCTTTGTAATATACTAAACGACCTACAAATAATACCCGTAGGGGATGTGCATTTCTTTCTTCCTTATATGATTTTGTAGCATAAAGAACTTCTTTTTTTATCCCATAGGGAATTACAATACATCGATCCTTATACTTCCAGAGAATATCTGAATTATCAATCTGTTCTTTTGTTGCTACAATAATCGCCTGTGCCTGTTTTAAAAAAAAAGAACATAGTGGTCGGTAAAATAACATCCATCTTTTTTGTCTTACAATATCACTATGCCACCATATCACTAGATTTTTTTTTGACTTTCCTGCTAGTAAATATGCTAAATCTGCTAATGGAAATGGCATATGAACTTGAACGATATCCACCTGTTTAGACAATTTTTTATAATCTCGTAAAAACTGAAGAGATAATGGCATAGAGTTTACTTTCCAACGACTTGCACAGCGTCGAACATTTACTCCAAAAATACATTCCTCTATCGTTTGATTTATTTTGTCCTGACAGACTAATACTTTTATCTGCATTACATCTTTTAGCCCCTCTGAAATCTGACGTACTACTGTTTCAATTCCTCCAGTTGCTGGAGCATAAAGTTTATTCACCTGTAATACCTTTATCTTCTTGCCTTTCTTTTTAATATACAGAAAATCACCTTCTATTTATAATTATAACTCATCTAATTTATAAAATTTAATATAACATAGCTTTTATAAAAAATCAAGAAATTTTTCCTTTTCTGTATATTCTGCAAACTTTATGTTCTAATTTTTATATTTTTGAATAATTGTTTTCATATCTGTCCATTTTTTCTCTATATCTGCAACTAAGGCAAGTTGAGTGCGACAGCGATCCAGATTATGTTCTTTTTTACTGACATGAAAATAGATATCTCCTTCCAAATAATCAGTCAAAAAACGCATACCACATTCTAAAGTCATCATTTTAGCTCCATAGGGAAGTAATTCTATTTCTACTTCTTTCAAACAACCTTTGCTTCCTTCTAAAAAACCCTTTGTATATATCTCAAAAAGAGGCAGAGATAAAGACACTTTAGACAAATCTTTTTCATCTTCCTTAGCTGTATTTGCTCCAAATCGAATAGAATCTCCATAATCAAAAATGGAAAATCCGGGCATAATAGTATCTAAATCAATAATACATAGTGCTTGTCTTGTAGTATCATCAATCATAATATTATTAAGTTTCGTGTCATTATGACTTACACGCAGAGGAAGTTTGCCTTGTTTTTGTAGACTGAGTGCTAAACTCATTTCCTTTTCTCGTTCTCTGATAAAATGAATTTCTTTCTGAACCTGACTTGCTCTTCCCATCACATCCTTTTCTACCACATTCTGAAAAGTTACAAATCGAGCTGGTGTATTATGAAAATTAGGGATAGTTTCTACTAACTCATCTGCTGGAAAATTTTCCAAAAGACATTGAAACTTTCCAAAGGCTTTCCCAACTTGATAAAAGTCTTCTGGCTTTTCTACTTTGTTATAGCAAGTGGCATGAGAAATAAAAAGATAAACTCTCCAATAATATCCCTCACTATCTTGATAATAGTTCTTCCCATTCTTTGTAGGAATGAGATTTAGAGTTTCTCTGTCAGGGTTTCCGTGATTTTCAATAATCTGATGGCGTAGAAACAAAGTTACTTTTTTTATATTTTGCATCAGTCCCTCAATATCCTTAAAAACAATATGGTTTATCTGCTGCAAAATATAAGAATACTCCTGTCCATTCTCCTCACAGATAAGAAAAAATGTATGGTTAATATGTCCGCTTCCATAGACCCTACAACTTTTTATTTGTCCTTTTAATGCAAAGGCATTTGCTGCTTTTAGAATCTGTTCTTTGCTATGATTCATGCCAATTCTCCCGTAATTATCTATATTTATATAAGTTTAAAAAAAAAGCGAACGATTGGTACAATGTACTAATCGTTCGCTTTTTTAAGTAGCGAAGGGGGGATTTGAACCCTCGACACTACGGGTATGAACCGTATGCTCTAG
>CAJUGJ010000016.1 GCA_910586015.1 uncultured Lachnospiraceae bacterium
AAGATGCCCTTACAGAAGCAGAGCAGAACCTAAGTTTACGATTGAATGAGTAATAAGCAATAATCTATACAAAAGTAAGGAGCAGTGAATGGCTACTCCTAAGAGCCATTCACTGTCCCTAAAAGACAGCCACAGTAAGGAGGCTAACAGTGAGCAATAAAATAAAAATAGGTATTTTGTCAGGACTATTACTTGTGATTATTGTCAGTGGTGTCTTATTATTAAAACATAAAGATAACAAACAAGAGGAAAATCTAACCTCCACAAATCCAACTCCAGTCACACAAAACCAGACACCACCAACTAAGACAGAATCACAAGAACCAGAAAGGTCTTCTAAACTAGATACTATATCATTATCAACGGGAAAGTTTTATGAAGAAAATTATGTTGAGCTTGATGTAACAGATGAAATGAAAGAGTCTATTTCTATTTTTGACGATAAACTATATCACATAGAAAAGACACAAATTCAACAGTTAGATACAAAAGAAGTATATTTTGAATTGGGTTCTTATTATCAGAACTGTTGTTGCTTTTCTATCGATCAACAAGGAATTATCTGGCTGATTATATATGAGAACGAGGAATTTTATATTTTGGGATTTGAACCAAATACCACCGAGCCGAAAAAGAAAATTATGCTTTCAGAATTTACACAACGAATTCAGAACGATAATTATACATATCCAAAATATTCCGTTTCGAAAATGCAGATAGATGAAAAGTATATTTATATCCAATATCGATTAGCAAGTAATTTTTTATTGATTTTTGATCATAGTGGCAACTTAGTTCGAGAGATAAAGCATTGTTTTGATTTTTGGATTGAACAAGAATCTGTTTTTGTACTGGCAGATAATACGCTTTTTCGATTGAAGGTAGAAGAGGAACAACCATTGTGGGAGAAAATAATTATGGGTAGTCGTTTAGTATATTATTCAACTACTTTAGATCAGATTTTTGTTCTGACAAAGAATGGAATTGAAATATATGATAAAGAAGGTCTGTCGGAACCTAAAACATTAATACAGTTTGGAGCAGATACCAGTTATACAATGGATAATAGTTTTACATTAAGTGATGGAAGACAAGTCGTAAATCTCATTGTGACCTCCGATGCTTCTATTTATATTGGAGTAAAAGAAATAAAAGTTATTTCAGAAGAGTTGTATTTAGTCGAACAAGTATTAACATTATATCGTTATCAGTGGAAAGAGGATGAGCCATTTGATGAATATACCTACACCATCACTGCACCTTATAAAGATCCGTTTTTAGTACAGGCAATTAGGGCGTATGAAACCAGACATCCTGATATTCATATTAAATTAGAGTATACCTATGAAACTAGAGAAGAGTATTTAGAACATTTTTTGGACTATGGACAAGCATTTTCCCTTCGTATTATGACAGGAGATATCGGAGATATCGTGATGTGGGGAGGACAGATTTTCCCTTATTCCTCTATCTGTAAAACAGATGCTTTTTTAGATCTTAGACAAAGAGTAAAAGAGTTAGAAATCTATGAAGATTTAAACCAGAATGTATTAGAAAACATGGAAATCAATCAACAGTTATGTGCCCTTCCAATTAGTATGTGGTATGACTATATTTGGGTAGATGAGGAGGTAGCAGAACGCAATGGAATTGATTTAGAAACATTAACGTATGCCAAAGCGATTGAATTATCAGTACAATGGAGAAAAGAGGGAAGAGCGGATCGTATTTTTGATGATAATACAGGCTTTATTTTAGGAAAACTATTTAGTACGAATCTTCCACAATTAGTGGATTTAGAAACCCGTTCGATCCATCTAAGACAGGACTGGTTTTTAAAGGCATTAGAACAATACAAAGAATTATTACACGCACGTTATTTTTCGAATTCCAAAAATGATAGTCCTTATCTAATGGGAAATCGTATTATCAAAGCAGTGAGTGGTTACCGAGATCGTTCCGTTAAAATGAGTTATGTACAAGAAATAGAAGGACTTTTAAAAAGATTTAATGAAGAGAGCCAGATCAATCAGAACTATCATCCTGATCTTTCTGGAGAGTATACCAGAAATATACGAGCATATCCAGCAGAAGTCTATTTAATAAGCAGTCGTTCTTCTCATATAGAAGAGGCATGGGATTTTTTGAGTTTTCTATTAGATCCAATCATGCAAAAAAATTCGGATTTAAAAGGAGTGGCTGTAAATATAAAGGCAGAGAAAGAACTCTTTGAGGCACAATATAGGGGATATAATAATACGGTCAATGAGGAAGGATGGAAAATATTAGAAAAAGTGTATAGAGCCGTTGATTTTTCTTACTGGGAACCTTATCTGATCATGGATATGATGACTCCAATATCGAAATGGGTGGATGATACAACTGGAAAACTTACATTAGAAGATGCCCTTACAGAAGCAGAGCAGAACCTAAGTTTACGATTGAATGAGTAATAGAAAGGCTATTATTTTATGTCTAAAAAACGAGAAATTTCATTAAAATCGTATCATAGAAGGCGGGAGAACAAAGGATTATTCTTTATTCTCCCAAGCCTTTTGGGAGTTAGTATTTTTTATATTATTCCCTTTTTTAGAAGTTTAGGTTATACATTTACACAGGGAATTGTACATTTAAAGTTTGTATACTTTAAAAATTTTACAGATCTATTTCAAAATTCTGCATTTCAAACCGCTTTAAAAAATACAGTAATCTTTATATTAGCTGGTGTTCCAATTTTGATTTTCTTATCTCTTACTCTAAGTCTGTTATTAGAAAAGGAATCGTGTCATTGGAAAAGATTTGCCCTTCTTACACCTATGGTAATACCGGGAGCTGCATTTTTATTAGGTTTTCGCAGTATGTTTGATTCTTATGGAGCTGTCAATACGATACTATCAAAATTTGGAGATTTTAATACAGATTTTTTGGGAAAACATTCATTTCTCATGTTGATTTTAATTTATATAATTAAAAATGTTGGATATGTTACTGTGATTTTTTCAGGGGCGATTTCTACCATATCAAAAGAGTATTTGGAAGTATTTCGTTTAGAGTCATCTTCTGGGATTTCTTATGTCAGAAGAGTTCTTCTTCCTCTTATTGCCCCTATGACTTTTTTTGCAGTAGTCATTTCTATAATGGACTGTTTTAAAGTTTATCGAGAAATTTATATTTTATATGGAGATATTCCTCCAAAGGAAATTTATATGTTACAGCATTTTATGAATAATAACTTTTTAAAGTTAAACTATCAAAGACTTTCTACAGCTGCATTTTTAGTCGTTGCTGTTATCTCTTTTTTAATCTGGTTGCTTTTACGACTTCAAAATAGATTTCGACCAGAGTAAGTTAAAAAGTGTAGAATGTTTTGGAATGGAGAAAAGATGAGAAAAGTTGCGGGGAGATGTTTTACAGGAGTTCTAGCAGTTATTTGTCTGCTGCCATTTTTAACTCTCTTTTTTCGCTCTTTTATGAGTTTAGAAGAACTTGAATTAGGAGAATTTCATCTGTTTCCGACAAAGTGGAGTTTTAGGCAGTATGAATCTATTTTGTTAATGAACAAAGAATATTTCTATCATTTTTGGAATTCTGTAAAATATGTGAGTATGATTTTACTTTTTGATATTCCTTTGAGCATGTTAGCAGGATATGGATTTAGCCAATATCGTTTCCGTGGAAGAAATATGTTATTTTTTTTATATATTATTTTAATGCTTATGCCATTTCAGGCAACTTTAGTGCCACAGTATTTAACATTAAAATGGTTTAATTTACTAAATACAAAATATTCTGTGATACTGCCTAATATTTTTCATGCTTTTGGTGTATTTTTAATGACACAATATATGGAAGGGATTGATAAAGAGTTAATAGAAGCTGGAAGAATAGACGGATTAGGGGATAATTCATGTTTTTTGAAACTTATTGTTCCATTATGTAAGCCTGCAGTTTCTGCTCTTTTAATTCTTTCCTTTTTAGACTATTGGGCTATGATTGAGCAGCCAGTCGTATTTTTAAGAGATCCTTGGCTGACTCCACTTTCTGTTCAGTTAAATAGTATTTCTTCTACAGGACTTTTGGCAGGAGGAATTTTATTTTCTATTCTTCCACTTCTGATCTATTCCTATGGATATCAGGATCTGATAGAAGGAATCCATCTAAGCAGTTTAAAATAGATAGAGAAATGAGGAGAAATGTGAAACAAAAACGTCGAAGTTTAATTGGAATTGCTGTTTTTTTCTGTTTTCTATTAATATTTACATTTATCAGTAGAAAGTTAGATTGGCAGATGCAGCCTGCTGTCAGTTGTGTTTCTCCTAGACCTATGACAATAGAAGAAACAAAATTTATAACTGCTTTTATTCAAAATGGAACAATTATATTGCCAGCTATACAGATAATGGAGATAGGAGATATAAAAGAATATAGAGTAGAAGTTCAGGCAATGTTACCAGACGGTTCAACAGAGGAACTTTCTTGGAGTGATGCTCCAAAGAGAGGAAAAGAGTGGATTTTTTCTTGTAAACAAGATCTTCATTCATTTGAAGGAAAGCAATGTGTTCTACAGATAAAACTTTTTTCAGGAACCTATTTAAGAGTGATTCCAAAAGAGTGTATCAAAGAAGAACAAGGATTTTTTTATCTCTATATATTAGAAGATTCGAAAAGTTTATTTTATTCCCATTGGGTTCGAAAGATACCAATAGAGATAAGATATCAAAATGAGTATTGGGCAGTACTACCAGACACATTTGATATAGAAACTAAAATTATTTTGGATTCAAACCGACAATTAGAGAATGGAAAGCCAGCACATAAAAAGGGGGAGAAAAAGAATGGTTGGTAAGAAAATCAGAATAGTACCGTTTATAATAGCCCTTATATGTCTTGGAATTGTATTTATTATGATTTTATATCAAAAAAAAACTGTCCAGTGGATGCAGTCAAAAGAAAATGAAATTGTACTCTTTTCACGTTATACTTCTGAAAAGACCTATTTAGAACTTTCAAAACAGTTTAAGGAGTTACTAAAACAAAAAGATAAAAAAGGAATAGAATCCTTTTTAAATCAACAGCCCCAAACCACAATTTCTGATTTGATGGGGAATTTATCCTATAAGGAATATCAACTATTTTTTTCTCTTCTTTCAAGAGAACAGGAATGGGTATTAAAAAAGCTAATTCCACTAGATCAGATTCTTTTTCTTCCCTTTGTAACAGCAGTATTCAAAACAGGAGTTGCTAATCTTTCCGATAATACATCAGTATCTTTTTATATCTGTAATTTAAAGGAAGATCTAGTCTATTCGAACTCTTTATTAAAAGGGCAATTCCTTTCAAAAGACGATAAGGGAAAAAATGTTGTTGTGATACCAAATACGATAGAAGAGCGAATCTTTGGAAAAGATCAGGCAGTTTCTAAGACATTGATGATTTCGGGATTTGACTATACAGTAATTGGAGTCTATGAATTAAAAAATGATTTCGAAGAAGAAGTACTTTATTTACCTTCTGAAAGTGCTCTGGAAGAGCAGGGATATACGTTAGCAGGAGCTACAAGAATCTATTTAAAATCAGATCAGGATATAGACAGAACAGTAAAGCAATTTTTTAGAGCATATAAAGGAGAAGAGAAAGAATGGGTTTGTGTTGATCAAAGAAATGGCACAAAACCATTTCAAGAGATTTTAGATGGACTTTATTTTACAGCAACTCTTTGTTTTTTTATTTTACTTTGTAGTTATCTTTTCAGAGGAATCACACATAGGGTGAAACAGATAAAAAAACAGTTAAAAATAAAATATCTGACAGAATATCTTTCAAAACATCTGACGGAATTACTAATGGATTTAATAGGAATAGCAATATTTGGGTTTGCTTTAGTATTTCTTTGTATGGAATTACTTTCTTGGCAACCAGATTTTCTTTCATTTTGGATTCCAAAGGGAAGAGTAATAGATTTCTCTTTTTATCATAGTAAATTTTTAACATTTATAGAAAATCTAAATCAGATGAATAGCAATTATGCAGATAGTTTTCTTATGGGGTATCGGAATTTACTTCCTCGTTTTTTAAAATGGATACCATTGGAACTTGGCTTACTTGTGATTGGAACGGTTTGTCTAAGTATAGTTCCAAAGATAAAAAAGAAAAAATATACCAATACCCCAAAGTAATTTTTTATTTTATTAACATTTTTCGAATTGCTTCAAATTTTCTACGGTCTGCTGGAGAAAGACCAGATAAAAGAGTAGTAGTAATTAAATCGCTTTCTTCTTTTGTAAAGGTAAGACCCAGTGACTTCATTTTATTATTTGTTTTTGCTAATAATGGAAGTGCTTTCTCAGGAGAAAGTCCATTTGCTTCTTTTATAAACTCAAGTAAAATTGCTTTTTTTTGTGGTGCAATATTTTGAAAGACTGGATTATTCAATACATCCTGATTCATATAAGGTATCCTCCTTAAAGTCAGCTTATCATCATTTTCATTGCCTCAAAAGCATTCTTTTGCTCTGGGCTTAACATTCCAGATAACATATCGATCATCTGCTCATTTCCATTTTGGGCAGATGAATTTTGTTCTTTAGGAATTTCCCCATTAGGACAGGATTCTGTGGTAAAACCAGAAGAATCCTCAAAATTATCTTGATAATTTTGAAACATGGATGTCATTTCAGAATACGTTTTATAAAAGTTTTGTGCATTCATAACATTCATGATCATATCAACCAGTTCCCGCTCTTGATTGGTACAATGAGGACGTACACTTTTTAATAGTCCATCTATATCTGTAATAGCAGAAGAGAGTGAGGAAGGCAGATGAAATCCATTCTTTTGTATATTTTTAAACGACGCAGTAAATGCTAGGGTACTAACCAAAAAATCTAAGGAACTGCGTATGTCCTCAGTAATATAAGGCTCGGCTGCTCTAAATAATTCTGCAATATGACCCGGATCGGATAACAGGTTGGAGAGCAGGCGAGAAAACAAATTTTCCTTTCCTGCCTCTGACTGACTGTCCATAAGCAATCCCTCCTTTTCCCTATAGTATATTCGAGCAAAGTGAAATAATGTCTGTAAGTTTTTAATTTCAGGGATAGAATTTTTCAAATAACTGAGGTATGATAGTAATATTAAATTTTTGAAGGAGATTAAAATGATACAAAATATTATTTTTGATATTGGTCAAGTATTAGCAAAATTTCGATGGAAGGAATATATGAATGATCTTGGATTTTCGAAAGAGCTAAAAGAACGAATCGGAAAAGTGACAGTACAAAGTAGCTTTTGGAAAGAAGTTGATCGTGGTGTAATGTCTTTAGAAGAGATTATAGAGGGTTGTATAAAACTAGAGCCAGAATTAGAGAAAGAAATTCGATTATTTTATCGTGATATGAGTACGATTGTTATAGAATATAAATATGCAGAAGAATTACTTTTTAAGTTAAAGAAACAGGGATACCGAATTTATCTTTTATCTAACTATGGAGAAAGAAATTTTTCTTATATAGCAAAAAAATTTCGCTTTTTAAAGTATATAGATGGACAAATAATTTCCTATCAAATTCAGCATATTAAGCCTGAACCAGAAATTTACAGAGCCTTATTAGAAAAATATCAACTTGATCCAGAAAATAGTATTTTTTTAGATGATTTAGAAGAAAATTTGGAAATGGCAAAAACATTTGGGATAAAAACAATACATTTTACCAGTCTTTATTCTAGTTTAGAAAAGCTAAGAAATTTTGGTGTGACACTGCCAAAACTTTTTTGTGAACAGACAGAATGTTATGATGGTTTAATGTTTGACTTAGATGGAACACTTTGGGATAGTACAACAGCAGCAGCCAAAATTTGGGATGATGTAGTAAAACGAAGAGGATTATCTTATGAAGTAACCCCTCAACGGTTAAAACAGCTCTATGGATTGCCATTAGAAGAGATTGCTGTTGAGCTTTTTCCTGAAATTTCGAAAGAGGAAGCGATTGACATTATGGAAGAATGTGTCGTTGTACAGTGTCCAGTTTTAAGTGAAAAGGGTGGTACTTTATTGGAGAAGATAAAGGAAACATTGCAAGACCTTTCAAAAAGGTATCCGATTTTTATTATTAGTAATTGTAGAAGTGGATATATTGAGGCATTTTTAAAAGCCCACCAGTTAGAAAATATTTTTACAGACACTGCCTGCCCCGGAGATACTGGCAAGTTAAAGGCAGATAATATTCGTCTTGTCATGGAACGAAATCATATCTTGAATCCAATTTATATTGGGGATACGAATGGAGATAGTATGGCAGCAAAAGATGCAAATGTTCCATTTATTTTTGCTCGCTATGGCTTTGGAATGACAGATCAGTATGATGCAGCGATTGATTCTATTGAAGAATTAATTCCTGTACTTGGACTTTTAGAGGAAACGAAATAGAAGCAAAAAGCTGGTAAGAGAAACAAACGTTACCAGCTTTTTATTTGAAAGGGAAAAAAGTTTAGTAATATCAAGAAAAAAGTTTATTACATATTGACAGCAATGAAATAAAGTGTATAATATATCATTGTGTTTAGAAAAACTAAACTTATTGTTTAATAATACTTTTTTTGGAAAAGTAGAATCGAGGACTAGGATGAAGATCGGAACAAAGATTAAAGAATTAAGAGTTCAAAAGAGCTTGACACAAGAAGAGTTAGCAGATCGAGCCGAATTGTCCAAAGGATTTATTTCCCAGTTAGAGAGGGATTTAACTTCCCCATCGATTGCTACTCTGGTAGATATTCTGCAATGTTTAGGAACAAACTTAGAAGAGTTTTTTGCAGGAACAACAGCAGAGCAAGTAGTCTTTAAAAAGACAGATTATTTTGAAAAGCAGGATCATGAATTAAAGAATAAAATTGAATGGATTATTCCAAATGCACAAAAAAATATGATGGAACCAATTTTATTAACATTAGAAATTGATGGTTCTACTTATCCAGATAATCCCCATGAAGGAGAAGAATTTGGATATGTACTAAATGGTTCGATTAATATACACATTGGAAACCAAGTTTATCGTGCAAAAAAAGGCGAGTCCTTTTATTTTATACCAAACAAAAAACATTACATTACAGCAGCCGGAAAAAGCGGAGCAACTTTACTTTGGGTTTCTACCCCACCTAGTTTTTAAAAAAACTGTATGAGAAAAGGAGTCAGACTATGGAGCAGAAGAAACTAATTGATTTGGTTCATATTACAAAACGTTATGGGAACAATGTTGTCATTGACGACTTAAATTTATATATCCGAGAAAATGAGTTTCTTACCCTACTAGGACCGTCTGGCTGCGGAAAGACAACAACTCTTCGCATTATTGGCGGATTTGAAACACCAGATGAAGGAAAGGTAATTTTTGATGGAAAGGATATTACAAAACTTCCACCAAATGAACGCCATTTAAATACTGTTTTTCAAAAATATGCTCTGTTTACTCATATGACAATAGCTGAAAATATTGCCTTTGGGTTAAAGATTAAAAAGAAAAGTAAACAGTATATTAAAGATAAAATAAAATATGCACTAAAATTAGTGAATTTAGATGGATATGAAAACAGAATGCCAGACTCACTAAGTGGTGGACAACAACAAAGAATTGCGATTGCTAGAGCGATTGTAAATGAACCAAAGGTGCTTTTATTAGATGAACCACTTGGGGCATTGGATTTAAAATTGCGACAGGATATGCAGTATGAGCTGATTCGATTAAAAAATGAATTGGGGATTACATTTGTCTATGTCACACATGATCAGGAAGAAGCTTTAACGATGTCCGATACGATTATGGTGATGAATCAAGGCTATATTCAACAGATAGGAACGCCAGAAGATATTTATAATGAACCAGAAAATGCTTTTGTTGCAGATTTTATCGGAGAGAGCAATATCTTAGATGCTGTTATGATAAAGGATTATACAGTACGAATTTTAGGAGTGGATTTTCCATGTGATAGTGCAGGATTTGGAATAAATAAGCCAGTAGACGTAGTGATTCGTCCAGAGGATATTGACTTAGTTGCTCCAGAAGAAGGCACCATTTCAGGACAGGTTACTTCTCTAATTTTTAAAGGAGTTCATTATGAAATGGAAGTATTGGCAGGGGGATATGAATGGTTGGTACATTCTACCGATCTGTCAGCAGTTGGAACGAACGTTGGAATTCGAGTGGATCCTTATGATATTCAGGTAATGAATAAGCCAGAGTCAAAAGACGAGGAGGCTGCAAATTATGAGGAATAAAGAAACAAAGAGAAGGCAGAAAAATGCACTGCTTGCAGCTCCATGTTCGCTTTGGATGATTGCTTTTATTATTATTCCACTTTTAATGATCGTTTATTATGGCTTAACCAAACGAGAAGACGGTAGTCTTACATTAGAAAATTTAAAATTGATTGCCGATCCAATCAATCGGCGTGCTCTTTGGCTGTCATTAAAATTGTCCATAATAAGTACAATAGTCTGTGTTTTATTAGCATATCCATTAGGATTAATGTTAAGAGGATTAAAAATTAAAAGTAATAGCTTTATTGTTTTAGTCTTTATGTTACCAATGTGGATGAATTTTTTACTTCGAACTTTGGCATGGTTAAACATATTAGAAAATAATGGAATATTAAACACCATTTTAAAGACACTACGTCTTCCAACACTTCATATTATTAATACACCAACTGCTATTATTTTAGGTATGGTATATAACTTTTTGCCATTTATGATTTTGCCTATTTATAATACGTTAGAAAAAATTGATGAAAATGTTATTAATGCAGCAAGAGATTTAGGAGCAAATGGATTACAGACCTTTTTTAAAATTATTTTTCCACTCAGTATTCCGGGAGTAATCAGTGGTATTACAATGGTATTTGTTCCTTCTTTAACTACATTTGTAATTTCTAATATTTTAGGAGGCAGTAAAGTTTTATTAATTGGCAATGTGATTGAACAACAATTTCAAAAGTTAAATAACTGGAATTCAGGTTCAGGTTTAAGTTTAGTTTTGATGGTATTTATCTTATTGAGTATGGCATTTGTAGGTCAAGATGAAAATACAGGAAGGGGAGCAGCTACATGGTAAAACGAATTTCACAGCGAATTTATATTGCTTTGATCATTATTTTTTTATACGCTCCTATTCTTGTTTTGATTGTTCTCTCCTTTAATAAATCCAAATCAAGATCAAAGTGGGGTGGATTTACATTTGACTGGTATAAACGTCTATTTCAAAATGAAAATATTTTAAATGCACTGTATACTACTTTATTGATTGCTCTACTTTCGGCATTATTTGCAACAATTTTAGGGACAACCCTTGCGATAGCATTAAATCATATGAGGCGACTTCCTAAAGCAGTTCTATCTTCTATAGCAAATATTCCAATGTTAAATGCAGAAATTGTAACAGGTATTTCTATGATGTTATTATTTATTGCTATTGATTTTAAACTTGGATTTTCCAGTGTTTTAATTGCACATATTACATTTAATATTCCATATGTACTGTTAAGTGTTGCTCCAAAACTAAGGCAGACAAATCATAGTACGTATGAAGCTGCATTAGATCTTGGTGCAAAACCACTCTACGCATTTTTTAAAGTTATTTTTCCAGATATTTTTCCGGGAATTTTATCTGGATTTTTAATGGCATTTACTATGTCATTAGATGATTTTGTAATTAGCCATTTTACAAGAGGAGCAGAAGTCCAAACTCTTTCTACAAAGATTTATACAGAAACTAGAAAGGGAATCAAACCAGAGATGTATGCACTTTCTACTTTGATGTTTGTATCTGTTTTAATTTTACTAATTCTTATTAACCACCGTTCTGCTCATGCGGAAAAAGAAAAAACTATAAAATAATAAAAATTTACACAGAAATGAGGATAAAGATGAAAAGAGGAATCAAATTTGCAATAGCTATTTTTATTTTATGTTTCATAGCAGTTGGCTGCAAAAAAGCAGATAAAGATAATGGAACAGGAAAGTTAGATGGACAACAAAGTACAGATAAAGATAATAAAAAAGATAACCAAACAAATGATTTAGTTTATGTCTATAACTGGGGAGAATATATTGATCCAGAAGTGATTGAGCTATTTGAAAAAGAAACCAAAATTAAAGTAATTTATAATGAATTTGAACAAAACGAAGACATGTATCCAATTATAAAGACAGGAGCAGTAAAGTATGATGTAGTCTGTCCGTCTGATTATATGATTCAGAAAATGATAAAAGAGGATATGCTTCAAGAATTAAATTATGATAATATTCCAAATTTTTCAAATATCGATGAAATTTATTTAAAAAGTGCACAAGAATTTGATCCAGATAATAAATATAGTGTCCCTTATTGTTGGGGAACAGTTGGAATTCTCTATAATAAAACAATGGTAGAAGAATCTGTAGATAGTTGGGGAATTTTATTTGATGAAAAATACTCTGGAAATATTTTGATGATTGATAGTGTCAGAGATGCTTTTATGATAGCCTTGACCTATTTAGGATATGATCAAAACTCTACAGTAGAGTCGCAGTTAGAAGAAGCAAAAGAACTATTAAAGTCACAGTATAATTTAGTACAGGCATATGTTATTGATCAAGTAAGAGATAAGATGATTTCTGGAGATGCAGCATTAGGGGTTATTTATTCTGGAGAGGCAATCTATACAAAACGGGAAAACGAAGATTTAGAGTATGTTGTTCCAAAGGAAGGTTCTAATGTCTGGATCGATGGATGGGTAATTCCGAAAAATGCAGAGAATAAAGAAAATGCAGAAAAATGGATTGATTTTATGTGCAGAGAAGATATTGCTTTGAAAAATTTTGAATATATTACCTATTCTACTCCAAATAAAGCCGCAAGAGAATTAATTGAAGATGAGGATATTAAAAACAGTGAAGTAGCATTTCCATCAGAGGAAGTATTAAAACGATGCAATACATTTCATTATTTGGGAGAAGAATGGGATGAAATTTATATGAATAAATGGAATGAAGCAAAAACCCAGTAGAGAGAGGAAGAAAAGGTATGGATGTTAAACAACGGTTTTTAGACTATATTTCTTTTGATACACAGTCAGAAGAGGAGAGAGAAGAAGTTCCAAGTACAAAAAAACAGTTTGCCCTAGCAAAACATTTAGTAGAAGAATTAAATCAGATGGGAGCAAGCGATGTTACATTGACAGAACATTGTTATATTTATGCTACGATTCCTGCAACGGTTTCTGAAGAAAAAAAGCTTCCTGTATTGGGGTTCATTGCCCATATGGACACTTCTCCTGCCTTAATTGGAGCAAATGTTTCTCCAAAGATCATAGAACAGTATGATGGGACAGAGATTGTATTAAATGAATCTTTAAATATTAAGTTATCGCCTAAGGAATTTCCAAGTCTATTAAATAATATCGGAAAAGATCTGATTGTTACAGATGGTACAACATTACTTGGAGCAGATGACAAAGCAGGAATAGCAGAGATTATGACAATGGCACACTATCTTCTTTCGCATCCAGAAATAGAACATGGAAAGATTCGATTGGGATTTACACCAGATGAAGAAGTTGGACATGGAGTAGATTTTTTTGATGTGAAAGCATTTGGGGCAGATTTTGCATATACCGTAGATGGAGGCCCGATTGGTGAGTTAGAATATGAAAATTTCAATGCGGCTTCTGGAGTTGTAACAATTCATGGCAAAAGTATTCATCCCGGTTCTGCAAAAGGGAAGATGATCAATGCACTTTTAGTCGGAATGGAGTTTCATAATCTTCTTCCAGTAGCACAAAATCCAGCATATACACAAGAATATGAAGGATTCTTTCATTTAGATCACATGAGTGGAACCGTAGAGGAAGCAAAGTTATACTATATTATCCGAGATCATGATAAAAATAAATTTGAAGAAAAGAAAGACAGATTTAGAGCAGCGGGAGATTGGATTAATAGAAATTATGGTAGTGGAACAATAGAAGTGAAAGTAAAAGATTCTTATTACAACATGAAAGAAAAGATTGAGCCACATTTTCATTTAATTGAACGTGCTAAAAGAGCAATGGAAAAACTTTCAATTTCACCATGTATTACTCCAATCAGAGGAGGAACTGACGGAGCAAGACTTTCCTTTGAAGGACTGCCATGTCCAAATCTCGGTACAGGAGGATATAATGCTCATGGAAAATATGAGTATATTTCAGTTTCTTCAATGGAAAAATGTGTAGAACTCTTAATCCAATTAGTGAAGGAATATGTCGAAAATTGAAATCCAAAAAATTTCATGTTGACAACACTTCGATCTTTTGCTACACTAAAGTGAAAGCAGCCAAAGCTGGTAATTTCAGCATATATTAAAGTTTCAATGTAATATCACGGATTGTATGTCCGCACTGAGCATTACGCTTATGGCGGACATTTTTTATAATTAACAGTAAAAAGAAGAAAGGTGTGAAAAATATGAGAAGTGATTCAGTAACTAAGGGGATGCAACAAGCACCTCATCGTTCATTATTTAATGCCTTGGGACTGACAAAAGAAGAGTTAGATCGACCACTTGTTGGCATTGTCAGTTCGTATAATGAAATTGTACCAGGACATATGAATTTAGATAAAATTGTAAATGCTGTAAAAATGGGAGTTGCTATGGCAGGGGGAACACCGATTGTGTTTCCTGCTATTGCAGTTTGTGATGGAATTGCAATGGGACATATTGGAATGAAATATTCATTAGTTACAAGGGATCTCATTGCTGATTCTACAGAAGCGATGGCAATGGCACATGCTTTTGACGCCTTAGTCATGATTCCAAACTGTGACAAAAATGTACCAGGGCTTTTAATGGCAGCAGCAAGAATTAATATACCTACTGTTTTTGTAAGTGGTGGACCGATGCTTGCAGGACATGTTAGAGGAAAAAAGAGAAGTCTTTCTAGTATGTTTGAAGCAGTTGGTTCTTATGCAGCAGGAACAATGAGTGAAGAAGAAGTTTGTGAATTCGAAGAAAAGGTTTGTCCAACTTGTGGTTCGTGTTCGGGAATGTATACGGCTAATAGTATGAATTGTTTGACGGAAGTACTTGGTATGGGGTTACAGGGCAATGGTACAATTCCAGCAGTGTATTCTGAGAGAATTAAACTTGCAAAACATGCAGGAATGCAAGTTATGGAGATGTATAAACAAAATATCCGTCCAAAGGATATTATGACAAAAGAGGCATTTATGAATGCCTTGACAATGGATATGGTATTGGGCTGTTCTACAAATAGTATGCTACATCTTCCAGCAATTGCGCATGAAGCAGGTGTAGAATTAAATATGGAGATTGCTAATGAAGTCAGTGCTAAAACGCCGAATCTATGTCATTTAGCACCAGCAGGGCCTACTTATATGGAAGATTTGAATGAGGCAGGCGGAATTTATGCGGTTATGAATGAAGTTAGTAAAAAAGGTTTATTAAACTTAGATTGTATGACTGTAACTGGAAAAACGGTTGGAGAAAATATCAAAAATTGTATCAATAAAAATACAGAAGTGATCCGACCAGTTGATAATCCTTATAGTCAAACAGGCGGAATTGCAGTATTAAGAGGAAATTTAGCTCCAGATACCGCAGTAGTAAAGCGTTCTGCAGTTGTACCAGAAATGATGGTACATGAAGGTCCTGCAAGAGTATTTGACTGTGAAGAAGATGCAATTACAGCCATTAAAGATGGAAAAATCGTTGCTGGAGATGTTGTGGTGATTCGATATGAAGGTCCAAAGGGAGGACCGGGCATGAGAGAAATGTTAAATCCTACTTCTGCGATTGCAGGAATGGGACTTGGTTCTTGTGTAGCACTTATTACAGATGGTCGCTTTTCAGGAGCTTCCAGAGGAGCATCGATTGGTCATGTTTCTCCAGAAGCAGCAGTTGGAGGCCCAATCGCTCTTGTGAATGAAGGAGATCGTATTCGAATTGATATTCCAAATAATAAACTAGAACTTTTAGTATCTGAGGAAGAACTAGAAAAGAGAAGAGCAGCATGGAAACCACGACAGCCCAAAATTACAACTGGTTATCTGGCACGATATGCTTCTATGGTAACAAGTGGAAACCGTGGTGCTATCCTAGAGATCAAATAATAACAAAATTTGATTAGAAAGTGAGAAGATTGCGTATGTTATTAACTGGTTCACAAATTTTAGTAGAATGTTTAAAAGAACAAGGTGTAGATACCATTTTCGGATATCCAGGCGGTCAGGTATTAAATATTTATGATGAACTCTATCGCCACCCAGAGATAAGACATATTTTAACTTCCCATGAACAGGGAGCATCTCATGCAGCAGATGGTTATGCAAGAGCAACTGGAAAAGTCGGAGTTTGTCTGGCAACGAGTGGTCCGGGTGCAACAAATCTTGTGACAGGAATTGCAACTGCTTATATGGACTCTATTCCAATCGTTGCTATCACTGGAAACGTACCTGTTCCGTTGCTTGGAAAAGATAGCTTTCAGGAAGTTGATATTGCAGGCATCACCATGCCAATCACAAAACATAATTTTATTGTAAAAGATATTACAAAATTAGCTGATACAATTCGTCGAGCTTTTAGAATTGCAAAAACAGGAAGACCAGGGCCAGTATTAATTGATATTGCAAAAGATGTTACTGCGGCAAAATTAGAATATGAGCCGAAAAAACCGATAAAGATTATGAGGGTAACAGCACAAATTACAGAAGATGCGTTAAATGAAGCTTCCAAGATGATTTCAGAGGCACAAAAGCCAATGATTTTTGTCGGAGGAGGAGCGGTTATTTCAGAGGCAGAAGAAGAACTAAAAGAGTTTGTAGATAAGGTAGATGCTCCTGTTACAGATTCTTTAATGGGAAAAGGTGCTTTTGATGGAAATGACCCACGCTATACTGGAATGCTTGGTATGCACGGAACAAAGACTTCTAATTTAAGTGTTACAGAATGTGATCTATTAATTGTAATCGGTGCTAGATTTAGTGATCGTGTAACAGGAAATGCAAAGAGATTCGCCTATAATGCAAAAATTTTACAGATAGATGTCGATCCAGCGGAGATCAATAAAAATGTCAATGTCAATCACAGTATTATTGGAGATATTAAAGAAGTTTTATATAGACTCAATCAGAAATTGATAAAACAAGAACATAGAGAATGGATGGAAAAAGTAGAAGCTAGAAAGAAACAGTATCCAATGACCTATCATCCAGATTTGCTGACAGGTCCTTACATCATTGAAACTCTTTGGAAAGTAACAAACGGAGATGCTATTATAGCAACAGAAGTAGGACAGCATCAAATGTGGGCAGCACAGTTTTATAAATATAAAAGACCTCATACACTGATTACTTCTGGTGGTTTAGGAACAATGGGGTATGGATTAGGTGCAGCACTCGGAGCAAAAGTAGGTTGTCCAGAAAAAACAGTAGTCAATATTGCAGGAGATGGATGTTTTCGAATGAATATGAATGAAATTGCAACTGCTGTTCGATATGAAATTCCATTTCTTGAGATTATATTTAATAACCATGTTCTTGGTATGGTACGACAGTGGCAAACTTTATTTTATGAAAAGAGATATTCGCATACTATACTAAATGATGGAGTAGACTATGTAAAAGTAGCACAAGCAATGGGAGCAGAAGCATTTCGAATCACAAAAAAAGAAGAAGTGGAAGATGTATTACGTCAGGCAATAGCACTCAATAAGCCTGTTGTTATTGACTGTATTTTGGACTGTGACGATAAAGTATGGCCGATGGTAGCTCCAGGAGCTGCTATTGAGGAATGTTTTGCAGAGGAAGATTTAAAATAAAACCCCCTTTTCAAACCTTTATTTTTGTGATATGATATGATATAGTATTAAAAACTATGTGAAATCATTTTAGAATACTATGGAGGTTTGACGTGTCGTATAAAATTATTGGAGATAGCTGCACTGATTTACCAAAAGAACTAAAAGAGGATATCCATATTTCATTAATACCTCTTTCTATTCAAATTGAGGAAGAAAACATTATTGATGATGAAACATTTGATCAAAAATCTTTCTTAAAAAAGATGAAGGACAGTAAAGAGTGCCCAAAGTCTTCCTGTCCTTCTCCACAAGCCTATATAAAAGAATTTGATGGAGCAGAGGATATTTATGTGGTTACACTTTCTGCAAAATTGAGTGGTTCTTATAACAGTGCAGAATTAGCAAAAAAGCTTTATTTAGAGGAACATCCAAATCGTAATATCGAAGTAATCGATTCGAAATCAGCATCAATAGGTCAGACATTGATTGTTATGAAGATTAAAGAATTATCAGAGAAAGGGAAAAATTTTTCTGAAATTTCAGAGGCAATTCGAACATTTCGAGATAATCTTCATACAAAGTTTGTACTTGAAACATTAGAAACACTCCGTAAAAATGGAAGATTAAACAATATTACCGCAGTACTTTGTAGTGCTCTAAATATTAAGCCAATTATGGGATCTGACGATGGAATGATTATTAAATTGGATCAGGCAAGAGGTGTAGAACGGGCACTGATAAAGATGGTAAAGTATGTCGAAGAAGATGTAAAAGATGCTAAAAAGAGGATACTTGGAATTGCACATTGTAATAATTATGAACGTGCCTTATTTATCAAAGATGAGATTATGAAACGGATTCCATTTAAGAACTTTTTTATTGCTGAAACCAAAGGAATCAGCAGTCTTTATGCGAATGACGGAGGAATCATTATAGCTTATTAAACAAAAAAGCCATACGGCAGAATGGAGAATAGGTTATGAAACCATTTGTGATTACTACAGAAACCAATTCCGATTTGCCGATTCATTATTTAGAAGAACATGAAATTGGAATTATACCACATTATTATGAAATAGAAGGCGAACTCTATGGAGATGGAAAAGAGCTTTCTGTTAAAGAGTTTTATGATACAATGCGTGCAGGCAAAATGCCAACTACTATGGCAAGTAATCCAGCCGTCATTCATGATACTTTTGAATCTTATATAAAAAAGGGATTTGATATTCTGCATATTAGTTTTTCTTCTGCACTAAGTGGAGGCTACAATAATATTTGTGTTGGTGCAAGAGATCTTATGGAAGAATATCCAGAAGCAAAAATTTTAGTTTATGATACTCTCAATGTTTCGATTGGAGAAGGTCTTGCTATTATTAAGGCAGTCAAATTAAAAGAAGAGGGAAAGACAATAGAAGAAGTTTTTGACTGGCTAAAAGAACATAGACAAGAATTTTGTGTTCGGTTTACAGTAGATGATCTCTTTCATTTACAACGTGGAGGAAGACTCTCAAAAACAAGTGCTGTTGTAGGAACGATGATTAATATTAAGCCGATTTTAAGAGTAGATGAAAAGGGAACTTTAGTGGCAACACAAAAGACCAGGGGAAGAAAGAAATCCTTAGTTACTTTAGTCGATCTAATGTATGAAGCGATGGGACATTATAGAGATGAAAATGATCCAATTGGAGTGGTTCATGGAGATACAAAAGAAGAAGCGGAATTTGTAGCTTCTTTGATTAGAGAAAAACTTGAAAAAAAGGATAGAGAAATTATTATAACTCCTGTAGGACCAAGTATTGGAGCACATTCTGGTCCTGGGGCAATTGGAATTTGTTTTATGGGAGAGATACGTTAAATATTTAAAATTTGGAGCTTTCTATGCGATAGAAAGCTATCTGCATAGAAAAGTTCGAAATTTAAGATATTATAAATAAAATTTTACATTCGCACTTGACATTCTTGATGAAATAGTGCATAATAATGAAACGAGTAGAAGAGGAAGTTTCGCTACATAATTCCTATCGAGGCGTGGCTCAGTTTGGTAGAGCGCTGCGTTCGGGACGCAGAGGCCGCAAGTTCGAATCTTGTCGCCTCGACTTTTTAATAAATTATATTTGCTGGAATAGCTCAGACGGTAGAGCGACGCACTCGTAATGCGTAGGTCGAGGGTTCAAGTCCCTCTTTCAGCTTTTCATTTGGATTATGTTAAAAGGAGCTTTTAGCTCCTTTTTTTAAAATATTTTTTAATGAAAGGGGAAAAAAAGATGGAAAAGTCAAAAGATAAGTTAAGTGTTTTTTTAAGTTTAGTACTTAGACATAAACCAGAAGCTGCGGGAATTGTTTTAGATAAAAACGGCTGGGCAAATGTAGAGGAATTAATAGAAGGAATCAAAAAGACAGGAAGAAATATAAATAAAATCTTATTACAAGAGATTGTACGTACAGATCAAAAGGGCAGATATAGTTTTAATGAAGATGAAACGATGATTCGAGCAAATCAGGGACATAGTGTTTTAGTAGATGTAGAGTTAAAAGAACAGATACCCCCTGATATTTTATATCATGGAACAGCAACTAGATTTTTGAAAAGTATTCAAAAAGAAGGATTAAAGCCAATGAGCAGGTTATATGTTCATTTGTCAAAGGAAAAAGAAACTGCACAAAAAGTTGGAGAACGACACGGAAAACCAGTAGTATTAAAGATAGATGCAAAAGCAATGTATGAGAATGGAGAAAAATTCTATCTGTCTGCTAATGGAGTATGGCTGACAAAAAGTGTAGCCCCATCTTATTTAAGTGAATAAGTCATCAATTTCACCAAGAAAGTATTAAAATAATATTTGGACATTGTGTCATAAGTCTGTCCCACCGGGCATATAATAACAATGTAAGAACAAAAAGAACAAAAGGCAAAGCGTGAAAAAAGGAGGGATAAAGTAAGCCAAAAACAGAACATAGCAAAAATATAGATAATAAAAAGGAGGGTAGAATTTAACCGACACTGTCAAAAACGCTGTTGCTTAGTCGTTCTCTTTTTTAGGAAAAGAGGAGTTGTTGTAAAATAAATTTTTAAATCTATTTTACAGCAGCTCCTTATATTATGCCATTTTAGTATCTTCTATTTTATCTATTAATTTATCATGATGAATAAAATCTTCTCATTGACAAACCCAAAATCAAACAGTATGATTGTTATAGTTTTCATTTTAATACAAGGGAGAAAGATTGTCATGGAACAGTATCTAAAGGAAGTAGAAAAGAAAGCGGGCATTTTAGTCGATGCCTTGCCATATATCAGAGATTTTAATGAAAAAATAGTTGTCATTTCTTATAGTTGTAGTAATATTTTAGAATCAAGTACAGAACAAAGAGTAATGAAAGATATTGTCCTATTAAAATCACTTGGAATGAAGCCGATAGTTGTACATAATACACGAATGGGAGCGGATAAGTTCAGAGAAAATAAACGGTTTGCAAAGCTATTAGAATTATGTGGAATAAAGGCAGTCGGAATCTGCGGAATTGATTTACAGACTTTGCATATGATGTTAAAAAATAACTATATTCCTGTTGTTACACCAAATGATATTGACGATGAAGAAACGATTCTACATCCAGAAAATACTTCGATGAAGATTGCAGTACAAATTGGTGCAGAAAAGTTAGTTTATTTATCAGAGATTGCAGGAATTTTAGATGTATCTGATGAAAAAAATTCATCTAAAGTTCTGCCATTAGTCACTCTTTCACAGGCAGAAACATTATATCAGGAATATGAATTGAAAAAAGCAGGAGAAGATTTTTTAAGAAAATTAAGAAATGGAATTTTGGCTGTTAAAGAAGGAGTTCCACGTGTTCATCTTTTAGATGGAAGAATTCCACATAGTCTTTTATTAGAGTTTTTTAGTATTGATGGTGTTGGAACTGTGATAGTAAAGGATCAGAATCATTTATATGCCCATGAAGTAGCAGTACATCGCTATCAGACGAAAAAGGAGGGATAAATATGAAATTTACTGCAATTAAGGATGCACCAATGATACGTGTTTTAGGAAGAACAACGCAAGAAAGAGAGCCTTTAACATTATTTTGGACAGGCAGTGGATTAGAATTTGGAATTCGTGCAGAGGAACTTTGGGTAGAATTTTTATCAGATTATAGTCTTTACGAGTCTTGGATTAGTATTCAAATCAATGGTTCCTTTATCAGTCGTCAAATGCTTTCAAAGGGAATCAATAAAATCTGTATTTTTCGTGGGATGAATCCTGAAAAAATAAAACAAGTTAGAATCATAAAAGAAACACAGGCAATGTCAGGAGATGAGGAATGTTTATTACAATTTATTGGATTTTATACTGATGGAGAACTTTTGCCTGCTTTAGAACGGACAATGAAAATCGAATGGATTGGCGATAGTATTACTTCTGGAGAAGGAGTAATTGGATCTATAGAGGAAGAAGATTGGATTCCGATGATTTTTTCTGCTTTTCGAAATTATGCTATTATAGCATCCGATGCTTTAGATGCAGAATACCGAATTATTTCTCAAAGTGGATGGGGAGTATTATCGGGATGGGATAATAACCCTTACTGTGCTCTTCCAGATTATTATGAACAGGTTTGTGGACTGTTATCAGGAGAGAGAAATGAAGTATTAGGAGCAAAAAGAAAATATGATTTTAGTTTATGGCAGCCAGATTTTGTAATAGTAAATTTAGGAACAAATGATAGTGTAGCATTTCATCAACCTGAGTGGAAAGAAGAAGAGACAGGAAAGACATGGAAACAAAGGATAAATTTAAAAGGTCAATTTGAACCAGAGGATATAAAACGATTTGTCCAAAAAGTGATAGAATTTTTAATAACACTTAGAAAATGTAATGCAAAAGCAGAAATTATCTGGGCATATGGAATGATTGATAGTACTATGCTTCATCCCATTTATGAAGCAGTTGAAAAGTATCGAACCAATACAGGAGATTTAAAAGTACATTTATTAATTCTTCCAGAAATGTCAAAAGAGGGTATTGGAGCAAGAAATCATCCGGGAGAACTTTCTCATAAAAAGACTGCAAAAATTATTACAGAATATATTCAATCGCTAATAGAACGAAAAAAAATTACTTAAAGGAGGAAAGAGGTATGAAATGGTTAAAAAAAATTCAATATAACTCTCCTGTTGTACTTTCATTTGCAATAATTTCTTTTTTGGCATTATTATTGGGAAATCTGACAAATGGTTGGACTACTACAAATTTCTTTTGTGTATATCGTTCTTCGTTGCTTCATCCACTTACATATGTACGACTTTTTGGTCATATTTTAGGTCATGCTAATTTAGAACATTTTACAAATAATATGTTACTTATTTTACTATTAGGGCCTATGTTAGAAGAAAAGTATGGAAGTAAAATATTACTTATTATGATTAGTTTAACTGCATTTCTAACAGGAGTGCTACATTGCTTATTCTTTTCTAATGGATTACTTGGAGCAAGTGGCATTGTTTTTATGATGATTATTTTATCCTCTATGGTAAGTTTAGGACAAGGAAGAATTCCATTAACATTAATTCTTGCAGTTGCTATTTATTTAGGACAGGAGGTAACAGGTTTAGTACAAAAAGACAATATATCTCAAATGACTCACATTTTAGGAGGAATTTGTGGAGGAATTTATGGTTTTATCTTATCAAAAAGGAGCAAATAAGATGCTAGAATGTAAAAACTTAATGAAGCGATATATGAATAAGACAGCAGTAGAAGATATTAGTCTAAAAATTGAATCGGGAAAAATTTATGCTTTATTAGGGCCAAATGGAAGTGGAAAAACAACTTGGATGAAGATGGCAGCAGGATTAGTAAAACCAAGTTCAGGTACAATTTTATTTTATGGAGAAAAAATTGGGAAAAATTCTAAGAAACATATTGCCTATATGTCCACAGAACCATTTTTTTATTCTTTTATGAATATTGCTGATGTTGGAAAATATTATCAAGATTTCTTTGAAGATTTTGATCCTATAAAATATGATAATTTGTTAAACCGCATGGAATTGTCTAAGAAAGAAAAGGCAAAAGATCTTTCTTCTGGAATGGCAGCAAAACTAAAAATTGCTGTTACATTAGCTAGAAGAGCACAACTGTTTTTATTAGATGAACCACTTAATGGAATTGATATTATTGCAAGAGATCTTATTATTACAACAATTCTGGAAGTTGTAACTGAAAAAAATACAGTTATTATGTCAAGTCATTTAGTAGATGAGTTAGAAAAAATAATTCATCAAGCCATTTTTATTAAAGAAGGAAAAGTAGCTCTAAGCGGAGAGGTAGAACAGATACGAAAGGAACATGGTAAGTCAATAGTAGATCTCTATAAACAAATCTATGCTTAGACAGTATGATAAATACAATAAGGGGGACTTATGCTAAAATTAATAAAATATGAGCTTAAAAAACAGATGTTTTCTAAATTAATTATTTTAATTGGAATTGCTATTTTAGAAATTTATTTTTTATTTGGTGTATTAAAGGAAGATGAAAAAGTAATTGCAAAAGCGGTCAGTATTTTTATTTTTGCCACAATCATCGCTATTTTTTATGTCGGAGTGGAGAGTATTTCTGTTTTTAATAGAGATTTAAAAACAAAACAAAGTTATATGCTCTATATGATTCCCTATTCTACCTATTCCATTATTGGAGCAAAAATAATAGCCGCATTTTTACAGATTGTTTTTACAGGACTTTTGTTTTTAGGTGCAATTATAGTAAACTTCATAGTGATATTTGCAAAATTTAAAGATACAAAAGAAATTTTTCGTATGTTAAAATTGTTATTTCAACAACTTTTAGAAGTAACATTAGATCTTCCATATCTTTTTTCTCTGTTTTTCTTTATTTTCTTTTTATGGATGATGATTGTATTATGTGGAATGTTTGCTATTTCATTAAGCACTACTTTTCTTGCGAATAATCGATTTCGTACACCAGTCAGCATTGTGGTTTTTCTCGTTTTCCTTCGTTTGATTAATTTTCTGTCAAACGTGCTACTTCTATCAGGGGCATCTCAATGGAAAGATTGGGTTCAGCTTTTAGTTACAGGAATATATCTTGGAGTGGCATCTATATTGTTATATATTGGAACATCTTGGATGCTAGACAAAAAAGTCAGTGTGTAAATAATCAGATAAGGCATGAAATTCTATATCAATGATAGGGATTTCATGCCTTATCTGGTATTATTGATTGTATTGGTTATAATTATATAGAACGTATTTTTTTAAAAAAAGCCTGAATGTGATCTAATCTTGCAGTCATAGAGGAAAGTAACAAATCAAGAATAGTGATTGCAGCCATACTTTCTACGACTACAACAGCACGCGGAACAATTACAGGATCATGTCTGCCATGAACTTGTATTGTAGTTGGTTGTCCTGTTGTAGTCACCGTTTTTTGTTCTTTTGCAATAGAAGGGGTTGGCTTTATAACAGCTCGAAAGATAATTTCAGAGCCATCACTAATCCCTCCTAAAATTCCCCCTGCATGATTAGAATATTTTTGAATTTTACCATTTGAATACATAAAACTATCATTCATTTCAGAGCCTAGATGTTCAGAGAATGCGAAGCCTTCTCCAAATTCAATTCCCTTTACTGCACCAATTGACATAATTGCTTTTGCAAGAGAGGCATCTAGTTTTTGAAATACAGGATCTCCAATTCCAGAAGGAAGTCCATGAATGATACATTCAATAATACCACCTACAGAATTTTGTTCTTGTAGAACGGAAGATAAATATTCTTCTGCCTGTGCAGAGGCAGTAAGATCAGGCATAAACAGAGGACTAGAGAGTATGTTTTCTTTTTTACATCTGGAATAATCTACAGCAATAGAACCAATTTTTTTAGTATAAGCACACACTTCTACTCCTAATGTTTTTAATATTTCACAAGCAACTGCACCAGCCGCAACTCTTGCAGCTGTTTCTCTTCCAGAAGATCTTCCACCTCCTCTATAGTCACGAAATCCATATTTTTGATCATAAGTAAAATCAGCATGTCCCGGTCGATAATAGTTCGAAAGTTCAGAATAGTCCTGAGAACGTTGAGATTCATTTTGAATCATCAAAGAAATAGGAGTTCCTGTTGTTTTTCCTTCAAAAATACCTGAGAGAATCTGAATTGTATCAGACTCTTTCCGTGGAGTAGAATACTTTGTCTGTCCGGGTTTTCTACGATCAAGATAAGCTTGGATTATGGAAGTATCTAAAGATAATCCGGCTGGACAACCATCTATAACTACTCCAATTCCTGTTCCATGTGATTCCCCCCAAGTGGAAATTGAAAAGATTGTTCCTAAAGTAGAACCTGCCATATGAGATACCTCTTTCTTCTTTAATTTATACGATTTAGTATATCGAAAAGTTGAAGAGGTTGCAAGAACTTCTATATAAATTTAAAAGTAGGTGTTCGAATAACTTCGAACACCTACCAATATAAAGCAGAAAAAAATTAGCAGCAGCCAGTTCCACATCCACAGTTACATCCGCAGTTTCCACCACCAATGCTGATTCCGCCATTACCACAGAAGCAAAGGATGAGTAAAATCCAGATGATACAACTGCAATCTCCACCACCTAAGATAGAACCACCACCGCAGCCGCCACATCCACAGTTGCAGCCGCCACAGCTTCCGCCGCCGATTCCAGTATTTCCATTACCGCAGAATAGGAGAATGATCAAAATGATCCAAATTGAATTATTACTTTCGCATCCACATCCACAGTTGCATCCACCGCCACAATTTGTTGCTGATAAATCACTCATGATAAATCCTCCAAAAGAAATTTATTTTTACAATGTATATTATGTACTATGGCTTGCCTTATTTCCTCAAACTATGAAAAATTTCACGGATTTTCTTCTTACATATTAATAGGACAATAAAAAAGAGTTGTTACAATCTATTTTGCAACAACTCTTATAATGGAACAACTTTTTAAATAGAAAGTAATTTTTTAATATTTAATAATCCAGCTCCTTGTTCTTCTTCTGGACGCCCTAAATCGTCACAGCTATCCCAAAGTTTTTCCTTGATTTCTTTTGGTGTTAATTTAGGATAAACCGAAAGTAGTAGTGCAATAGCTCCTGAAACCATAGGAGTTGCCATAGAAGTTCCACTTTTCACGACATAGAGATGTTTATTGCCATACCATCCTCCAGCTAGACCACAGCTTACAATATTACCCGCAGGAGCAACTAAATCTGGTTTACGGATACAATGTAAAATAGGACCTCGACCAGAATAGTTTTGAATTATTTTTCCATTGATGGATACAGGAATCGTATCATCTGCAGCACCTACTGTAATCACGGTACAACTGCTACCGGGAGCACAGATACTTCCATGATCTGGGCCTCCATTTCCAGCTGCTGTAACAACAACGATTCCATCATTCCAAACCTGCTCCACTTCTTCCATTAACTGTTCGATATCTTCTTTTGCAGTATCTTTTCCAGTTCCAAAAGAAAGATTTACAATTTGAATACCAAGATGTTCTCGTTCCTTTCGAATCCAGCGAAGTGCATGAAGAACTTCTAAAATGTCACCTTCTCCACGATAATTTAATACTTTTCCAATAACCATATGACATTCAGGAGCAATTCCATAATAATATCCTCCTGAAGCAAGACCAGTACCTCCTAAAATTCCGCAGATATGACTACCGTGTCCACAGTCGTCATAATATTGCTTTCTATTATATAAAAAGTCCCGAAATTTTATAATTCGGTCTTTTCCTTTCCAATCAGGATGTTTACATGCACCACTATCGAGGATAGCAACACAGACACCTTTTCCAAAAATGCCTTGTTGGTAGGCATATTCTGTATGGAGAATCTCATGAACCCGATTCAAGATTTTCCCTCCTAAATCCTTTTATTTACCATATTCTAAGAGAAGAAGATACGTTCCCATGTTTGATAGATAAGTTTTAAAGGACAAGGAGAATACATTTATTGTATTTCATTTAAAATATCATTTTTTTACTGTTACACAGTTTGCTCTTTTAATAAGTGGAAAAAACAAAAAAAATTCGCGTAAATGAATATTACACGAACTTTTCTTGCTTACTATAACATAACGATTAAAAAATATCAAGTAAAAAGATGCTAAATATCAAAATTTTATGAGTTCATTATTAAAATTTCTATCTTATTTTCCATATTTATACTTTTTAATACGAATCTAAATTCCTAAAATATTATATAATTTCAAAGATATGTATTATTTTTTCGTGTAATATTCATTTTCACGTCTGTTTTATAAATTTTATTAGAACTTTTAAATAGAAGGGAAGACATGAAATGAAACAGGGATGGATAACTATAACTTATCAGTTTTTACTGTTTCAAAAATCGAATGTTTGCATTGATACAACAAGAGAATTATATAATCAAGTTTTGAAGTTTTATTATATTTTATTATCTGAACATAATGAATTATTAAAATTATCAGATCATTTATTATTACGGGAACTAGAAATTCTTACAATTGGAACAAAAGAACAAAAAAGTGCAAAAATCAATCCTAAAATTCCATTAGAAGGTTTCCCAAAACTTCCAATATATTTTCGAAGAGCTGCTATCAGTGCGGCAATTGGAATGATGCGAAGTTATAAGAAACGGATAGAATCTTGGGAGTATTCAAAGGAAACTCAAGAAAAGAAGTGTCCTTCTTCACCGACTAGATTTTTAGCAGCACCAGTATTTTATAAAGGCATGTATCGAAATTTTAATCAAAAAGAAATTGAGTTAAAAGTCTTTACAGGAAAAAGGTGGGAATGGATATATAGTAAATTAAAAGGAAGAAAGTTACCAGACAATGGTAAGGCATGTTCGCCAATTCTAAAACAAAAAGGAAAACAGATATTTTTGTATGTTCCAGTTAAACTTCCCGTTTCAGATATCCGTACCATTCGAGAAAGAATGAATATACAGGAAAACTTTTTAGCACTTGCTGTTCCAAATGGAGATTGTATGGCAGTAGGAGTTGTATTTGAAATGACAAATGTTATAGCTACTCGCTTTTTTTATGGAGGTAAAGAAATGAAAGCATACTGTGAGCGGGTGCTGTATAGATTGAGAAAAAGCTGGAAAAGCAGAGGAGAAACACAAAATTTACAAAAACAGAATGAAAAATTTATAAATTCTCGTTGGTATAAAAAAATTGCGGCGATTCATGAAAATTATACCCATCAAATTAGTCATCAAATTATAGAATATTGTAAACAACAACAAATTTCTATGATTGTTGTACCTAAATATCAAGAAATGACAGATATTTTAAATCGAAGGTATTATGGATGGCTAGGAAGAAGCTTGATTTCAAAATTAAAATATAAAGCATTTCGTCAAGGAATTATAGTGAGTAGTATACGACCTTATCATATGACTAATCAATGTAGTAATTGTGGGGCTAAGATTAAGAGAAATAAAGACCATCCATTACTTTTTGAGTGTCCAAATGGTCACAATGGCAATTTTGCTAGAAATACAGCAATAAACCTTGGTTTTCGTTTTTTAAAATATAATTTAGATGATTTATGATTAATAACGTATGTACGAAATATTTCTGATGAATTAGAATATATTTCGTTTCATATAAAATTCTGCGGAAACGTCAGATAAAAAAGCAAGGAAATTCCTTGCTTTTGAGAGTTCCATACCGCTCGTCTCTGCTAAATTTGAAAAAAGAATGATTTCAAACTGCACAGGCAAAGTGAAATAGTTTAGTTATTCAAAGTATGGTGAGATATTGAAAATTACTAATTAAAAATAAAATTTAGTAAAGGAATAAGGATTATTCCTAGAGAGATAAATGAAAAAAGCATTAATAATAACAACAATTAGTGGATTTCTTTCCAAATTTGAAATGAATGATGTAAAGATTTTACAGGAATATGGCTATGATATTCATTATGCGTCAAATTTTCATAATCCTACTTATTCCTTTGATATAGGAGAGTTAAAAAAACAGGGAATTAAACTACATCATGTAGATATTGAAAAAAGTCCCTTAGCGGCAGCAAAGAATATAAAAGCATTAAAACAAGTAAAAGAGATTATTGATCGTGAAAAGATTTTTTTAGTTCACTGTCATAATCCTATAGGAGCAGTTGTTGGAAGAGTTGCTTCACATTTTAGTAAAATGAAGCCCTATGTTATATATACTGCACATGGTTTTCATTTTTATAAAGGAGCACCATTAAAAAACTGGATACTATATTATACAGCAGAAAAGTTTTTAGCACATAAAACAGATTTAATTATTACGATAAATCAAGAAGATTATAATAGAGCAAAAAAATTTAGACTCAAAGATAATGGAAGAGTAGAATGGATTCATGGGGTTGGTGTGGATATAGAGCGATTTCAACCCAGATTAGAAAAAAGAGCAGTAAAACGAAATGAATTAAAAATTCCTAAAAATGTTTTTCATATTGTAACCGTAGCAGAATTAAATAAAAATAAAAACCAAAAAGTTATTATACAGGCAATCGCACATCTAGGGAAAAAAGATATTTATTATAGTATTTGTGGAAAGGGAAAAAATTTTAAAAATCTTGAAAAACTAATTAAAAAGTATCATTTAGAAAAACAAGTACATTTACTAGGATATCGAAAGGATATAGAAGAAATTCTTCAAACTGCGGATTGTTTTGTATTTCCATCTATTCGAGAAGGACTTGGTATTGCAGCGATAGAAGCTCTTGCAGTAGGGATACCGCTTATTGTTGCCGATAATAGAGGGACAAGAGAATATACAAAAAATAATTATAATGGAATTATATGTAATGCAAATAATGTTAAAGATTTTGAAAAAGCAATAAAGCGATTTTATTATGATATAAATTATCGAAAAAATCTTTCCTCTCATTGTCGGGAAATAGCACAAGAATATAGTATAGAAGCTATTAATAAAAGAATGCACCAGATTTATAAAATGGCAGATCAGAATGTACAAAAACGAATAGTAAAATATGGTATGATATTATGGCAGAAAGAAAAGTAGAGATTTCCGTTATTATGGGGGTGTACAATCCATGGAATCAAAGTATCTTAAAAAATGCAGTAAATTCTATTCTAAATCAAAGTTTTCAAGATTTTGAATTTATTATTTATAATGATGGCTCTCATCCAAAAACGGAATCGTATATACGAGAATTAAAAAAATTAGATGAAAGAATTCTTTTAATAGGAAAAAAAGAGAACCATGGACTTGCTTTTTCATTAAATAGTTGTATTGATATAGCAAAGGGAAGATATATTGCACGAATGGACGCAGATGATATTTCTCTTCCGGATAGATTAAAAATTCAGTATGAATTTTTAGAAAATCATCCAAAATATGCGTGGTGTGGATGTAATACAAAATTGTTTGATGAACAGGGAATCTGGGGAAAAAGAGATATGCCAGAAAACCCAAAATACTGTAATTATTTAAAATATTCTCCTTATATACATCCAACAGTGATGTATCGAAAAACAATATTTAAAGATAATATTAGATATTTAGAAACACAAGAAACATTACGGTGTGAAGATTATGAAATTTTTATGAGATTTTATAGACAGGGATTACAAGGATATAATATTCAACAATATCTATTTTGTTATCGAGAGAATAAAGAATCTTTTCAAAAAAGAAAAATGAAATATCGTATTAATGAAGCCAAAATTCGGTATCGAAATTTCAAAGAAATGAATATTTTATTTCCAATAGGCTGGCTATATGTACTAAGACCAATTATTGCAGGATTTCTTCCTAATGATTTAATTGCATGGATAAAGCGAAGAGAATTTATAAATAGAGAAGATATAGCATTAATTAAACGTATACACACATATGAAAATATGTTAAGAAAAGATACAGTAAAACTGACTACTTTACAATCTTATTCACAATTTTATACAAAAGAAATATCAATACAAGATCAATTATATTTACATATATTTACTCCAACACTTCTCTTTTTTGTAGAATGGGTTTTGATACAGGCAAAAAATTCCAGAAAACAAAGATTATATTTTCTAGCAAGAGATGGGTATTTTATGTATCTTGTAGCAAAACAAATCTGTACAGCAAAAAAAATACATATAGATTTAAAATATTTGAATGTATCACGCTATTCTCTACGGGCAGCACAATATCATTTATTAGGGAAAAAAAGTCTTGATTTTATTTGTATTGGAGGAATCTGTGTTACTTTTGAGAAAATCATGAAAAGAGCATGTCTTACAGAACAAGAAGCAAAGCAAATTGCAGAACTTTGTGATTATTCAGATAAATATACAAAAATTTTAAATTATAAAGAAATACAGAAATTAAAAAAACTTCTTTATAATATACCACTATTTTTTCAATATATGAATCAACATTCAAAAATAACTTATCCAAACACTATTGGTTATCTAATACAGGAAGGATTATTAGAAGAAGTACCTTATGCTATAGTAGACAGTGGATGGACTGGAACCTTACAACAAAGTTTAGAACAGTTACTATGGTCTGTACAATCTTTGAAAAAGAAAAAAATAGAGGGATATTATTTTGGACTATATGAAATCCCAAAAAATACAGATAGAAAATATTATCATGGATATTATTTTGAGCCACATAACTATATTAGAAGAAAGGTACATTTTTCAAATTGTCTTTTTGAGGCAGTCTATTCAGCACCAGAAGCAATGACAATAGGTTATCAGAAAGAGAAAAATAGATATATACCATTAAAGAATAAACAAATAAATCCAAATACAGAGATAATAAAAATACAGGAACAACTTCTGAAAAATTATTTAAAAGAATACTTAAAGAAAGAAAATTTAGAGAAAATATTTTTGAATACTAAAAGTTCAACTAAAATAGTAGAAAATATACTTACTACATTTATGAGTACACCAAAGGAATTTGAAGTAAATTATTTTGGAGAATATTTATTTTGTGATGATGTGTTAGAAGGACAGATGCAATGTGTAGCTGCTAAACTATCTAATGAAGAGATTCATAAGCAGAGATTTTTAAATAAGTTATTGATTATGTTGGGATTTCGAAATACTGAGATTCATGAAAGTGCATGGATAGAAGGAAGTATAGTCCGAAATAAAACAAAGGTTATATCAAATCTTTATCATGCGGTTCTATATAAGTATTTTATATATATAAGAAAGGTATTACAAAAAAGGTGAAATATAATAAAAAGATAAGACAAAAAAAAGATAATACACAATATTTTTTTGTAATCAAAGAACTGACATTAAGAGAAATAAAAAGAAAATATGCCAGAAGTTATTTGGGAATTTTATGGAGTGTATTAAATCCACTATTGACTATGATAGTTATGTCATTAATTTTTTCTACTATGTTTCGACATTCTATAGAAAATTTTCCTATTTATTATCTGACAGGAAATATTTTATGGACTTTATTTAGTACAGCAACAAATTCAGCAATGTCAGCTTTAGTAGACAATCGCTCTCTTTTACAAAAAGCAAAACTTCCAAAGCAGACATTTGTATTAGCACGAATTTATACAACTATTATTAATTTTGGTTATACATGTATTGCCTATATCTTAATGTTGCTTATATTTCATATAAAACCCAGTATAACTATGATGTTATTTCCTATTGACATTTTTTTTTCACTGCTTTTTGCAATAGGAATTGGTTATACACTGTCTATTATTTATGTTTTTTTTGCAGATATAAAACATTTATATTCTATTGTACTAACTTTGTGGATGTATTTATCGGCGCTATTTTATCCAATTGCAAGTTTACCAGAGAGTATGAAAAGAGTTGTAGAAATGAATCCTATATATATTTCTATTGCAATTGCTAGAGATTGTATGATGTATCAGACAATATCAGAATATATGTTGTGGGTAAAACTGGTGTTATGGGGGATAGGAAGTTTTCTTATAGGATTTTTTATTTTTAAGAAAAAGGAAAATTTAGTTATGCAAAAAATATAATTAGGAATTTTAAAAATATGGAAAGAGAATATTATGAAAAACCTGTTATTGAATTAAAAGATGTATGTATGAATTTTAAGGTAGCAACAAGTAATACATCAGGATTAAAAGAATATTTTATTCAGCGAATAAAACATCAACTAACTTATCGGGAGTTAAAAGCATTAGATCATATCAATTTTAATATATATCAAGGAGAAGTTGTTGGAATTATTGGGACAAATGGTTCTGGGAAAAGCACCCTGTTAAAAATTATATCTGGTGCATTATTACCATCAAGCGGTCTTGTAAATGTGGATAGAAAAAAAGTTCAATTACTTACTCTCGGAACTGGATTTGATATGGAATTAACAGCTAAAGAAAATGTATATTTGAATGGTTCCATTATAGGATATACAAAAAAATTTTTAGACGAACATTATGATAAAATTGTGGAATTTGCAGAATTAAAAGACTTTATGGAGGAGAAAGTAAAAAATTTTTCTTCTGGTATGATATCAAGATTAGGATTTTCTATTGCAACTATCAATGACGCAGCAGAAATTTTAATATTAGATGAAGTGTTAAGTGTAGGAGATGAATTTTTTAGAAGAAAAAGTTTAAAAAGAATAAAAGAAATGATACATGGAGGTTCAACTGTCTTAATGGTATCTCATGGGATAGAAACTATTTTAGATAATTGTACTAAGGCAGTATGGATTGAAAAAGGAAAACTAAAAATGATAGGAACTCCAAAAGAAGTATGCAAAGCTTATGAGGAACATAGACAATAAAATAATTTGTTATCTAAAATTTAAAGGAGAGTTGTTATGCAGAAAATAATGACAGCAATGATTCCTGCAAGACTTGGTTCAAAAAGAATACCTAAAAAGAATATCCGCTATATGGGAGAAAAGCCATTAATTCAGTATCCTATTGATTTGGCAAAATCAAGTAAACGTTTCTCAGATATTTGGGTAACGACAGAAAGTGAAGAACTAGGAAAGATTATAGAAAAAATGGGGGCTTCTTTTCATAAAAGATCATCTGAATTAGCAACAGATACAGCAACAAATCGTGAATTTACTTATGACTTTTTAAAAGCTCATAAATGTGATTATGTAATTATGATAAACCCAACTTCTCCTTTACTACGTCAAGAAACTATGAATCATTTTTTAGATTATGTACAGGAGCATAATTTTGATACAGTATTGTCGGTAATTATAGAAAAGGAAGAAATTTTTTTTAAGGGACAACCTCTTAATTTTAGTTATGATAAAAAAGTAAACAGTCAAATGTTAGAACCAATCGAAACGATTTGTTGGGCATTAACTGCATGGAAAAGAGAAACTTTTCTCAAACTACAGCAAGAAAACATAAATCCTGTTTTTGGCGGTACGATAGGAAGGTTTTCTATACCAAAAGATGAATCTTGTGATTTAGATACTTTAGAAGATTGGAATATTGCAGAAGGTATTTTGAATTCACGTATGAATAAATTTGAGGAGAGATACATAGAGTTATGAATTTAGTAAATTATTCAGAAAATTATTTTACAGATATCAAAAATAGATTATTAAATTTAATTGTCACAGATAATAGAGAAAATGTGTTATCAATAGATAAAGCATTAGAAAATTGGATCAATATCTGTGAAGAAAAAAGAAAACAACAAGGAGTTTTTTTCTTTTGTGGAAATGGAGCAAGTGCAACAATGGCAGAACATATGTCCCATGACTGTTTTCAAAATGCTGACTTTTTAACGCAAACTTGTTCTGAAACAGCACATATTACAGCAATCAGTAATGATATTTCTTATGAAGATGTATTTTCATATAAAATTCATAAGACACTGAAAGAAAAGGATATGTTAATTACTATTTCTTCTTCAGGAAATTCACCAAATATTATTAAAGCAATAAAAACAGCAAAACAGTTAGGGGCATATGTTGTTACTTTATCTGGTAAAAAAGAAGATAATGAGTCCAGAAAACTTGGAGATATCAATTTTTATGTACCACTTAAGACATATGGAATGGTAGAATCTGCACATGCAGTTTTATTACATTGTTGGCTTGATATGTATTTGGACAAGTATAAGGAGGGACGACATTAATGAAAGTAGTAGTAGGGGCATCTTCTTTTGCAGAAAATAGTGATAAAGCAATCAATATACTTTTAAATAAAGGAATTGAAGTAGTTAAAAATCCATATGGAAGGAAATTGACAATAGAAGAAACAATCTGTCATTTACAAGGGGCAGATGGACTTTTAGCAGGTCTTGAAATATTAAATGAAGAAGTATTATCACAGACGCCTAATTTAAAAGCAATTTCTAGAATTGGAATTGGAATGGATAATATAGATCAAAAAGCAGCAAAAAAGCATAAAATTAAAGTATCCAATACTCCTGATGCTCCAACTACAGCAGTTGCCGAAATGGCATTAGCAGCATTATTAACGATAGGGCATGAAATTATACCTTGTAATGAAGATGTACATAATAAAATTTGGAGAAAACGAATTGGATTTTCTTTAATTAATTTGAATGTTTTATTAATTGGATATGGAAGAATAGGACGTAAGTTTGCAGAGTATTTACGATTACTTGGAAGTAATTGTATTATATATGATCCATATCAACCAGAAATGTTTGAACCAGATTTAGAAACTGCATTACAAAAGGCAGAGGTAATAACACTTCATGCTTCAGGTAATAAAGAACTTTTGACAAAAGAAAACTTTTCTTATATAAAAGACGGAGCTGTCATTTTAAACTGTGCAAGAGGAGAATTAATTAATGAAGATGCTTTATATGATGCTTTAAATACTGGAAAAGTATCTCATTATTGGGGAGATGTTTTTTGGAAAGAACCTTATGAAGGAAAGTTATTAGAGTGTAAAAATGCAGTTTTAACACCGCATATTTCTACTTATAACAGGTTATGCCGTGAGTCTATGGAAACAGAAGCAGTATTTAATCTTTTGGAGGATTTAGGAATTGGAGATAAGTAAAGAACTCAACTTAGCAATTCAGGCAGCAAAGGCGGCAGGAGAATTTCTAAAAAAAAGACAAAACATTCATATAGATACATTAGAGGGAAGAGACATTAAACTTTCATCAGATAAAATAAGTGAGAAAATTATTATGGATTATTTAGATGAGAGTAAAATTCCAATTTTATCTGAGGAATATGGACTAAAAGGAGAGAAGAGTGATACATATTGGATTATTGATCCACTAGATGGGACAATCAATTATTTTAAAGGAATTGATGAAATGGCATGTGTATCTATTGCACTTTGGAGACAGAATAAACCTCAAATAGGAGTAGTTTATCGTTTTATGAAAGATGAATTATTTTATGGAGAAGAAGGTTTAGGTGCTTTTTTAAACGATATGCCAATATACCCGTCCAGTATAAAAGAAACTTCTCAGGCTGTTATGGCAACAGGATTTCCAGTAAAGAGAACATATGATACAAAAAGCTTGATGCTCTTTATAAAGCAAATACAAAATTTTAAAAAAGTAAGAATGTTTGGAGCTGCTGCAATTATGGGAACATTTGTAGCATGTGGAAGAGTAGATGCTTATTTTGAAGATGAGATTATGATATGGGATGTTTGTGCAGCGGTTGCATTAACAAATGCAGCAGGAGGCTATACTGTATTAGAACAGTTAGAAGATAGTAAATGTATTTGTAAGTGTTTTGCAACAAAAGAACTTATGGAGGATTACTATGCTAAAGGCTTATGATTATGCAGAACCTGTAAAAAATAAAATAGAAATAAAAGATTCTGTTTTGTTTCAAAGAGAGAAACAAATTGCACAAAATTTTGTCATAAGCAATCCAATAAAATATGAGTGTCATAGTTGTCCAATTTGTGGTTCTGAACATACAAAATTTATTTTTGAAAGATGGGATATAAATTATCGCTATTGTGATATCTGTAAAAGTATTTTTGTTCCTGTCGAACAAGAAACTCTAAAAAAGTATTTAGAGTTAAAAGAAATAAAAGAATTAAAGACTTCGAAAGAGTATCAAAAACAGGCAAGTGAAAGAAGAAATTCAATTTGGAATGATTTGGTACTTTGGGCTGAATATAGGATTTTTAGATATCTAGGAAGAAACACAGAACTGAATATAATTGATTTTGGTAATAAGTATGAAGGATTTATAGATTTATTTTGTAAATCAAAATTAATTGGAAATTATGAATTAAGGAATTCTTTTTTAGATTTAAAAACAAATCATATAGAACAGGCAGATGTAATTTTATATTTAAATCAATTACAGCATGAAAATGATCCAATTTATTCGTTAAGCAAAATAAGAGAAAGTTTATTAAAAGATGGGTTGCTTATATTAAATACCCGACTTGGAAGTGGTTTTGATATTCTCACATTAAAAGGTGGAACACAAGACATTTTTCCATATGAACATATTATGCTGCCATCAAAAAAAGGTTTAGAAATTATTTTAGATAGGGCAGGATTTGAACTGCTAGAAATTACAACTCCTGGAACAAGAGATATGGATATTGTTATGAAACATAAAGAACGAATTGAAGATTCTAACTTTTTCATTAAGTATTTAATTGATATAGCAGATGTTTCGACTATAGCAGATTTCCAACAGTTTTTACAAAAAAGTGGATTAAGTTCCTTTGCACAAGTAGTTGCAAGAAAGAGGTAATTATGAAAAAAGTAAAAACCGTTATTATTGGTATGGGACGTATGGGAAAAACGAGATATGAAGCTATGAAACGTCATGGTGGTTATGATGTAGTAGGAATATGTGATGCGAATACCAAAAATTTAGCTGGTTATTTAGAACCCATTTTTACCGATTGGAAAGAGTGCATAGAAAAATGTGATATTGATGCAGTAATAGTATGTACTTATAACATAGTAATACCAGATATTGTATGTTATGCAATAAAAAAAGGATATGCTGTATTTTCTGAAAAACCACCGGGAAGAAATTTATCAGATGCTTTGCGAATGAAAAAGGCATATCTAAATTCTCCTAATAAAATTTTAAAGTTTGGATTTAATCATAGATATCATAATTCTGTTATTGAAGCGAAAGCATTATTAGATTCTAAAATATTAGGGGATATCGTGTGTGCCAGAGGGGTATATGGAAAAGCTGGAACATTATCCTTTCAAAATGAATGGAGAAATAATAAAACAATTTCTGGTGGAGGAATTATGTTAGATCAGGGAATACATATGTTAGATCTAATGTATTATTTTATGGGAAGATTTACAAATATTCAAAGTTCTGTAGATCAGTTAGTATGGAAAGATATGCCAACAGAAGACTCTGCCTTTTCTATTTTAAGAACACAGGATGGAAAGGTAGCTTCTTTACATTCTAGTGCAATTCAGTGGAAACATAAATTTAGTTTAGATTTAATCTGTACAGAAGGGTTTATATCCCTAAATGGGCTGCTGACTTCGACAATGAGTTATGGAGAAGAACGCCTTACTTATTATTGTAAAGATTTAGAGTGCAAAACAGGTGGACTGGGAAAACCTGTAGAACATACATTGTGCTTTGACTCTGATGAATCATGGGATTATGAAATGAAAGAATTTTATGATGCAATAGAAAATGAGAAGCCAGTTATACAAGGAACAATAGAACATGCAGTAAATTTAATGGAGATGTTAGAGGGGATCTATAAATAATTATTAATATTATAAAAAATATTTATAAGTTTGGGAGATAAAAATGCTAGATAAAAAAAGAACAGCGATAATTTTTACAGCAAATACACCACATTTAGCACATGCTAATTTGATGATTGATTCTTTAAGAAATCCAGATAAAGGAAATTTTCAAGGAGATCTTTGGGTTATATCAACTGGATTATCAGATAGAGCTAAAAATTTTTTGGAGAGCCAAAAAATTTTTTATTTAATTAATGATTTACAATCACTTTTTTTATGGGATAATTGGAAAGAAATAGCCAAATCACAACCTGAATATTTAAAAATAAAAAATAATAAATCCGAATCAGAAAGTTTAAAAGAAAGTTTTTATATATATCGTAATAAAAGAATGAGTAAACTTATAATTTTAGACTGGATAGAAAAATTTGGGGATAATTATGATTTTATTGCATTAGGAGATAATGATCTATATTTTCAAAAGGATATTGGGCAATTATTTGATAAAGCATATGCTAATAATCCAGATAAATGTTCATATTGTCATGAACAAAATGAAATTACAGCAGGTTCTTGGATATGGAAAAAGGATTTTAATTATGCACGATTTTATGATATTAATGATTTAGATTTTGGCAAACATGAAATTAATATAGGTTTTATTTTAGGTAAGCCTTGTGTATTAGGTACTATTTTTAAAGATATACAAAAAGAATTTTATACTCTTCCTACAGAATTATTTACTAAATATTTTTGGCATGATCAGGATTTAGTTAGATTAAATCGTGCAAAATATCCAAATAGATATAGTCTATTAGAAGAAAATGATATAGTACATTTATGTAATGGTGGTGAAACTATTATAAATGAAATAAAGCCAGGATATTTTAAATGTACTCAAACAGATAAAATACCATATATTATTCATTTTGCGGGTGGGCAATGGAAAAAATATGACAGTATTAAGGATACTTATTTAATTGATCCAGATACCTATTATTTTTCAATAGAGTGTACACATAAATATGATACAATTAAAAATAATACTAGAAAAAATATATTTGATCAAATAAACACAAAATATTTTACAAAAGAAAACAAAGAAAAAAAATATAAGACTCGAAAAAAATGGACAGAAATTATAAAAAACAATAAAAAAAGAATATTATTAAGCGGTTGGCTTAAAGTATCAACCCATAAATCTATTTATGATGCTATACATGATTTTTTTATCAGTAAAGAATTTAATATGGTTGTATTAAATGGTAATGTCGCAGATATTGAGTTAGAAGATATACTTTGTGAAGACTTTCCTAAAATTATTTCATCACTTACACAAATTATATATGATACACCATTAATTAGATATTTTGGAGTGAAATTCAATGATATTCCAGAAGTCATATTACAAGATGGAATTATAGCTGCAAAAGAAGAATATAACTGCTCTGAAGTAACTGCAAGAGCAATTGCAAATCTAATATATATTTATTTTTCTGATGCAATAGAATATTATAATCCTGATCTTATGATATGTATTTGTACAACAGGATTGGCAGGAAAAATTATTAAAAGAATATGCCAACATAAACAGATACCTTTATGTGATATGGAATGGGGAGTATTGCCGGGAACAATTACATTTGATTATAAAGGACATATGGCGGAAAGTTGGATAGCAGAGTATTCTGATTTCTTTAATAATTTACCCCTATTAGATATTGATATGAATGTAGCAAGAAATTATTTAAACATTGCAAATAATAAAGAGTTATCAAGAAATGTATCTGTACCTATAACAAAAAATATTGTTGAACAAATAAATATACTACGTCAACAAGGCAAAAAAGTTATTTTATATATGGAAAGTAATAGTGCAGGCTCTGGAAATACATTAGCAGATATAACTATTGCAAAAAAACACTCTCCAATTTATTTTAGTGATGTAGATGCTTATGAACAATTAGAAAAAATATGTATAAAACATGAAGATTGGCACATTTTATATAAACCACATCCTATTTCAATTACTCGCGGTATAAAAACAAAAATCAATAAAAAGAATACAACCATACTATATGAAGGAGGATTAAGTGAAAGTTTAGAATTAGCAGATATTTCAATTACATTATTATCACAAAGTGCTTATATATCACTAATAAAAGAAAAACCAGTCGTTTTATTAGGGCGTCTGCAATTAAATGGGACAGGTTCTGCATATGAATTAAAAAAGAAAGAAGAACTTGAAGATACTATTAAAAAAGCTCTTTATTATGGCTATTCAGATAAACAAAAAAAAGCTTTTCTGGAGCATGTTGCACGTGTTTTAAAATATTATGTGTATAGTGCAAATCCAATAGTAAAGATTAGAGATGCAAAAGAAATGGCAATAAATCTATGTAAAATTATAAATGGAAATCAAGAAGATTTCTATTTATTTGAGAGAAAGGCATATTTAGAACAAATAGAAACTAAAACTAAAATATATAGTTCAATTGCGCCTATGGTTTCGGTTATTATACCAGTATATAATACAGATAATTATGTAAGTTCTACATTGGATTCAATATGTAAACAATCATATACTAATATAGAAATATTATGTGTAAATAATGGTTCTACAGATGATTCACAAGTAATATTAGAATATTATGCAAATAGAGATAATCGTATAAAAATTTTAAATAGCAATATTCCAAATTTAGCACAGGCTAGGAATATAGGTTTACAAAAAGCAAAAGGAAAGTATATTTATTTTATAGATAGTGATGATATATTAGATACAGACAGTTTAGAGAAGTTAGTTAAAATTAGCGAAGAAAAAAATAGTGATTTAATATATTTTTTTTATAAAGAAATGGAAAATGGACTTTCTACAAAAATGAGAAGACCAAGATTTTATACTTTTAGAAGATTTTTTCCTGAAAATAAAATATTTCAATTATCATGTAGCTATTATAAATTCTTTATACAATATCCATTTACTCCCTTAAAATTTATGAAGAGAAAGTTTATGTTAGAAAACAATTTATTTTTTAATGAAGCATGTAAAATTATTGAAGATAATCCTCATAATATTAAAACATTATTAAGTGCAAAAAATCCCTATGTATTAAATGAACAAATATATACTTATAGAATACGAAGCAATTCACTTACTAATTCAAAAACAGAAAACTGTTTAGATATTTTTAATGCAATAGATGATATGAATAAAACTTTTCTAGAACATAAATTATATTATACATATCAACAATATTTTGTTCCATATAAGATTTATTTATTGGCATGGGGGTGGAATTTGGTTTTAGAAGATTATAAAAAGAAATATTTTGATAAAGTTAAAGAAATGTTTGAGGAAAGCGATTTAAATTACTTTATTAATGATGATGTTTGGTCATTTTATGAGTTACCTTCGTATGAATATATAGAATTTATTAAATCAATGATAGAGAAAGATTATACAGAATTTTGTAACAATTTAGTTGATGATAAAAGACAACCATGGCAAAAAATAAGTAAACTACATTTATATTCAATAAAAATTTGTGAGAAACTACATATTATTAATTTTGCAATTAGAGTAAAACGTCGTCTAATAAGAAAAAAATAGAATAAGAAATAAAGTTATAATTAGAACAGAGGCATAGTAGATGCAAGAGGACTTAATAAAAAATTATAATGTAACAAAGGAAGAAGAACAGGAATATTTAGCATATCATAGTTATAGAGATGTTTTATATAATCTAAAATCGGGTGTTCAGCAAATAAAAGACTATGATTTGAACGCATATAAAAATTCTATTCTTGTATGTGGTGCAATGGCGGCTTTTGATAAAAGAGTAATTTCCTTTTTAAATAAATGGCAAAGTCAACAACAAAATTTATTTCTTTTGTCAGAAGTAACAGCACAATATAGGCGCTATACAAAAGAATATACAAATATACCATTTATATGTACTCCTCATCTGCTAGCAAAAGAAATGGTTGTATTAGGAATGAATATTCCTATCACTATAAAGATGTGGCAGTTATATAAAAAAAAGAAGTATGTAAAGGAAGCAGTAAAAAATTTTAAGAAACGTCATATAAATATTGGGAAAGGATATGCCTTAGTTTGGGGATATTATGCTTATTATTATATAAGTAAATTAATAGAAAATTTACAGCCAAAGAAAGTTATACTATGGAATGAATTTTACGCATTTCATCATATTTTTCAAGGAATTTGTAAAGAACGAAAGATTCCTCTTTTGTATATGGAATTTGGATGTTTGCCAGGCACTATTTGTATTGAAGAGAGGGGACAGCAAGGAGAGAGTATTGTAGCAAGAGAATACAAACTTTTTTCTAAAAAAGAAATTTCAGATAGAGAAATTGAAAAGACAAAAAATGTACTTAGATATTTAAAAGAAACCGGTATGAATAGAAACATACAACCCATAAAAAAAATGCAGAATATGCTTTTACAGTATTATAAGGCAGGAAGAAAAACAATTTTATATCTTGGACAAAATGACTATGAATCTGGAATGTATCCTTATACTTATATTACCAAAAAATTTCATTCACCTATATTTAGAACAAGTCTTGATGCGTTACAATATTTAAGATTAATAACAATAAAAAATAATTGGAATCTAATTTATAAACCACATCCGATCATGTGTGCATTGAAACAATCCGAAAGTAAGATAACAAAAAATATAGATATCATAACAGATGTAGATATTAATTCTGCAATCGATTTTTCTGATTTAGTTATAACAATCTTGTCACAAGGAGCATATATTTCTTTGATTAGAAACAAGCCTGTACTTATGTTAGGGTATACACAGCTTTATGGAAAAGATTGTACTTATGAGGCATTTTTAAAAAGAGAAATAGAAGAAAAAATAGAAACAGCATTAGAAAAAGGGTTTACAATAGTACAAAACCATAATTTTATAAAACACACAACACAAATTCTTAAATATTATTTATATGATGATGGAGTGGATAGAAAACTACGGTTTGGAAAAGATATTGAAAGTAATAGAGGGAAATTTATATGAAAATACAGATTTATAATGCTCTTGTAAATCGCCATACAGGAATTTGTAATCGTTATCACAAATACTGTTCACGTTTTGGGAAAAAGCATAAATTACGATCTTATGGATATTTAATTTATCTTAATATATCTTATTATGTATTTCAATGTAAGTATTTAGATGTTCCAGAAGATGCACAAGTTTATGAAGAAAAAAAGTTATTATATAGCTGTAGCGAATCAGAGTATGCAAATAATGCCCGATATAAGTTAGAAGAGTATATGAAACGAATCGCTGCATATGATATTATTTCTTTTGATATTTTTGATACCTTGATTTTTCGTCCGTTTTCTGAACCTACAGATATATTTTATTTCGTTGGAGCTCAACTAGGAATTTTAGATTTTAAAAATATTAGAATAATTCAAGAATATGAAGCCAGACAAGAACAATTTCATTCTGCCCATCATTATGAAATAAATTTTTCAGATATCTGGAATCGCATTGAGAAAGAAGTAGGAATAGAAAAAACATATGGAATGATGATAGAAAAGAAGATAGAAGAGAAGTTTTGTTATGCCAATCCGTTTATGTTAGAGCTTTTCTGTAGTTTGAAAAAAATGGGAAAGAAAATAATTATAATTTCTGATATGTATTTTTCAAAATCCTTTTTAAAAAAAATATTAGAAAAAAATGGATATACTGGAATAACAGATATATATGTTTCTTCAGAATATGGTATAAGTAAAGCAAATGGTAAATTATTTGAATTAATTAAAAAGGAATTTAAAAATTCGACTTCTATGGTTCATATAGGAGATAATAAAGTTAGTGATATAAATATGGCACAAAAATATGGATTTGATTCGTTATATTATCCAAATATTAATCAAATGGCAGCTGCCTTCCGAACTTATGACATGTCACCAATTATTGGTGGAGCATACCGAGCAATCGTAAATCAATATTTATATCAAGGATTATATACATATTCTATGGAGTATGAATATGGTTTTATTTATGGTGGGTTATTTGTACTTGGATATTGCCAATTTATTCATAAATATTGTACAAGTCATAAAATAGACAAGATTTTGTTTTTATCCAGAGATGGAGATATTTTAAAACAAGTTTATGATCAGATCTATCCAAATGAAAATACTTCTTATGTATATTGGTCGAGAGCAGCAGCTACTAAACTATTAGCACAATATAATCATTACGACTATTTTCGCAGATATTTATATCATAAAATAAATCAAAAAATTTCAATACAAAAGATTTTATGTTCTATGGAATTACAGGGATTAATAGAAAGTTTAAATGTTTATATAGATAAAGATAGTTCTGGTAAGAAAACAAATATTATTTTAAATTTAGAAGATGAATTAACAGATAAAAATGTAGAAGCATTAAAACGTTTCTTACAGTTATATTTTAATGAAATTATACAACAATATAAGGTTCAGAATAAAGCAGCAAGATTGTATTATACAAAAGAGCTTATTCATTGTAAACGGGCAGCAGCAGTTGATATTGGATGGGCAGGAAGTGGAGCAATATCACTAGCATTTTTAGTTGAACGTATTTGGAACTTACCTTGTGAAATAGTAGGAATTATTGCTGGAACAAATACAATACATAACAAAGAATCAGATGCCAGTGAAATCTTTTTACAATCTGGGAAATTGGTATCCTATTTATTTTCTCAATCGGATAATCGAGAAGTTATGAAAAAACATAATCCAAATAAAAACTATAATGTATACTGGGAATTGCTTTTATCCTCTCCGACAAAACAATTTTTAGGTTTTGATTTGGATAATCAAAAAGTTATATTTCACTTTGGAAAAGAAGAAACAAATCAGAAAGGTATTAAAGAAATTCAAAAAGGAATTTTAGATTTTATAAAAGAATATAGAAAACATTTCAACGATTTTCCATTTATGTTAGATATCAGTGGAAGAGACGCATATGCAGCCATGCTTTTAGCTGCAAGTCATGGAGAAAAATATCTAAAATCGATTGCAAAAAAATTTTCACTAGATATAGGGGTTAGTTAACTAACTATAAAGATTTTGACGGTTTTTAAACCAGACACATATTGCTCCTATATGTATTCAATAATTTTATAATAAAAGCTTAAAGGTTAACCAATAGTTAAGAAATATTAACTAACACATTCTTTACTTACCTAAAATCTTCAGTATAATAAAAAATAATACAAATAAAAGGAGTAAAGATATGAAGGTAAGTACAGGAGATGTTATATATGCACTTCGAAAGGGTAGAGGACTAACACAAGAACAGCTTTCTGTTCAGATGAATGTTTCTACTGTAGCGGTGTCTAAGTGGGAAAATGAAATTTCGATGCCAGATATTTCAATGTTATGTAATTTAGCGGATTATTTTGAAGTGACAGTAGATGAATTATTAGGACGTAAAACAAAACAATTAGAGGAAGTGTGTGGATATAAAGAAGAGGAATTGTATTCTTATACAATTGCTGAAGATCTGATTACGTTATGTAATATAGCAAGAGAAAAGGGATTACTTGCAATAGAAGAACAGATAGAAAAATTAAAGAGTAAAGAGCCATTTTTACAGTTTGCCTGTACTTTTGCATTAAATTTGTGTCAGACATCTTTTGGAACTCCTGAACGAATTCGTTTGTTACTTTTACATTATGCTGCTAGTGAAAGATTTATAAAAAAGGAAACAGTTAGAAAAAGACCAGATTATGAAATGATAGCAGAAGTGATCCCTGAAATTTTTTCTGGTGAAAATGTGGAATGTCTAAAAGAACTCATTGCTTCTTTTCTTGGTAAAGATCTACGAAACAGACTACTACAAGAAGGATTTTTGAAAGGAAAAGATAAAATGTTGAAAGAAGAAATTTTACAACAGATCAAAGAAAAAGATGCCTATTGTGAAGAAACAGATTTATTTTTAGAATTAGAGAAAGAAGAGGATGTAACCATTCAACTACTTTTACGACAATTAAATAATACAGAAGTAACAAGTGTTTTGATTGGATCAAATGGAGCAGTTGGAAAAAGGATTTTTGAAAATTTATCCCAACGATTAGCCTATTTTATTTATGAGGATATGAAACTATTCCAAGGAACAAAAGAAGAACTTTTAATAAATGAAAGACATGTACTAGAAGTTTATCATGCACTAAAGAGAAAGAATAAAGTGTTATTGGAAAATGAATAGTTTAAAGGCTGTCATAAAATTATTGTTTTATGACAGCCTTTAAACTATTGTTAGTTATTTTAATCATCTAAAATAACTAAAGTATCATCTGCTTTAATAATTACTTCTCCGCTTGGAAGAACTACTTCATCCTTTCGTTTTACAAATACAATAACAGAATGTGGAAGGGATAATTCGGATATCTTTTTATTACACCATTCATGCCCTTTATCAATAGGTAATTCATACAATTCTACAGATTGTTCTTCTGTATATTTGGTCGTACTTAAAATAATCTCGTCTCCGTCTTCAATACAGGTATTTCCTTTGGGAATAATTTTGTTTCCTTTTCGAAAAATAACAGCAATTCGAACATCAGGAGGTAAAAGAATTGTTTTAATCTCCTGATTTGCCCAAGGATGTTGATTGGTTACTTGTGTCCGCAAAAAAGAAACTTTGGTTTCATTCGAATAGTCATTAAATGTTTTCATAACGTTTTCGCTATCATCAATCATCTGTAATTTTTTTGCAACCCAAGGCAGCAGTGTGCCCTGAATTCCTATTGACAGTAAGACAATACAAAAGGCAATATGAAAAACGTCATATTTTGTATATGCACTACTTACTCGTACCATAATAGCAAATACAATAGACGTGGCACCTCGTAAGCCAGCCCAAGATACCATAAGCTGTTGTGATATTTTCGCACGAAAAGGTGACAGAATAAGAAAAACGGCTGCTGGACGTGCAATAAAAGACAGAAATAAAAAAATTAAAATAGCAGGTCCAATGATAGTTTTCATCTGAGATGGGAATGCTAGTAATCCTAATAAAAAGAAAATAAACATCTGCATCAGACCAGTAGCGCCATCAAAAAAGTGAACTAATGCTTTTTTATTTGGAATTTTTTGATTTCCTAGAACAATACCAACAATATAGGCACTTAAATAGCCATTTCCTCCTAAATAGGTAGGAAGAGCATAAGAAAGTAATGCTATTGCGACAAGAAAGATAGAATCAAAACCTTCATTGTCAAATTGAAAGCGAGTAAGTACAAAAAGTGCAATAAAAGAAACCAATATTCCAAATAATGCTCCAAAAAATACTTGTGAAAAGAGGGTTGATAGTATAGAAGTGATTTTAACAGGATGACTTATCATGTCAAGAAGCAGAATTGTCATCATATATGCCCAAGGATCATTACTACCACTTTCTAGTTCTAACATAGAAGCTGTACCGTCTTTTAAGTTTAATTTTTTACTACGCAATAGAGAAAAGACAGAAGCTGCATCTGTAGAGCCTAAAACAGCTCCAATTAAAAGTCCCTCATATAATTGAATTTTTAAAATGAAATGACAGAAAAATCCCACAAAAAAGGCAGTTAGAATAACTCCTATAGAAGAAAGGAAAAGAGAACGTTTAGCAATTTTTTGGGCTTCCTTCCAGTTAGTTCCAAATCCGCCATAAAAGATAATAAAGATTAAAGCAATTGTACAGAACTGTTCTACAAATTTAAAATTTTCAAATTCAATATGAAATAATCCGTCAGAACCAAAGAACATTCCAAGTAAAATAAAAGCAAAAAGCATTGGAATTCCCACTTTTGTAGAAAGTTTGTTACATAAAATACAGGCAATAATAACAAAAGCCACAAGTAAAAGAGTAAAAGTCAAATAAAAATCCCCCTTTCTTATGATATCAGAATACCATTTTCTACTATCATACCATATTCTTAACCAAAAAGAAAAGGGAAAAATCTTATATTGTTTTTATTTGAAATAAACTTACACCATGCTCTGGAAGTGTTATAGTTAAATGATCGCTATTTTCTTTTATAGATTCTTTTGTCCAAAGTTCTGTTAATTGTTTACCAACAAATGTTTCCAACCCAAGTTCTTTTGCAGATACTTCAATGGTATGTTCTCCACTGAGATGAAAAAGTGCTAAATACGAACACTTTTGGGAACAATCATCTGCCCTCCAAATAGCAGTATATTCATCACGTCTGACTTGTCTTGCATTACGTGAAACAGTAAGAAGTTTTAAAACATCGTCATTAGTAATGAGAGAGAATGTCCAATCATCTAATTTAGTAAGTTCTGCACCTAACATCATTGGAGAACGGAATAGACACCAAAGAGTCATCATCGTTTTTTGCTCTTCTTTGGTAAAGTTAGTATCTCGCTCTTTTCCAAAACCCTTTCCAAGTTTGCCAACAGGTAGCATATCGCAGTCAGGAAAACAACCTTCACCAACATGATATTGCCAATGTTCACAGCGTTCAAACATCTGTAAAAGCAATTCCCATTTATCCCAGAAATCATCAGTAATTCTCCACATATTAGCATATGTTTCATATTGCCAAGCTTCACTTAATTTAGCAGGTCCGGGCGAAAGACTTAAAACGATTTCCCGTCCTGTGTTAACAATCGCATTATGTAATAGTTCAATTTCTTTTTTGGCAGATGGCATATCCATCCGACAGATATCATCGCACTTAATAAAATCTACTCCCCATGAAGCATAGAGTTTAAGAATAGAATTATAATATTCTTGTGCACCAGAAACATCAGGGCGAATTCCATACATATCTGGATTCCAAGAACAAATAGAAGAAGGATCGGCAATCTCATTTGCAGTGTGTTTGCTTCCAAGAATAGGAAGATGTCTATGTGCAGCTTCTCTTGGAATTCCACGCATAATATGAATTCCAAATTTTAAACCAAGACGATGAATTTCTTCTGCTAATGGAGCGAACCCTTTCCCATTTTCTGAACAAGGAAAACGCTCTGGACATGGTAAAAGTCTTCCATATTCATCCATTGCCATTTTACTAAATGGGATATATTGATATTGATCTCTTTTGGAACCAGTACCATAGGCATACCATTGAATGTCAACTACAATATATTCCCACCCATGTTTTTTTAAATGTTCTGCCATATAAATGGCATTATTTCTTACATCCATTTCAGTTACAGTAGTATCATAATAATCATAACTGTTCCAACCCATTGGTGGATTGATAGCAAACTTATTTTTATCCATAAATAAACCTCTCTTCTACCTTTTTAGCATATCATTTCTTTCTCATTATACTTCTATTTTTTAAAACTTCAAGAGTTTTTTACCCGAAATTCTTCCCTATATTGTGTAGGAGTAAGATGTTCATATTTTTTAAACTGTCGCATAAAATGTAGTTCATTTTCATAGCCACAAAAAAGTGCTAAAGATTGAATGGACATATCTGTAGTACGAAGATAGAATCTGGCATTTTTAAGTCTCGCCTGAATAACTTCCTGCATACAAGAGACACCAAATAACTCTTTATATAGATGCTGAAAATAAGAAGGACTCATATGAACTTGTTCTGCCATATGAGTGACTGTCCATTGCTTGTGTGGAGTATTAAGTAATTCCATTCGTAGTTTATTCATACACTGATAGTATTTATGTGTGGCTTGAAAACTTGTAATAGAAGAAACCATAGAATCCAAGCTATATAGTAAAGAGCGCATTAAAGAATCCAAAATTTGTTCTTTCCAAATGTTCTTTCCTAACTTTTCCTGAACAATCATTCTAGTATATTCAGAGAGTAATCCACAAGAGGGAAGTACAATAGGAGTATCAAATGGAATAACAAAAGAATCAAAAAGCTTTTCTTCTTCCGTAATATCAAAATGAATCCAATCATCATTATACTTTGAATACTTACTACCATAATGGACATAAGAATATTTTTTATATAATAAAACCGTATTCGGAACAATATCTTGTATTTGACCATTTTGTTCAAAAAAGGCCTTTGTCTTTATAATGAGAAGCATATAATCTGTTCCTCCATTTGGACGTCTAATATCCAACGGAGTTTGATGCCTAGATTCATAGCCACAATTAAATATTTGTATCATTTGTTCCTCCAATAGTTCATAACAAATTCAGCAGAAAAAATCAGTTATCTACAGTTTACGTAATTGTGATTTTTCTGTCAATAGAGTATCATATTAAAAAAACAGTGTTTTAACTTTTGATTCCATGTGCACAAAATTAAGGTATGATGAATTAAAAAAGAAAGGAAGAGATGAAAATGGAAGAAAAGAAAGCAGAGTGGATTAGTAAAACGACAGAAAAGTTAAAAGAAAAAGTAGCATGGGTCAGTACTCGTTCTCAAAATAAAATTCCCTATACAACAGTGAATAAGGTTCATGATGATAAGAGTATTCCAAGTGCTTCACAAGATGATGGACTAAATTGGTGGTGTAATGGATTTTTTGGTGGAATGATGAGTTTAATGTATCATGAAACAAAGGAAGAACGTTACATAAATATTGTAAGAGGAATAGAAGAAAAGTTAGATACATGTTTTTCTAATTTCTATGGACTACATCATGATGTTGGTTTTATGTGGCTTCCAACGGCAGTTGCTGATTATCGTTTGACTGGTAATCTTGTTTCTAAAACAAGAGGGCTTCATGCAGCGTCCTTATTAGCAGGACGTTTTAATCCAGTTGGAAATTTTATACGTGCATGGAATGATCCAAAGCCAAAAGATAGTAGTAATAAAGGTTGGGCAATTATTGACTGTCTGCTTAATATTCCACTTTTATATTGGGCAAGCGAGGAAACGAATGACCCAAGATTTCGTCAGATTGCAATGCTCCATGCAGATACTGCAAGAAAGTATTTTGTACGACCAGACGGTTCTGTACGACATATTGTAGAATTTAATCCAGAAACCGGAGAGATGATAAAGGATTATGCAGGACAAGGATATGCACTAGGATCGAGTTGGACAAGAGGACAGGCTTGGGGACTATATGGCTTTGTCATGAGTTATATTCATACAAAGAAACAGGAATATCTTGATACAGCAAAACAAATTGCCCATTATTTTATTTCAAATATTCCAGAAGATGGATTGATTTTAGCAGACTTTAGACAGCCAAAAGAACCAGTATGGTATGATGACAGTGCAGCAGCTATAGCAGCGAGTGGTTTACTTGAACTATCAAAACAATGTAATAGTGTAGATGCAGAAATTTATGAAATAGCTGCATTAAAACTTCTTATAGCATTAGATCAAAATCACTGTGATTATACAAAAGACAATGATGGAATTGTACAAAATTGTTCTGTAGCATATTATGGTGAACATGAAATAAACTTAATCTATGCAGATTATTTCTTTTTAGAAGCAATTTTAAAACTAAAGGGAACCGATTTCTTTTTATGGTAGTAAGTTAGGAGTTGATACAAAGTAAAATTTTTATACTATTTTGTATCAACTCCTAATTATCTTTTAAGAATCAAGCATTTTCTTAACCTTTTCAATTTCTTCGTCGTTTTGCTGTATATCGTCTTCTTCTTTAGAAAGAATAGAGTACAACCAATTTTGATAGTATTCTTTTTTTTCTTCTTCCAAGCCGTTTAAGTGTAGGATACTTACAAGATAAGTGGTTAAGAAGAAACAATAGGAATCATTAAAAATTCTATCTTCAAAGTCACAGAATAATTGATATACTTCATGAAAACATTCTGGATATTGAATCGTTTGATAACTCAGTAAAGTTAATGCAGCTAAAACAGGCCAATCGAGTTGACCTAATAAGATCTGTTTTAGACTTGCAGAAGGAATTTGTTCTTCTCTTTCGTCTAAAGCAGCAAGTAAAAAGACCGCTGCATATTGAACCCGCATCAACCATTGATCCATTGGATAATCTTTATTGGAAAGGTTAGGAGGGAAAACCATGACCCCTTCTAAAGAATCTCGATCGGCTTGAGTTAATTCTAATGCAAGTTCCTGTGCCTGTTCATACCATTCTGGTAAGGAATAGGCAGTAGCAGCAAGATGAAAGACCCTTTCTTTCACTTTTTCATTTGGAGGCTTGACATTAGGAGTAAAGGAATAAGATTTATCATAATTCCAAAGACGAAAAGGTTTGGCTGTATTAGCATCTTTAACTGGTTCTAAAAATGGAGGATCAGGCTCTTTGTGACAAATTAACTGCCAATTTATTGGGTTTTGATCATAATTAGAAAGATAGAGACAAATAGCTCGAATAGCACTTGGACTTTCTAAACAGCTCACTGCTGTACGCATTGATTTTGTATCAGAGTCTGGAATAGGAACAGTAAGAGAATGAAGATCGCTTCCAAGTTTTTCTGCATTATTTGTACTAAACTGATATAATAAATTGGTTAGTGCTTCTTGACTAAAAGGAATTTGATCATAAAACAGAGATTCTTCAGGATAGAGTTTATCATAGATCTTGTCTAAAAGCTCTTTCGCACGAGAGTTTTCATTATATTTTTTTGAATATTGGATTAATTGCTCAAACATCTTATCTGATTCTTCACCATTTAAGAGATATCTGCTATAATAATAGGAAGGTTCAGCCCATTCATCTTCGCCTGCTTCCATTGCTAAAGCATAATATTGTGCTGCTTTGGCATAATTTTCATGAAGCAAAAAAACATCTCCCATATCATTACAGATGGAACGTTCCGATGGATTAATGGAAATACTAAGTTGTGTATATTTTTCCATTTCATCTAGTTCGTCCATTTCTTTATAACAAAGAGCAACAAAGTTAGCATTAATCGCTGTTGGAGATTGTTCAAACCCTTTTTTAGCTTCTGATAAAGCTTTATCATAGCGTTTTAAACGACGATATAACATAGATGTCATAACATATTTATCAATAGGTAGGTTGCTTGCTTCTTCTTGGGTTAAAGGTTCTAAAAACTCAACTAATTTCTCATAAATAGTATTGTCGTGGTTATTTGCATAAAAGTCCATCTGATTCATACAACCACTGATAATAAGGACAATAATAGAAGGAGAAATCGCATCTTGTGCAGTAAATAACCACTCGGCAATCCACGGAAAATAATAGGCATTTGGAATAGCACGAATGACCTGAACAAGAGTAGAAATCGCATCTTGAGTTTCTCCTGACTTCCAAAGAAAATAAGCCTTTAAAGCAACAACAGCATAATATTGTGACTGTTCTGTTTCAAAATAAGAAAAAATTTGTTCCTTTTTTAAATTCCAAACAGCATCTGCCTGTGAAATCCATTCTTTACATTCAGGATCAGAACTGATTGCACACGCAAGATGAAAAAGTGCATGACTATACTTTTTTTGTTTCATTTCCTGATAAAAAATTGCCATGTCTTCTTCTGGAGAGGGTACAAAATTTTGAGGATGATTTTCAGAATTCAATATGATAGTCCCTTCTTTCGTTGAAAAATATTTGTTACAATTTAATTATATATTTTTTTGCTAAAAATTACAATGAAAATTTGTTCGAATATTTTTTAGTAAAAAAGATGAAGATTTTGTGAAGATACTTGATTAAAAGAAAAAAATATGTTATATTAATAGTATATAAAAAGAATATGTTTTCAGGAAATTATTGGTGGTCTTTAGAAAGGAGAAAGAGAATGAATTGGTGGAAATTAATGGAAGTTCTTATGTTGACAACATCGATTACAGTATGTGGAAAAGAATCAGTTTCTATTAGAGAATTAGAAACACAAACAACAGGAACAGCGGAAGAGATTATAGTTCGTAAAGTAGAATTCGATTTTGATCAAGATGAAGATGAAAATATAAAAATTGAATTTGATACAAAAGTTCGCTATAAAAATCCAACAGTTACCATTACAGATGATGCAGGGGTTCAATATGATAATGAAATCGTTGAACGAGATTGGGATGATCTGGAACTTTGGGTAGATGGACTTTCCAAAGATGGCATCTATACAATAGAGATAAGTGGTATTAAACAAAGAAATGCCAAAGATTTTGGAACACTGAAAATTGAAGCACAGACCGAAAGACAGATAGAGGAACAAAAATTTTATGAAGATGAAATCACAGTGAAATCATCAGGAATGGATAGAAATATTTATATAGAAGATATAGAGGTTGAGTGGACTTCTAATGGGAAAAATATAATTGACATTGATTTTATTACAAAAGTTTCCTATGAAAAGCCGACTGTTACAATTAAACAGGGAAAAGATACTCAAGAAGCCACTATTAGAGAAAGAGATCAAGACGATTTAGAGCTTATAGCAAGTGATCTAAAGCCAGGAGAAACCTATACGATTACGATTGATGGAATTAAACCGAAACAGACGAAACAGACAGGAACTTTAACAATAGAATTAAAGTTAAGAGAAGAAATTATAGATGAGAAAACAGATGTTTCCAATACAACAGCTGCCAGACTAAAAGAAGCAGAGTATGATAGAGAAGATGAAGAGTTAGAATTAAAGTTTGTTCAAAAGATCACTTGTTCAAGAGACTGTTCTGTTATAGTAACCGATCGTTATGGAAAAGAAAAAGAACTATATATTTTAGAAATTGAAAAGGATGAAATTAAAGTAGATACCAGCGAAATAGAATTAGGTTCTTCTTTTGAATATAAAATTTCTGGAATAAAAACAGCAAAAGAGACTTCATATGGAACTCTTAGTGGAAAGATTGTACCAGACAGAGATTAAAAGACGAAAAATAAATGAGCATAAAAGATAATATAAAACTACAAAAGAGAGTAAATTCTTAAATTTATAGGATTTACTCTCTTTTCTTTCTTTTCGATTGTCAAGTCAGGAATAGAAATTTATAATTTTGAAATAGGATATGTTTTTAAAGAATAAATGCGGGAAACTTATAAAATGAATAAATAAATTTCTGAATTTGTATGTTTTCTTATTGAAATAATATTAAAAAAGAGTTAAAATAATCGATAGGATGTTCGATATCCTATTATTAATGATGGAGGACTTATGAATGAGGATACAACAAGAGGCAATAGAAGAGAAAATAGCTGCCTTATTAGTTTCATTAGGGCTTTCTGAAGATATGGCAGAACTGACAATTCCCTATTTTACAGACACAGAAAAAAAAGAACTGCCAAAAGAATTAATTGAAAAATTGCCAAACTTAAATTTATCAAAGCTTTCACAACAACAGAAAGAAAAGTGTACAGAAGTTCAGAAAGAAATTAAAAATGAAATTTTGCAATGGAAGTTGATCAATGTCTTATATCAAATCGGAGGAGCAACTGCATATTATCCATTAAAATATCGCTCAGTAAGTTATAGCTATACAACTGATTTTAATCTTATAAAAGAGCTTCTAAAATTAAATATATCCAGAGAGCAACTGCTCAATATTTCGGCGGAACAATATGTATTTTCTACGGGCTCTTATAATTGGGATTTAATCTGTAGGTGGATAGGGGAAACAAAAGTTTTACCAGAAGAGATTCCGGGACTTTTAGAAAACTGTAGTGTGGATGCCTCCAATGGAAAAATATTTTTACTCAATATTTACTTTTATTTAAAAGAACAAGAAGAGGGATATATTCCAGCAAAACAAGATCCAGAACTCTTTAAAAAGTTTGAAGATCTGATTTCAAGAAATATGGAAACAATTTTTAATATTACATTTACACCAGAAGAGAATGAAGCATTTTATAATTATTTACAAGATGATACAAATCAAAGTGTTCCATCCATTCTGCAGACAGCACTAAAAAGTAAATCTATTAATAACTATTTAATAAAATTATTAGTAGGTGGAGCATTTCTTCATCATAAATTTTCTACACTATTGAAAAATTTTGTACGAATGGCAATAGAACTAAGATATGAAGCTATATTCACACAGGCGAAATTAATAACAGCAGTGCCAATATCATATTGGAAAGAGTATGAAATGGATTTTGATGAAAACTTTCCTATACCAAGTAGTTATTACTATTATTGGCTGGCAACACAAAACGACTATAATCTTTTAAAGAAAAAAGCACAACAAAATGAGTCTAAGTTTTTAAATGCAATAGAAAAAGTTATTAAAAAGTATTCCGTTGAAATAGCAACAAGAATGATAATGATAGCAAAAGAACAGAACGGTTCCTTGGATGAAAAACTAGAAACATTAATGATACAAATGCAGCAAAAAGTAAAAGATAAACTCTATGATGTCATTTATAACGGTCGTCAGAATAATAAAGATTTGATTAAAAATTATTTAGAGGGAATAGAACCACTTTCTTCTTTATTAGCAAAAGAGGATGAGATACAAAACGATGGGCAGTGGACTGCATATTATCAGTGGGATGAAAGTTGTAGAAGTTATGTAAGAACATTTGGAGAAGATGAATTTTATGAACGACTTTTGATCTATATCACGGTTGCTTCTAAAAAATTTTCTTGTTATGGCTATCTGGTACAAAGAATCAGAGATGACTCTAACCATAACTTTCCATTTTTTAATAAGCTATATCAAATTTATATAAAGAATGGACTGTCAATTTCTTATCTGATTAAAATTGCGGAATCTTGTGATCATTTTTACGATACAAGTTTTGTAGAAAAATTAAAAGTAGAAATGGAAAATATACTTTCAGAATATGCCAAAGCTCATAAAGAAGAATTGATAGGAATGATAAAAACATGTATTCCAATGGGAAGAATTATAATACTGAAAGCACTTTTAAAAGTAGATCAAAGCAATATTTCTATCTTGTATGATTATTTTTCAGATACCTCAAAGCAGGTAAAAGAAGTATTAGTAACCATATTAAAAGATCGAAAAGAAGAAAAAGAACGAATCGTACAAAAACTTTCTTCTAAAAAGGCAGCTGAACGAGAAACGGCAATGATTATTTTATGTGAGAATAAAACGGATCCAGAGTATAAAGAAATCTTAGAAAATGCACTCAAGACAGAAAAAAGTGAAAAGCTTGCCTCCTATCTAAGAAACCAACTACACATAGCAGAGATAAAAGAAGAAGGAGAAGAAATACTAGCAGAAGAAACAGTAGAAGGGTATGTAAAAGAACTACTCAAAGGAAATCGAAAGCGTTCACTTGCTTGGCTGTATGAAACTCCAATGCCAGTTGTACATAACACAAAAAAAGAAGAAATATCAACAGAATATATGCAGGCAGTTCTACTAAGCTATTCCCTCTTAAATCCGGCAGGTATCAACCAAAAGACAAATCTTTTAACAGAAGTATTAGAGAAAAAAGAATTAGAAGAGTTTGCACAGACATTATTTGATCGCTGGCTCAATAAAGGGGCAGAGTCAAAGAAGAAATGGGTACTTTATTTTGTTTCTGTCTATGGAGGAACACCAATAGTAGAACGGTTAAAGTACCAGATTACAGAGTGGCCAAAACAGGCAAGAGGAGCAATTGCAGTAGATGCTGTGAAAGCATTGGCATGTAACGGAGGTTCTGTTGCCCTAATGACAGTAGATAATATTTCAAGAAAATTTAAGTATCGTCAGATTAAGGAGGCAGCAAAGACAGCTCTGACACTGGCAGCAAAGGAATTGGGAGTTTCTGTAGAGGAACTTTCTGACCGGATTGTACCAGATTTAGGATTTGGACAAGACGGTTCTCGTACATTTTCTTATGGCTCTCGTAGTTTTCAAGTAATGATTACACCTGCCCTAGAATTAGAAGTCTTTGATGAAAAAAATAAGAAATTAAAGACACTTCCATCTCCGGGGGCAAAGGATGATAAAGAGCAGTCCAAACAGGCATATCAGGAATTTAAAGAGATGAAAAAGCTATTAAAGACAACGATTGCCTCTCAAGAGTCCAGATTGGAGTTTGCACTTTCTACAGAACGAAAATGGTCTGTGAAAGCATGGAAGGCATTGTTTGTTGAAAATCCGATTATGCACCAGTTTGCAATGGGATTAATTTGGGGAATGTATCAAGAAGGGGAAATACAAGAAACGTTCCGCTATATGGAAGATGGAACATTTAATACCGTAGAAGAAGATGAATATGAACTTCCTGAAAGTGGTAAAATTGGATTAATCCATCCATTAGAGGTATCCAAAGAACTCATAGAAGCTTGGAGAGAACAACTAACAGATTATGAGATTACACAGCCAATTATTCAATTAGAACGAAATATTTATGAAGTAGAGCCACAAGAAGAAGAGAATAAAGAGTTAGAACGTTTTGGAGGATATGTAATCAATCATCTTTCTTTTGCAGAAAAACTAATGGCAAATGGCTGGAGTAGAGGTTCTATTTTAGATGGAGGCGGTTATTATACCTTTTACAAAGAGGAACCAGAACAAGATGTTGCAGTCGAACTAGAGTTTTCAGGAGCTTGGGTTGGCGGTGATAATGAAGATATTACTATTTATGAGATCAGATTTTATAGACCGGGAACCGTTAAATATGGAAGCTATATTTATGATACGATTAAACCAGAAGATGCCTATGCTCTAAAAGATGTACCAAAGCGGTTCTTTAGTGAAACAGTATATCAGCTTACGAAACTACTTAGTACAAGTAGTAGAAAAGATCCTGATTGGAGAAAAAAAGATCGCTATTATTAATCATTGTTATTTCAAAATGCTGTAAGGATGGAGAAGGAAGAATATGAGTAAAGAATTAATTAAACCGCCAGTGGAAATACGGTATGAAGAAGAGTTAGAAGCACTTAAAATAAATGATACATCAGAAAAACCCATTGGTTGGAAGATGTCACCTAAAGCAGTAAGAACATTTATTTTAGGAAGTGAAAAGCCAATTTTCTATAAAGAAAAAGAGATTATCATAAAAAAGAAGTTCTTTGGAAATGATGCACTCATTGAACGCTGTATTATTACATTAGCTGGAAATAGAGGATTGATGTTAGTAGGAGAACCGGGCACGGCAAAGACAATGTTAAGTGAATTATTATCAGCAGCAATCAGTGGTGTTAGTACAAATACAGTACAAGGAACAGCAGGAACAACAGAGGATATGATAAAGTATACTTGGAATTATGCACTGCTATTAGAGAAAGGTCCAGTAAAAGAAGCATTAGTTCCTTCTCCACTCTACATTGGCATGGAACAGGGAATTTTAACAAGACTTGAAGAGATTACCCGCTGTCCAGCAGAGATTCAGGATAGTTTAATTAGTATTTTAAGTGATAAGGTACTCAATATTCCAGAACTTTCAGAGGAGTCCTATTTATTTGCAAAACCGGGTTTTAATGTGATTGGCACAGCAAATACAAGAGATAAAGGCGTGAATGAAATGAGTAGCGCCTTAAAGAGAAGATTTAATTTTGAAACAGTAGCTCCAGTAAAAGAAGTGTCACTTGAAAAAAGTATTATCATGAAAGAAGTTAATGAACTGGCACAGCAAAGCCATATTGAAATGGAAGCAGAAGAAGAGGTTGCTCAGTTATTAGCATCTACCTATCATGAACTTCGTGAAGGAATTTCTTCTTTAGGACACCGTATTGATAAGCCGTCTGCCGTGATGAGTACAGCGGAAGCAGTATCGGTCTATTTTCAGACCATGATGACAGCATATTACTATGGAGATAGAACCATTGATACTGGTTGCCTTGTTCAAAATCTACTTGGGGCAGTTTTAAAAGAAAGTAGAGATGATTTAGATAAATTAAAAGGATACTTTAATACAGTAATACGTCAAAAGAGTGACGAGGAGGGTGGCATATGGAAGGATTATTACGAAGCGAGGAGATGGCTGAGATAGAAGAACTTGCTCTGGCTGCCTTCCCGCTAAATGGAGAATGTAACCCTTCATCTAATATAATCTTTTTTCCAATACGACATCACAGTCCTGCCTGCTCATATCATTTAAAAAATCTAATAAAGGAGTATCAGCCAGATTGTATTTTAATTGAAGGACCGATTGAAGCAAATGATCAAATTCCTATTTTAACAGATGAAAAAACAAAATCTCCAATAGCACTTTATTATTCTTATAAAGATGAACATGGATATATTAGTGAGGATAAAAAAGATTATAAGTGTTATTATCCATTTTTGGACTATTCTCCAGAACTTACAGCACTTAGAGAGGGAAAAGAGGCTAATATTCCTACAGCTTTTATCGATTTACCCTATCATGAAATTTTAATTGCCTGTAATGAAGGAAAAGGGTTAAGAGCAAAAAAGGAAAAACAAAATTATAATGATGATTATTTACTTTCTCAAAATGATTATTTGCAGTTACTTTGTAAAAAACAGGGGCTTCGGTGTTTTGATGAACTTTGGGAAAAGCTGTTTGAGATCAATGGAAAGAATTTAGATATACATACTTTTGTAAAGAATATGCTTGCTTATTGTCTGCTTTCTAGGAAAAATACTTCGAAAGAAGAATTAAAAGAAGAAGGAATTCTTGCCAGAGAAAAATTTATGGTAGAACAGATTATAAAAAAACAAGAGGAATACCAACGAATTTTAGTTGTAACTGGAGGATTTCATACTCCGGGATTAATTGAGTTGATCACCTCAAAGACTGGAACAAAAGTACAACTTCATGGAAAAGCGAAAAAGTGTTATGTTATGGCATATTCTATGGAAGCGGCGGATCGTCTCAATGGATATGCAAGTGGGATGCCATTTCCTTCTTTCTATCAAGAAATTTGGAATGGGATGAACAGAGAAGAAGACAATCCCTATAAGGGGGCAGTACTAAGTTATCTTCTTTGGATTGGGCAAAAAGCAAGAAAAAAAGATTTTGGAATTTCTACTTATGATGAAATTTGTGCTCTTCAAATGGCAACAGGATTAAGTGCTCTTAGAGGCAAAAAAGAACCGGGTGCTTATGAACTCTATGACAGCATTTTATCCTGTTACATTAAGGGAGAATATAATATATCAACCGAACTTCCTATGGTACTTTTACAAAAAGAAATGACTGGAACTGCTATAGGAAGTCTTGGAGAGAATGCAGATGTTCCTCCAGTAGTTTTGGATTTTCAAGTTCAGTGTAAGCAACTGAACTTGAAAGTTTCAACAACCCAACCACAAGAGATCGTATTAGATCTTTTTTCATCCGAAAAACATCAAAAAATAAGTAGATTTTTAAATCAGCTTGTTTTTTTAGAAACAACTTTTGGGGTAAAAAAGAAAGGACCTCGGCTTTCATCTAGGAAAAATCGGAATTTAGTAAGAGAAACATGGCAGTATCAATGGAGTACAATTGTTACAACGGAGTTAATTGACAAATCAGTCTATGGAGCAACCGTAAAGGAAGCCTGTGCTTCTTATCTAAAAGAACAGTTATCCGATCAAATGGTAAACGCAAAACAGGGAGCAAAACTTTTAGTACAGACATTTGAGATGGGACTGACCGAACAATTTAGACAAGCGGTTGGAAGGCTAACCGAAATCTTATCAAAAGAAGGAAGTTTTTTTTCACTAGTAGAATGTCTAGAATACTTAAAGATGGCGTTTGAACTTAGACAGCTCTATCAAATGGATGTATTTAATGAATTAATTGTTATGATGGAAGACTGTTTTAATAAAATATTGGTACTATTGCCTTCGATGGCTTCTGTCAAGGAAGAGGACTGTGAAAAGGCAATGAATACTTGCAAACTTTTATTTGAGCTTGCAACAGAAAAATCATTTTGTGTAGGAAGTCAGAATTTTTCCTCCGTAGATTATCGCAAGATACGCCTTATCGATGTTTTTGAAACTCTTTTAGAAAAAGAAAACATTCATCCAAAATTAGAAGGAACAGCATATGGTCTTTTATATGGGATCGATAGTTCTATTTTTGAACGTATTTTAACTGCAAGTGTTGGATATATGAAAGGAACACATGAAAAGTTGCTTTCTACCGCAGGTTTTTTGAGAGGATTATTTTTTGGTGCAAAAGATCTTATCTTTTCTGATCCAAGCTTTTTAACAATGACAAATGAACTAATTCAAAAGATTTCAAACGATGAATTTATGCAGTTATTGCCAGAATTAAGATTAGCGTTTAACTATTTTACACCAAGAGAAATAGATAAAATTGCTGCACAGGCAGCTTCCTTATATGGAGAAGATCTAAAGGAATTTAAAAAGCATAAAGGAGTATCTCCAGAAATATTTCAACTTGGAAAAGAATTAGATCAATATGCAGTTTCTCAGTTATAAAAAGATGAGGTAGACGATGGAAGAAGATAAAAATATCAATGAAAATGAACTTCAAATCAGTGGTCTGAATAAATGGAGACTGATTTTAGGCGAATATGCAGCAGAACAGATCTCTTATTCCGGAAACGACATTTCTTATCTTGAGATGGAACAACTTTTAGATTTTTTGTATTCAAAGGAGTATGGAAAAGAAGAGGGGGTTATGGAACGTTCAGGAGGAAATGAAGGATCAAATATTACTGTGCCAAAATGGATTACAAAGATTCGTGAACTGTTTCCGAAACAAACCGTAGAAATTTTAGAAAAACATGCCCTAGAAAAATATGAGATGACAGAACTTTTGACAGATAAAGAGGTTTTGAAAAAGTTAGAGCCAAACAGAGAACTTTTAAAAACGATTTTAAGTATGAAGCATCTTATGAAAGGGGAAGTGTTAGAAACTGCCAAACAAATTGTCCGAAAGGTAGCAGAAGAGTTGACCAAGAAGATGGAACAGGGAATAAAACGTTCTCTACTAGGCAGAGTGGATAAAAATTCGATCAGTAATATAAAATCAGCAAGAAATTTTGACTTTAAACGTACCATTCGAAATAATTTAAAACACTATGATACTACAAAGGGAAGGATTGTACTAGAGAGAGTTTATTTTAATGATAGAGTAAAAAAATATAATCAATGGCGTGTTATTCTTGCAGTAGACGAAAGTGGTTCAATGCTTGAATCTGTAATACATAGTGCTATTATGGCAGGAATTTTTTCAAAACTCCCTATGTTAGATACAAAACTGGTTATTTTTGATACACAAGTAGTAGATTTAAGTGGCTATATTTCCGATCCAGTAGAAACACTGATGAGCATACAACTTGGAGGCGGAACAAATATTGCAAAAGCATTGACCTATTGTGAGGGATTAATTGAGAATCCGCACCGTACTATGGTAGTTTTAGTTACAGATCTGTTTGAAGGGGGCGGATATCAAAATTTGTATGCAGTCAGTCGTAGCATTATTGAAAGTAAAGCAAAATTGATTGTATTAACAGCATTAGATGTCAATGCGGATCCAAACTATGATAAAAATGCAGGAGCTCGTCTGGTTTCTATGGGAGCTCATGTTGCTGCCATGACCCCAGAGGGACTAGCTGACTGGATTGGGAAAATAGTACAGTAACCAGTAAAGGGAGTGTGTGTATGAACAGACAGCTAGAATTTTTAACAACGATTGATGAGGATTATTTAATTGGACTGACCAATAAAGGAATTGTAAAAAGGGCAGCTAAAGATTTAGAAAAACAAGAACCTGTTATAGAAAGTGAAAGAGAAGAAATTACACTTCGATTAGAAGATGTAGTTTGTACAATACGTTCACCACTGGGGGAGAGCACTTGTACCTGTCCACAGCGAACCATTTGTAAACATATTATTTTAAGTACTTTATATTTGAAACAAAAACTTGCCTCAGAATCAAAGAAAGAAGAAATCATAAAAAAAGAGCAGGAACCAGAACAAGAATCGGAAGAAAAAAGAGAATGGAAGCAGTTAAAAGCTTTTCCAATAGAGAAGATTAGAAGGACACTTGGAGATAAAAGATTTGCAATAGCATTAGCTAGACAAAAAACAAATCGATTTCCAACAATAAAACAAAGTTCTATTGTATTAGTATCATTTGAAACAGAAGATATTACAGTAAAATTACTAGAACCTGTAGAATATTCTACATGCAGCTGCCATAAAAAAGAACTCTGTGTTCATAAGGCAGAAGCTTTATTATGTTTTCAAATTCAAGAAGGGATTATAAATCCATCCGAATTTGAACTGGAAACAGGGGCAGAAATTGATTTTGAAAGATTGCACCAGATTGGAAAAGAATTTTTAGACTTTTTACAGGAACGTATTGCGGTTGGTTTAGCAAGAAGTTCTGTTTCAGTTACAGATTCTTTAGAACGATATGCTATTGTTGCCCACAATGCCGATTTACCAGAATTTGAACGGCAATTTCGGGCATTATCAGAAGAGTATGGATATTATTTCCGCCGTGTAGTTTCTTTCTCAGGAGAAAAATTGTTACAACGTCTAACCAGAGTAAGTAAAATGTCAGAGAAACTTTGTAAAGTAACAACCTCGGAAGAACTATTAGATATTGTAGGAGAATTTAAGTCATCCTATCACGAAATTGGAAATTTGGCACTGATAGGAATGGGATGTCGAACCTTTCAAAGCAGCAGTGGTTTTAAGGGAACAGTAGTCTATTTATTCGATTCAAAACATCAACAGTGGTATACCTATAGCAGTGTACGACCTACTTATTATGATAATTCCAGAAATTTTTATTCCGCTACTGGAAGAGAGATTGCACCTTGGGGTTTAGCATGTACTTTAGATGAACTGTCAGAACAAGAGGTTATATTAAGAAATCCAAGAGTCAATAAAGACTATCGTATTTCTGCAAGTGAAAAGACCGTAGGAGAAGTAACAGGAAAAACAGAACTTGAAAAATATGATCTATCCAAATTTATGTTTGACGATTTTGCTTCTCTATTTGACTATTGCTATCAAAATCCAAATTCAAAAGAATTGGAACGATTGGTATTTGTTATAGCAGATAGAATAGAATCTTCTAATTATGATAAGGTTCGTCAATGTTATCAGATGCCACTATATGATAAAGAAAATCGAAGAATTGATATTACAGTGCATTATTCTTCCCAAGATGAAGCTGTGATTAAAGAATTAGAACGATTAGAAAAACGGTTAAAGAAAAAAAATAAAATGAAGATTTCGCTGTTTTTTGGAATTATAGGAATAGAAGAAAAGCGGCTAACACTGTATCCGCTTTCTGTTTTTTAAGACGAAGGTGGTGGATATGGAAAACTTAGAAGAACTGAGAATATTTTTAGAAGAACTGGAACAGATTTGCTATCAAATATTTCAAAGTGGATTTTCCTCTGTTCATGATACAACATTGCAAGAATTAAAAATACATTCAAAAGAAGCCGAAGATTATGGATTATTTTTTGCATCAAAAACGATGTATGAACTTTGGGAGATTCTTGAGGCAAGCAAACATCAATTTTCGGCTGATTATACAAAGGCAGTAATTTTATTTGGACATTTAAAGGAATATTTATTTTGGTGTTTAAAAAAACTCGAATTAATGCAGGTAAGACTTACATTAGAAACACAGCCGGAGTAGCATTTAAGCTACTCCGGCTTTTAAACACTATTCTTTTCTTTTATGTCTTGTTATTTCGTATTTTGCAGTAGGATATCGAAAGAGTAGTGTCTTTAAGGCAGTCCAGTTCCAAGGAAAAAGCGGCCAAAGATAACTTTTTCCAGCAAAAGAAGGTGTACTTGCAATAGAAATTAAAATCAGAACAGTTGCCACTATAAATCCCCAAAGTCCAAACCAGCCTGTGAGCAAAATTAAAAATAGTCGATAAAGGCGTATGGCATTTCCAAACTCCTGAGAAGAGATACTTAAAGTAGCAAGCATAGTAACTGCTGCATAAAAGATGACTTCTAAAGTTGCCCAGTGCAAAGAAATTGCAATATCACCAATAATAAGTCCTCCAAGCAGACCAAGAGAATTTGAAAGACCACTCGCAGCATTACTAGAGGAATATTTAAAAATATCCAGTCCTAATTCAATAACTAATACATACAAAAAAAGCTGTGTTTTTGTCACTTCTTCAGAGGTGATTAGCCAAAGCCACTTTGGAAGGGAACTTTGATAGATTCCCATTAAAAGAAAACAGGGCAGTAAAAAAAGACTTAAAAGAATACATCCAAACCGCAAAAATCTTAGATAATTTCCGACAGATGGATTTTGATAGTAGTCTTCTGGATTTTGAGTAAACTGAAAAAGATTGCAGGGAAAGACAAGTGCAGTAGGAGTATTATCTACAAGAACAATAACATATCCCTCAAGCAGATAGCTACTTGCAACATCAGGTCGTTCGGTATACCGAATTTGAGGCATAAGATTAAACCATCTTTTTTTTATAATTAATTCTTCTAAACTCTTTGATCCCATTGTCAAAGATGGAATGCAAAGAGAATTTATTTTTTCTCTGATTGTTTCTACTAATTTAGGATCAGCAAGATCGTTTAGATATCCGATTACAATATCTGTTTTTGTATCTGTTCCAGCTGTCATAACTTCAAAACAAAGTTTTGTGCTACGAATTCTGCGACGTATAAGAGCTGTATTAAATACAATCGTTTCGACAAAACCATCTTTTGAACCACGACTAACTCGTTCTGTATCGGGTTCTTCTACGGAACGGGTTGGATACGATCTAGTATCTAAAATGACTGCAGAAGAAAAACCATCAAGAAATAACACAGAAGGACCACTTAATACATTTTTAATAATTACATCCCAATCATTTGTAAGCTCTGTTTGGATATATCCAATCTTAGAAGCTACAAATAATTCGAGATTTTCTATGGTAAGATCTTTTGTATAACTATTATCTTGCAGATCTGCAAAGATTTTTTGTAACAGATCATTTTTACAAAATCCATTAATACCAAGCCAAAACGCTTTTGTTTTTCCAAGATAAAGATCTCTAGAAATCAAATCATAACTGGTTGAAATAGGGAAGATTTCATAGAGTTTTGATCTATTTTCTTCTAGATTGGCGGTTAACTGCATTTCAACCCTTCCTTTCTAACATCTTTTCAAAATAGTTTGTACCATTAAAAAAATAATATACAATATAAAAAAGATAACTATAGTAATTTGAAGAGGGAAATGTTAAAATAAAAATACGAAAAATTTGATGATGAAGAGAGGGAACAAAAAACAGAAGTGGAACAAGAAGTATTACAAGAAAAGTTAAAACAATTTCTGGTAAATTATGAACAAAGAATAGAGGAAATTGCAGAAGAATTAAGAGATAAACCGATGCCTTCTTTGACCGAAGAATTATTTTCACGATTTGAACAAGATGGGAATCGTCTTGTCTATGAAAATGTTTATTTTCTTCGAAGAAAATATTTAGCAACTTTTGGGATATTAGCTGTATTAAAAAAACGCAGGGAAGACATTTTGTATCTTGAACAGATTTTAACTTCTATTTGTGAAGAAGAATGTTGGGCATTGCCTGCACATGTAAATCGAAAAAAAAATACAAATTGGAGAATTACAATCGATCTGTTTGCCTGTGAAACAGCACAGACTGTATCAGAACTTTGCAGTTTATTAAAGGAAAGACTCTCAAAAAAATGCCTACAAAGAGTTAAGACAGAGGTAGAAGAGCGTGTATTTACCCCTTTTTATGAATCTGAAATTCCCTATGCTTTTTGGGAAACATGTTCAGAAAATTGGAATTCTGTCTGTGCAGGTTCAATAGGAAGTGCAAGTATTTATTGGATGAAAGATACACCAAAACGACTAGAAACCTGTTTAAAGCGCATTATAGCAGCTTTAAAAAATTATCTGAATGGTTTTGGCGATGATGGTGTCTGTATGGAAGGATTAGATTACTATACTTATGGAATGACCTATTATACTGGATTTGCTGCCCAATTAAAGGAATATACGAAAGGGAAATGTGATTTACTTGCCAGTGAGAAGATGAAAAAAATTGCACTGTTTTATCAGAGTTGTTTTTTTGAAGGAGGAAAAACAGTCAGTTTTTCAGATGGAAGTAAGGATAGTTATTTTAAAGTAGGACTTGCATGTTTTTTAGCTCAAAATTTTAAAGGAGTAACTGTACCAAATTTAAAAATGGCAGGAACATTTGACAGTGATTCTTGTTTTCGATTTATGGCATGTTATCGGGATATCATATGGACAAAAGAGTATTTAGGAAAACGAAACTCTCAGCCTTTTAAAAATGAAATTCAAACACCGACAAAGGTTGTAGTATTTCCAATATCACAGTGGTGTATCTGTCAGGGAGCATTTCAAAGTGGAATGGCAGTAAAGGGAGGTACAAATCAAGAGCCACATAATCATAATGATGTAGGAAGCTTTTTTTATGTACTAGGTTCAGATATGTTACTAGAAGATCTTGGAGCAGGGGAATATACAGCAGATTACTTTGGGGAAAAAAGATATCATATTTTCTGTAACAGTTCGTTTTCCCACAATGTTCCCATTCTTTGTGGAATGGGACAGTATGCAGGGACAGACTATCGATGTCAGGAATTTATAGCAGATGGAGAGGGAAAAGTAAAAATGCGTTTAGAAAGGGCATATCCAACTTTGGGACTAACTTCCTTTTGGAGAACACTTTTCTTTGACACAAAAACAGGAATTCTTAAAATAGAAGATAAATTTCGGGCAGAAAAGGAACTATCTATAACAGAAAATTTAGTTACAAGATATCCTGTAGAAATTTTTAAAAACACAATACGAATTCAAGGAAAAGAAACTGCTTGTAAGATTAGTTTAGATTTCAATTCTAAAAACATTTCAAAAGAAGAGATATCACATAAAAACCATCAGGGCATAGAAGAGATTGTAACTTGTCTTCGTTGGAAGAAACGAATAATAGATTTAAAAAATGATTTAACAATTACATTTCAGATTGAACCAGATAAAAAGGATGGAGGAAAAAACGATGTTAGAATTATCAATGAAGATACTTTGTGCTAATGGAATTACAAAATGTGTAAGCTGTGGAATAGACGAAGTACATTTAGTTGCAGCTCTAGAATATGAAGAAGGAGATCGTATTGTTATTGAAGTATCTGAATCAAAACAGTATTTAGTAGTCCAAGTAGATGATGCACTTACACCTGCTTTGATCTATTTGAAAAAAAATTCTCTAGAATTTAAAATTCCATTTGGAGAAAAAAGAAATAGTTATTCTCCAAAAGTATTTTATGGAAATAGGCATTATCTATATGCTAGAGTTGCCACAAAAGGAGAGGTATCTGCTTACCGAAATCTAGCGTTAAATCCAATAGATCAAAATTTAATGGGACAAAATGAGGAAGCAGAATATTATCCTCATGCAAGAGCGAATGTAGAAACTCGTGGAGAAGCTGTATTTGCAGCACGAAATGCGATTGATGGAATTCGTGAAAATCGTTCTCATGGAGAGTGGCCTTATGGATCTTGGGGAATCAACCGCAGACCAGATGCTTCCTTTACTTTAGAATTTGGAAGAGAGGTTTTAGTCGATCAGATCGTTTTGTATACCAGAGCGGATTTTCCTCATGATAATTGGTGGAAACAAGTAACATTTGTATTTTCTGATGGAACTTCTCTTGACTTTTCAATGGAAAAATCGCAACAGGCACATTGTTTTAGATTTGAGAAAAAAAGAATTCACTCTCTGACAATGGAAAAACTGATAGCTTCTTCGGATCCCTCTCCATTTCCAGCTTTATCTCAAATAGAGGTTTATGGAACAGAAGTAATTGCTGAGAATGAGGAGTATCATGAAACCTGAAATACAAAAAGAGAATGGAATAACACAAGGAGTAATTTGGAAGCAACTTTTATATTTCTTTTTTCCAATTTTACTCGGTACATTTTTTCAGCAGCTTTATAATACAGCAGATGCGATGATTGTCGGAAGATTTGTAGGAAAAGAAGCACTTGCGGCGGTTGGGGGAACAACAGGTACATTAATTAATTTATTAGTTGGTTTTTTTGTTGGTTTAGCATCTGGTGCGACTGTAATTATTTCTCAATACTATGGAGCAAAGAGAGCAGGACATGTACAAAAAAGTGTACATACTGCCGCTGCTTTAGCATTAAGTGGAGGGACAGTTTTAACGGTAGTTGGAATTATGATTGCTCCTATGGCATTACATGCAATGGATACCCCAGAAGATATCATGGATTTTTCTTTAACCTATATCCGAATTTACTTTATAGGTATGATACCAAATCTTATCTATAATATTGGGGCTGGAATTTTAAGGGCAGTTGGAGATTCGAAACGACCTTTGTATTTTTTGATTTTAAGTTGTTTTACTAATATTGGTTTAGACATTTTATTTGTAGCAATTTTAAGATGGAATGTAGCAGGGGTTGGAATTGCGACTGTTTTGTCTCAGGTATTAAGTGCGTTTTTTATTTTAAGAACATTACGACATACAACAGACAGTTATCGACTGGAATTATCTAAAATCCGTTTTGATCGAAAGATTTTAATACGAATTGTAAAGATTGGTCTTCCAGCGGGATTTCAGTCTGTTATGTATTCTCTTTCCAATGTATTAATTCAATCCAATATTAATTCGTTTGGAACAGATGTAATTGCTGCTTGGACTGCTTATGGAAAAATTGACGGAGTATTCTGGATGATTATGGGGGCGTTTGGAGTATCTATTACAACATTTGTAGGACAAAACTACGGTGCAGGTAAATATGATAGAGTACGAAAAGGAATTAAAATCTGTATGGCAATGGCAGCAGGAACAGCGGTTGGAATGAGCGTTTTACTTTACTTTTTCGGATCTTATATTTATTTATTGTTTACAGACGATGTAGCTGTATTAAAACAAGGAATGGAAATTTTACATTTTCTAGTTCCTACTTTTGTTACTTATGTCTGTATCGAAATTTTATCAGGAGCACTCCGAGGGGTTGGAGATGCACTGATTCCAATGATTATGACCTGTTTAGGAGTATGTGTACTAAGAGTAGTTTGGCTATTTACCGCAGTACCAAAACGTCCGGAAATAAAAACAGTAGTCTTTAGTTATCCTTTAACTTGGGTGATCACTTCTATTTTATTTTTAATTTACTATCGATATTTTTCTAGTTTAAAAAAGAAAAGAGGAAAAGAATGAAAAAGATTATTTCAGGTACAATCTGTTGGCAGCAAAAAGAAAAAGACTTAGAAAGACAATATCAGATTTTATGTGAAGCAACCCATACAATAACAGGAGAAAAACTGGTAATCTATCAACAATTATATGAAAAGTTTAGTTTTTTTGCAATGTCAAAAGAAGAGTTTCTTACAAAATTTGAAGAGGTCAAAACAGAGGAAGTCAAAACAGAAGAAGTCAAAACAAAGGAAATAGAAAATAAGTCAGATGAAAAAAAAGAATCAAAGGAAGCAGAAATGGATTCGGATTTAGCAGCTTTTTTAGATACCTCTGATCCAGCCGAAAAATTAGAGTGGCTCTATCAGCTAAAAAAACATCTCAATGAACATTTAATGAGCAGTATAGAGATTTCTATGGATCTCCCAGTAGGAACAGATTCTTTAGAGGAACGACTTGATTATGTAAAGCGACATCTTCAAACAGTAGCAAGATTTGGGAGCAATCGTCTAAGATAATAAATTTTTCGTTCTGAATTTTCAGACTGCAACATAAGATCCAACGGAGTTTATGTTGTCAGAAAGGAGGAGTGAGATGCAGACTGCATTAATCAAATGTGCAATAGCACCACTCTATCAAAATCCAGAACATCGAATGGCATCGATAGATGAAGTTTTATATGGAATGAAAGTAGAGTTGTTAGAAGAAAGAGGAGAATGGTGGTATGTAAGAACACATTATCGCTATGAAGGATATCTTCACAGACATAATCTTTTATTTCAGTCCTCTAAAATTTGTACTTGGGAGCAGGCAGAACGGGGAATTATTATAAAAAATCATGTAGATATCTTAGCAGCACCAAGTTATCAGGCTTATCGGTTAGCATGTCTTCCAAAGGGGGCACAAATCATACGATTGGAACAACCAGATGAAGATGGTTTTGTTAAGGTTGGATTGGTAGATGGAAGAATAGGATTTCTTCGTAAATGCTGGCTTAAAGCTTATGTAAAGTCTATTTATGAAGATGAGTATGAGAAACTTCGAAAAATGACTGCCAGACTAAAAGAAGAACCAAAGTTTCTTCCCTCAGTTTATATTGATAGAATTTTAGGAAAGAATGAACAAGAATTTAGAGATAGTATAATAAAAACAGCTCTTTCTTATTTAGGAACATCTTATCGCTGGGGTGGAAAAACAACGTTAGGAATAGATTGTTCTGGACTATGTCAAATGGCATATTTACTCAATGGTTTAATTATTTATAGAGATTCTTGTATACAAGATGATTTTCCAATTCGAAAAATTTCATTACAACAGAAAAAGCCAGGAGATTTACTATTTGCACCGGGACATGTAGCTATTTATCTTGGAGAAGAACAATATATTCATTCTACAGGAAAAAATGGAAGAGATGGAGTAGTAATAGAGAGTTTAGATCCATGTAAAGAAAATTATCGAGAAGATTTAGCTACCAGTTTCGATATAGCAGGTACCGTATTTTAAGTGAAAAATAGAAATGGAGACCAAAATTGAAAATTATAGACATGCACTGTGATACGATTTCTGCAATCTATCATTGTAGAAAAAAGAGTGGTACAAAAGAACCAAATTTGTATGAAAACAATTTACATTTAGATCTAAAAAAGATGAAAAAGTCGGAATATTTACTGCAAAATTTTGCTCTTTTTGTGCATTTGCCTAGTTGGGAAAATCCTTTAGAAGCTTGTCTTATTTTAGCCGATCTATATTATCGTGAATTAGAAGCAAATACAGAGTTGATTCTTCCAGTGACAAAGTATTCACAAATATTAGAAAATGATTCAAAGGGAAAAATGTCGGCACTATTGACAGTAGAAGAGGGCGGAACAACAAAGGGAGAAGTATCCTATCTTAGAACCCTTTATCGACTGGGAGTTCGGATGCTCACACTGACTTGGAATTATCCAAATGAATTGGGATATCCCAATGCGATAACAAAGCAGGGACAAGAAACAGATTGGGATGGAGTAAATACAGAAAATGGACTTACCCAAAAAGGACTGGAATTTTTAGAGGAGATGCAGCAGTTAGGAATGATTATAGATGTATCTCATCTATCAGATGCAGGCTTTTATGATGTGTTTGAGCATACAAAAGTGCCATTTGTAGCAAGTCATTCTAATGCTAGAGCAGTTTGTAGGCATAGGAGAAATTTATCAGATGATATGATTCGAAAACTTTCTCAACGTGGTGGAGTGATGGGAATTAATTATGCAATGGACTTTTTAAAAAACCCATCGGGAGAAGAGAAGATACATGCAGGGATAAAAGAGATTGTAGATCATATTCTTTATATTCGAAATTTAGCAGGAAGTGACTGTATTGGTTTAGGATCAGATTTTGATGGAATAGATGGAAATGACGATCTAAAAGATGTTTCTTATCTTCCTATTTTAGAAGATGCTCTACATAGTGCAGGACTTTCACAAAAAGAGATAGAAGGAATATTTTACAAGAATGTATTAAGAGTATATCGGGAATTATTAGATTAGAAAGCAGTAAAAAGTTATTTATTTTATACAAAAGGAAAGCCAGAATGTGCCAAAACTTGAATAATATGCGAAAAATAAATAAAAAGACTTGTCTTTTCAGAAAAAATGAGCTATTATCAAAAGAGTTAAAGTATTGCGATTGTGAAGTTTTAACTACTAAATTGAAATAACCAAAAAGAAAGAGGTGTAAAGGATGAGTGAAAAGCAAAAAGATTTAAACATGCCAGAAGATTTAAGTGAATCAAAGAAAGCAACAAGAGGAAGAAAGAAAAAGACACAAGAAGCGGAATCAATATCTGTAGCTGAGAAAAAGCCAAAAAGAAAGACCTCTGAAAAATCTTCTACACAAAAAGAGGATGTTTCTACAGCAAAGAAAGCAGAAAAGATAGAAGAAATAGAGGCAAGAGTAGTATTTCAGCAGAGTGGTTATCAGTTAGAACCAAAGCTTATCTTAGAACAGGCAAAAGCAGATTGGTTTGCTAAAGGGCATCAAGAATCTGAGTTAAAATCCATTGAGCTATACATAAAGCCAGAAGAATGGAGTGCTTATTATGTAATCAATGGGGAAGGCGGAACAGACAATAAATTAGACTTAAATATTGGGTTAGTAGAGTAATAAAAAGGAGCTGTTGTAACAGCTCCTTTTTATTATTATCCCTAGACAATAGGGTAGTTTAGAAATATAATATTAATAAAAACATTTGAATGGAGGAATTGTGTGAAAATAGATGTTATTATTCCCGTTTATCACCCTAAAAAAGAGTTTCGGACTTTACTAAAAATGCTTTTTTTACAGACTGTAAAACCTTCAAAAATTATTCTTATGAATACACAAGATAGTAAAGAAGATACAAAAGAATTAGTAGAATGGCTCTCTTTAGAAACAAAAAAGAAAACTTTTAAAAGTGTAGCAAATAATTCAAATTGTCCTGAGATTGAGATTAAGTGTTGTCCAGTAAAAAAAGAAGAATTTGATCATGGAAGGACAAGACATTTAGGTGCAATGAAATCAGATGCAGACTATCTTTTATTTATGACACAAGATGCAGTACCAGCAGACTATCAATTAATAGAGCGATTAATGGAAGCACTTTTAGAAGAAAATACTGCGGTGGCTTATGCAAGACAACTTGCAAAAGAGGATGCAGGTATTATTGAAGCATATACAAGAATCTTTAATTATCCATCAACAAAACTTCGTAAGACAAAGAAGGATATTGTAACAATGGGAATTAAAGCGTATTTTTGTTCTGATGTATGTGCGATGTATCGAAGGGATATTTATGAACAAATGGGTGGATTCTCATTTCCAATTATTTTTGGAGAAGATATGTTATTTGCTGCGAAGTTATTACAGGAAGGCTATGCAATAAACTATGCTGCCGATGCAAAGGTAATTCATTCTCATGAATATACATGTTTTCAGCAATTTCAGCGAAATTTTGATATAGGGGTAGCACAGGCAGAACATCCAGAAGTCTATGCCTTACTTCCAGCAGAAAAAGAAGGAATACGACTTGTAAAACAGACATTTCAATTTTTAACCAGTCGGAGAAACTATTGGATGGCGATTTATCTTTTATTTCAAAGTGGAGCAAAATATATAGGATATTTATTAGGTAAAAAGTATTGGTTTCTTCCTAAAAAGCTACTTCCTTTTTTAAGTTCTAATACACAGTATTGGAAAGATAGGTGATCTATGAGCAAAGTACAAATTATTATGGCTTCTTATTGTGGTGAAGCCTATTTAAGACAGCAACTGGATTCGATTCTTATTTTACAAGAAAAAAATTGGAGTTTATTGATATGTGATGATGGTTCTACAGATAATACTATCTCTATTTTAAAAGAATATAACGAAAAAATGCCAAATCAAATTCAAATTCACCAAAATGAAACAAATCTTGGTGTAACCAAAAATTTTTTGTCTGGATTAATGACTTGTGTAAAAGAAGAAAAAAGCGATTACTATATGTTTTGCGATCAGGATGATGTTTGGTTTGCAGGCAGAATCTCTATTATGTTAAAAAGAATTAAAAAGATGGAGAAGATATATGGAAAAGACTGTCCACTTTTAGTATTTAGTGATGCTATAGTAACAGACGAAAAATTAAATATAAAGCGACCATCTTATCATAAAACACAGAGATTAAATGTGAAAAAGACCGATTTAGAGCATCTTTTAATGGAAAACAAATGTAGTGGCTGTATGATGTTATTTAATCATGCTTTAGCAAGCAAAGTTACCATACTTCCAGATAATGCGAGATTTCATGACTGGTGGATCTCTCTGATAGCTGCCGCTTTTGGTCATATTGGATATATCAAAGAACCTACTTTATTTTATAGACAACATAAAAAAAATTTAGTTGGTAGTACAACAAGACTAGACTATATTAAAAATGGTATTACACAGATACAAAAACAGAAAAAAGCATTATCTCTAACACAGATACAAGCAGCCGAATTTTTAAAAATTTATCAGAAAGAACTGTCTAAGGAAATGAGAATAAAAATGAAAACATTTTCTTTACTCTCACAAAGATCGCCTTTAGAAAGAAGAATACTTATTTTTAAGTTTCACTTCCTAAAAAGCACCATCTTACAAAATATTGGTGTTTTATTGTTAATATAGAGGTTTAGAAAGGATACTATGTATAAATATAATCATTCTTTTAATACAAAAATAATAACTAGTGGGGAACATATTAACTTACATGATTGTAGAGCAACTCGGATATCTCTAAAAAATAAAACACTCTTTTTTACCTTTGCAGATGGATTTTGGATAGAACAAAATGACATTCATGAAAACAAAAAATACTATACAGGCGAATCACAGATGGAATTTCCACTTTTATATTCTGAAGATACTGCTATAACAATATATATATTCACAGAACACAATAAAAATACAATTCGTACAGAACATACACTCAACGATTTGATGACACAGATAAATACAGATTTATGCAGTCTGGAATTTTTGTATTCATATATCAGCAGTCAAACCGAAAGGTCTGGCTGCTGGCTTTGGTATGATAAAGAACCTTATCACAAAGAATGTGAGCTCATTATATCAGCAGAGAATATAATCTATCACTGGAATGAAGTGTATGAAGAGTAAAATAGGTTTAAATTAATTAGAAATTGGAATCGTTTCTTTAAAACCATCGGAATAATATAATTCATTTTCTTTTGTAATAAAAACGGCATAGACATCTTCTAAAGAGTTAATGAATTCCATTCCTTGTTCTAAACCAAGAGCAAATGCAGTTGTACTTAATGCGTCACCATCTACTGAATGATTTGTAATTACTGTTACAGCAGTTAATCCTGTATCATAAGGATATCCAGTGGAAGGATTGAGAATATGGTGATAAAGAATATCATCTTGTTTAAAATAGCGTTCATAAATTCCAGAAGATACAATAGAAACATCAGATAGTTCCATAATAGCAATCGTTTCGTTTCGATCCTCAAACGGTTTTTGAATTCCTACTTTAAAATCGTCTCCATTCGGTTTTGAACCAACTAATAATACATTGCCTCCTAAATTAATTAAAGCACTTTGAACATTATTTTCTAACAGATACTCTTTTATTCGATCTGCAATAAATCCTTTTGCAATAGCACCCAGATCAATTCCCATATCAGATTGTTCAAAAGAAACACTCTGATTAGAAATGTGAACATAGTTCCAACCAATATGTCTAAGAGCTTCTTCAATAGAAGTTTTTGAAGGAACACTTGGAGAAAGTGCAGTAAAATCCCATAGAGAAGATAATGGCTCAATAGAAATATCAAATGCTCCATTAGAAAGCTTAGAATAATATAGACCTGTTTCAATTAAAGAAAGTGTTTCTTTGGATAAAGAAACAGAAATTCCTTTATTTAATTTGCAAATTTCACTTTCCTCTTTCGTCTTACTTAACATTGCCTCATACTTATCACAAAGAGCGAGTGCACCATCTAATAAAGAAGTATCAGTACTGTCATAAATTGTAATGGAGACAACAGTATTTAGTTTAAAAGAAGACTTTGAAATCGGAGAAAGTTCTTCTGATTCTAACTGTTGCTTTTTGGAAGGATCGAAACGACTACAGCCGTTAAAAAGTAAAAAACAAAATAGAATACAAAGTAAATATTGATATCGTCTTTTTTTCATGAAAATCTCCCAATCTTGATTTTAAAGTAATATTGTAGAAGATTATATACAACATGTCAAGTCAAAAGGGAATAAAATAATACTTTACCGAATGTAAAAGATATGATAGAATGTTGAAATAAAGTATGAAAATCATTCTAATAAAACAAAAAATGTGTTTAAGGATGATTTTTCACATTCAAAAAACGCAAAAACAGCGTTTTTATTACTATTTATGCCACTAACCAAGGGCAACAGAATGGAGAATTGTATGAAAAAACAAAAATCATGGGTAGGAATTGTAACTTTAAGTGCAGTAACAGCATGTGCTTTATTTGGAGGAATTGCACTTCGCAAAAGCTATGAACCTGTTCAGGGAGCAGAATTATCTGTTGAGGGGTATACTGAACTTGGAATTCAAAAAGCCTCAAAGATAGTGGATGAAAAGGGAACAATTACTGGATATGAGGTAGTTACACAGACAAAAGGATTTGCAGAAGAGCCTATTGTATTAGCAGTAACTTTTAATCAGACAGCAGATAAGATTACTGCAGTTGAGGTGCTATCTCACAAAGAAACTGAAGGATTTGGATCAAAAATCATGGAAGATTCTTTTTTAAAACAGTTTATTAATGTAGAATTACCTGTTTATTTAGAAGGGAAAAAGGCTCAAACAAATACTCCAACTCCGACAAACACACCAACACCAACAACAACATTAAAACCAGAAACCGATCTTAATTTACAAGATGGATTTTACGTAGAACGAGCAAAAGAACCGCATAATGGATATACCAGTGAAGTAAGTTTAACTGTAAAAGATGGTATTATTACAGAAGTTGTTTGGGAAGCCTATAATGAGGCAGGACAAAAAAAGAGTGTGTTATCTCAAACAGGAGAATATACTATGACACCAGATGGATTACTCTGGGCAGATCAGGCAAAGGCATTAGCAGCATATGTCTTAGAACATCAAAGTGTAGATGGATTAACCTTGAACGAAGAGGGAAAGACCGATGCCGTTAGTGGAGTGAGTGTTTCTATCAATGAATTTGTAGAACAAGTATCGAATTGTATCAAACGTGCAGCACAGGCAAAGACGGTAAAGCCAGAACTTGCATTAAAAGATGGAGTTTATAAAGTAACTTCACCTGAGCCAGAAAATGGATATACCAGTGAAGTGAGCATAACCGTAGAACAAGGAAGAATTACATTTGTATCTTGGGAACAGACAGATGAGAATGGAAACAAAAAGAGTGTTCTTTCCGAAAGTGGACAGTATGTGATGACAGAAAATGGTGCGACATGGGCAGATCAGGCAAGAGAGATTGCAACCTATGTAATAGAACACCAAGGAATTTCTGAATTAAAACTCGATGAAAATGGAAAGACAGACGCACTGGCAACGGTTAGTATTTCAGTCAATGAGTTTGTATCTCAAGTGGAAGAATGTTTAAAGAAAGCAGATGCTTCAAACAGTAGTTTATTGCAAGATGGAGTTTATATAGAACGTGCAAAAGAAGCAGAAAATGGATATACTAGTCAGCTTATTATGACAGTAGAAGATGGAGTAGTTACAAAGATTGTTTGGGATTCTGTAGATGCACAGGGAATTGGAAAAGCAAAATTGTCTAAAGAAGGTCGCTATGTTATGAAGGATAATGGAATGCTTTGGGCAGATCAGGCACAGGCATTAGCGGCGTATGTTTTAGAACATCAAGGAACACAGGGATTGACTGTAGATGAAAATGGAAAAACAGATGTGATTGCTGGAGTAAGTATTTCTATTCAGGATTTTATTAATCAGACAGAGGCATGTCTTACCCGTGCATCAGCTGCTAAAATTGCAGCTCCAAATGTAACACTTTCGGATGGAAATTATACAGTGACAGCACAAGAAGCAGATAATAGTGGCTATAAAAGTCAAGTAACACTTACTGTATTAAACGGTAGAATTCAGTCTGTGGTTTGGGACTGTATAGACGCTGAGGGAAATACAAAACGTATGCTTTCTGAAAATGGTCAATATGTGATGACAGAAAATGGAGCAACATGGGCAGAACAAGCAAATGCACTTGCCACATATGTTATTGAAAAACAGGGAATCTCTGGGCTCACAACAGATGAAAACGGAAAGACAGATGTAGTTGCTACAGTAAGTATTGGAATTAGTGATTTTATAAATCAAGTGGAAGAGTGTTTAAAACAGGCAGCAGGTGGAAGTGGAGTTGCAATAGAACCAACACAAGAACCTCAAGCGACACCATTACCTGAAAAGCAAGAGCCACAAGTGACACCATTACCTGAAAAGCAAGAACCACAAGAAGGAACTAGAGTAGATGGAATTACCGGAGCAAGTTATTCCAGTCGTGGATTTGTAGAAGGAATTAATCATGCTTATGAATATATCTTAGCTATTTTAGAAAAAGAATCTTAAATGAATTTTACATTGACAAATAGCAAGGAAATTGTTACAATACTGAAAGACGTTACAACATTAAAGTGTGAAATAAAATCAAGAAGGCTGGAGGGTTTGTATGAAAAAGATAGTATTATCGATTTTAGTAGATAATACGGCTGGAGTATTAAGTCGAGTTTCGGGATTGTTCAGCCGCAGAGGATATAATATTGATAGTTTAACGGTAGGGGAAACAGAGAATCCTAAATTTTCTAGAATGACTGTTGTAGTCAGTGGAGATGATCAAATTTTAGATCAGATCCGGAAACAGGTTGCAAAACTAGAAGATGTGCTAGAATTAAAAGAACTACTGCCAGAAGAATCTGTCTGTAGGGAATTAGTATTAGTAAAAGTAAAAGCAGATGTAAATAATCGTCAGGGAGTTATTGCAGTTGCAGATATTTTTCGAGCAAAAGTAGTAGACGTGGCAAAGGATTCTTTAATGGTTGAACTAACTGGAAATCCAACAAAACTTAACGCATTTTTGAATTTATTAGAAGGATTTCAGATTTTAGAAATTGTAAGAACAGGTCTTACAGGGCTTTCTAGAGGAGCAGGGGGATCAGGAGATATTTCCGACTATATTGTAGGATAACAATAAATTTTCAGGAGGATAAAACAATGGCAAAAATTTATTATCAACAGGATTGCAATTTATCTTTATTAGATGACAAGACAGTTGCAATTATTGGCTATGGAAGTCAAGGACATGCTCACGCGTTGAACTTAAAAGAGTCAGGAGTTCATGTAATTATTGGTCTTTATGAGGGAAGTAAGTCATGGGCAAAGGCAGAGGAAGCTGGATTTGAAGTTTATACAGCAGCAGACGCTGCAAAAAAAGCAGATATTATTATGATTTTAATTAATGATGAAAAACAGGCAAAGATGTATAAGGAATCCATTGAGCCAAATTTAGAAGCAGGAAATGCTTTAATGTTTGCTCATGGTTTTGCAATTCACTTTGGTCAGATTATTCCTCCAAAGGATGTAGATGTTCTTATGATCGCTCCAAAAGGACCAGGACATACTGTAAGAAGTCAATATCAGGAAGGACAGGGAGTTCCTTGTCTGATTGCAGTACATCAGGATGCTACAGGAAAGGCACATGATCTTGGACTTGCCTATGCACTGGGAATTGGCGGTGCAAGAGCAGGCGTATTACAGACTACTTTCCGCGAAGAAACTGAAACCGATCTATTTGGTGAGCAGGCAGTTTTATGTGGTGGTGTAACTGCATTGATGAAAGCAGGATTTGAAGTATTAGTAGAAGCAGGATATGAACCAGAGAGTGCTTATTTTGAATGTATTCATGAGATGAAACTGATTGTAGATCTCATCAATGAAAGTGGTTTTGCAGGAATGAGATATTCCATTTCAAATACAGCAGAATACGGAGATTATATCACTGGACCAAAGATTATAACAGAAGATACGAAAAACGCAATGCGTCAGGTATTAAAAGATATTCAAGAAGGTGTCTTTGCAAGAAACTGGCTGTTAGAAAACCAGATTGGCTGTACAAATTTCTATGCAAAGAGAAGAATGGAGGCAGATCATCAGTTAGAGAAAGTTGGGGCAGAACTTAGAAATTTGATGAGCTGGACAAAGAAACAAAAGTTACTTGATAATTAATTCTTTTTGTTGAGAAAAAGTTCAACGTTTCGTTGTTTGTATGCTTTCCTAAACTTTGTTATGATAAGTATATAACAAAAAAGAAAAGAGAGGAAAGCAAATGGGATTAGAAAACTTTGGGATTCGTTTAAGCAATATAAGAAAAGAATTAGGGTATACCCAAGAAGAATTGGCTTTACGATTGGGAGTGACAGCACAGGCAGTATCAAAATGGGAACGCGGAAACGGATATCCAGATATTGATTTATTGTATTCTTTAGCTGCTGTATTAGAATGTAGTATGGATGAATTGTGTGATTTTAAAAAAGAGAGAATTCCAGATGCTGAGTTACAAAACCGACGCTGGAAAGAAGAAATTTGTGCATCATTTTTAAAAGAACCAATTATATTAGAATGTGGAGTGGGTCTGGTAGAACTTTTAATGAAAGAGGGAAAACAAGGATATAAAAAGCTTCATGAAATAAGAAGTCTTTTAGCAGGAGAATGTGGAATTTTGGTACCATTAATCCGCATTAGAGATAATATACAGCTAAAAGAAAAGGAATACCGGATTTTAATTAAGGGAGTTGAAGTTGCAAGAAATAATGTCTGGTATCCAAAATTATTTTATTTACATGAAAAAGCACAAAACCAAGAAGACATAGAACAAAAAGATCCTGTTTGGGGAATAGATGGAGTTTGGAAAAGTGTTTTGGATGAGGATACAACAGAACAGGGAATAGAAGCTTTTTCATTTATGTGTACTCATTTACAACATTGTATTTTAGAGTATTACGAAAAGATTATGAACCGGCAGATTGTAAGTGATATGGTAGAATTGGTACAAAAACGCTATCCAGCTGTAGTAGATGGAGTTGTACCAGAAAAGGTTGGACTTGCTCTTTTACAAAATGTTATGATAGGACTATTAAAGCGACACATTGCATTAAATCCATTAGACAAACTGATAGAACTTTTAGAAGAAGCAATAGAAACTACAAAAGATACAGAAACACTGATAAAACAAGCAGCGGATGTATTAGAAAAGGACTATAGAATCTCTGATTCTTGGTATCCAAATAGAAACTAACAATTATTAGGAGCTATTACGTTAGGAAAGGAATATACAAGATATGGTATATTTCATTCTTAGTGTAATAGTTCCTTTTTTATTTTGTAGATTTTTTATATTGATTCTTCTTAGATTTAGTGATATTCTTAATGGCAGTTTTGTAATTTTATATATCAAATATGGAGGAATAAAATGGAAAATAAGGTCACAAAGGATTTAACACAGGGTAGTCCAACAAAACTCATTTTATTTTTTTCAATTCCAATTTTGATTGGAAATATATTTCAGCAATTATATAGTATGGTAGATACTATTATTGTAGGACAGTGTATTAATACGCAGGCATTAGCAGCCGTTGGCACTACTGGACCAATGAGTTTTTTAATCATTGGTTTTGTCACAGGATTAACAGGAGGATTTGCAGTAATGATCGCTCAAAGATTTGGGGCAAAAGATGAAAAGGGGGTAAAAAATTCTGCTGCAACAATTTTAATTTTATGTATCATTACTACAATTATTATGACTTTCATTGCAGTGCTTACGACATATCCTCTGCTTCGCCTGATTCATACACCAGATGATATTATCAAACAGGCTTATGATTATATCGTAGTAATTTATTGGGGGATTGGTACAACTGTGCTGTATAATATTCTCGCATGTATTTTGAGAGCTCTTGGAGATAGTAAAACCCCACTTTATTTTCTTATTATTTCTTCCTTTTTAAATATTGGTTTAGATTTTTTATTTATTTTAGGTTTTTCAATGGAAGTGGCAGGAGCAGCATGGGCTACTGTTATTTCACAGGGAACTTCAGGAATTTTATGCCTGATCTATACCCTTAAAAAATATCCTATTTTACACTTAAAGCGAAAAGACTTTAGATGGAATAAACAATTTGCATGGAAGCATATGGCGATTGGACTTCCAATGGCATTTCAATTTTCTATTACAGCAATAGGAGTAATTATTTTACAGGGTGCTTTAAATTTATTTGGAACAGAAAAAATTGCGGCATATACCGCTGCTTCTAAAGTAGAGCAACTTGTTACACAACCAGCGGGTACGTTTGGAGTAACAATGGCAAATTATGCAGGACAGAATTTAGGTGCAGCAAGATTAGATCGTATCAAAGAAGGAGTTAAAAAATGTACACTAATTTCTTTATGTTTTTCTGTGGCAGCAGCTCTTGTTTTAATATTTGCAGGAAGAGAACTTGCAGGATTATTTATACCAAAAGGTACAGAACAAACAGCGGCAGTATTAGATGCAGCTCAAACCTATTTTAATATTTGTTGTTTGTTTTTCCCATTTTTGTTTCTCATTTTTGTTTATCGAAATGTTTTACAAGGAGTGGGAAAGAGTTTTATGCCATTGATGGCAGGTATTTTTGAATTAGTTTCCAGAGTAATTGTATCCTTTACTCTTCCAAAGAAAATTGGATATCGTGGAATTTGTCTAGCAAGCCCAATTGCATGGACTGCTGCAGTTATACCACTTATGATTGCCTATTTTATTATTTTAAGACGAATGGTAAAAGAGTGTCAACTACCCATCACCTAAAGGTAATGGGCTTGTAACTGCCCAGTCGTACTGA
>CAJUGJ010000017.1 GCA_910586015.1 uncultured Lachnospiraceae bacterium
AAACAAAGAAACAATGTTTCAACTTCTGATTTTATGTGTACATTTGTGCACAAAGTTATGGTATAATGTTGATAAAATTATATTAAGGGGAGGACTTTATGGACATTAAAGGAAAAGGGAAACTGATTTCAACTTTAGGTATGATCGTCACATTAATGTTGATGATTTTTGTTATTTCTGAATTTCGTACAAATTATCTAGCAATAGGAATAATAGGAATTATTCTACTGGCAGTTTCCTATATCTATCTAAATTTTGAACGTAGAGAAGCAGAAGAAGAACTTCAAGCAGAACGAAATGAGATAAGAAAGCAAGAAGACTTTTGGATATGTCAGATGAGAGAACTTCAAAAATCTCAAAAAGAATTGTATAATGCTGTGAAAGAAAATACTAATACGATGAAAGAACGATCAGAAGAATTTGTAGCATGGTCAGAATTAAGTGCACAGCGAAGTTTTGAATTACAAAAAAAGGGAATAAAAGCAATTATTAAATATAACAGAGAAAATGCAAAACAAGTCGCAGAAAGTATTACCGCATCTTTAGAACAGTTAAAACTTCAAATAGATAATGAATTACATACTAGAGAAGAAATGAATACTGTTCCAGATTCGAATTTTACACAGACTGTTTTAGAACATACACAAACTGTACAAGAACATTTACAGAAGATTACAAAACAGATTCACCAGACACAAGAAATATTGTCAAAACTTTCTGTACAACAGACTGTCAAAACTTTTACACCAGAACAGGAAAGTTTAGATCTAAAAGATACAGAAATAGAAGAAGTAATAGAAAGTGAAGATATGATAGTTTCACAGCCAGAAGAGGTAATAGAGAGTGAAGATATTGTAGTTTCACAGCCAGAAGAAGTAATAGAGAGTGAAGATATTGTAGTTTCACAGCCAGAAGAGGTAATAGAGAGTGAAAATATGATAGTTTCACAGCCAGAAGAGGTAATAGAGAGTGAAGATATTGTAATTCCACAATCAGAAGAGGTAATAGAGAGTGAAGATATTGTAATTCCACAATCAGAAGAAGTAATAGAAAGTGAAGATATAATAGTTTCACAGCCAGAAGAAGTGGTTGAAAATGAGTATATTATGATTTCAGGACCAGAAGATCTGATTGGAAATGAACATATTGTAGTTTCACAACCAGAGGATCAAACTGACAATGAAGATATTATATTCTCAGAATTAAAAGATCTAGTTGAAAATGAAGATATGATATTTTCGGAGTTAGAAGAGGAAGATGTACAAGAAGAAGTGGCTATTTCTTTGAATTCAAGTCCAGAAAATTTAGAAGAAGATAGTGCACTTATTCCAAGAGAACTTCCTGTACAAGAAGAGAAAAAGCCTGTAGAGGTAGAGCCTAAGCCAGTTGTTTCACAGAAAAGTTCGGATTCTAATCATATGATGACAGCAGATGAGATTGCTGCATTGATTGCTTCAATGAATAGTTGATTCTTATATAAGATGAAAATAGAAAGAGCAGCTATGTAAAAATTACAGGAAAATTTTACATAGCTGCTCTTTCTATAGTATTTTTGTGATACCTTTTTTATTTTAGAATAAATCTTCTAATAAATTCGTTCATCGATAATGGTGCTTCTAAGTAGTATTTTCCACCTACTTCACATCCAAAAAGAAGAAAAGTATTGTCTAAGGAAGCAACTTTAGAGTCCAATTCTCGGTAGATTTTTATAGTATGAACAATAGAAATAGTGGAATCTTTTTCTATTTGGAAATAATCTGTATATTCTTTATATTTTAAAATAAAATCATCTATTAATAGATAAAATCCAGTATCAGAAAGTTTTTGAATTAGTTGAAACAACTCTTTTTTATCCATATCCTGAAAGTTTTCTGAAATAATAAATGCAATACGACTTGGTAAAATTCCGATTTGCTTACAAAGTTTGGATAATGTTTGCTCAATGTCATGCTCTAAAAAAGTAATTTTAGAAAAGCGTAGAGAAATTCTAAAATTAGGAAGAAGATAAGATTCCCATTGACGTAATAGTTTTCCCACTGTTTCTAAGGCAAAAAAGTCAAGATGACGTATAATATATTCTTTTTCATAACGAAATAGATAAATGTCTGCTGGAACAAAGCTATCAAATTCATCTTTTCTTCGAATCATAGCTTCTGCACCAATGACTGTTCCCAAAATTGCTTCGATTTTAGGTTGTAGATAGATCGAAAACATCCCATTTTTAATTTCATGAAGTAATTGATTGGAAGCACCTGTACGATGACTATATATGATTTCCTGATGAGCGTCATAATAAGTCTGTTTATCTACATACATCAATTCATCGGTATGAGCTATCTGGGCATGAATATCAATTTCACCATCTCTCCAACAATATCCAATAGAAATTTTGAGATCTCCGTCCGCATCTACTCGCTTTCTTAAACAAGAAATGGTATCATTAAAGAGATCTTGAGAAACCTCTGGAACAAATACAACAAATTCATCTCCACCAATTCGAAAAATAAGATCTTCAAAAATACCTTTTAAAATTTCGGCTGTATGTAAAAGTAAATAATCTCCATACTCATGACCATGTGTATCATTAGCCGATTTTAAGCCAATAACATCAATAAAAATAACCCCTAATTGATTAGGTGTATTTACTTTAAGCTGTTCAATGGTTTTTAAATACTTATAGCGATTTCCTACTTTGGTTAATCCGTCCATATAACTGAGGGTAGTCAGTTGTTCCATTAATTTTCGTTTATTAATATCATTGACAATAAAGGAAGATGCAGACTGTAATAATGTCATATCATCTATATTTTCAGTTGGATTATCAACACCAACAACACCCTCTACCTGATTTTCTCCCCAAAGAGGAACTGCAAGTAGACTGTGAATTCCATCTTTTGCAAAGAGAGAGTAATCAGGAGAACTAGGACAGATATCTCCTTCTAAAAATTTTATAGAATGTCTACCCTGTTTTTCAAATTGTTCCTGCCAATAAGAAGTGATAGATAGTGGAATATTGTTTGTATGTTTTTGTTTAGATGGAATTCCATTACGACACCATTCATATGTAACACACATATTTTGGATAGTATCTATTTCCATAATATATGCACGATCTGCCATATGATAAGATCCAATCAAGGAAAGTAGGTTTTCAATCGCTTGCTGCATATTAGAATTTTGATTTAATGTCTGAATACATTGAATCAGAGTTTCTTCCATATGAAGTTTTCTTTTCAATTCTTTTGTAACAGTTTCCCTTTGTGTTGTATCTATCGCTATAACCAAACGAAAATTTACACTATTATCATGAATCAATTTTTCCTTTATAATTAGTTCCTTTTGAAGTTTTGGATTAAACTGTTTTTCAATATGAAGTGTACCTATTTCCTTGTCAAAATTACTACAGAATTTACAGGGATAGTCTGCTCCATATAAAATCTTATAACATGGTTGTTTTAACCAGTCCTTAGATTCAGAAATTCCAAGACTCTGTAAAAGAGCAGGATTCATATAATATAATTCGTAGGTTTTCGGATCTGCAAGATAGACATAATTCGTAGTTCCGTCCAATACAAGGGAGGTGATCTCTTCAAACTGCATAACAGATACATTCTGCCACTCAAAATGTGATTTTATATACTCACACCGAGAAATGAAAATTCTTACTGTTTCAAAACGTGTATACTTTTAATTCACCGAAGTATTCACTGTACACTCCACAGTCATAAATTCCCGAAATAGCCTTGGGTACATACTTACGGTTGCTTGTCTATGCTACCTCGTAAGTTATTGCATCCCTCAAATTAAAACTTGCATTGAAATTTCTGTCTTCTACTAAGCTTCGTTCTGAATTGTGATGCAACTGCCTTTGAAAGATGTCCATTCTTCATCATATCTGATACATTCAAATCCTCAATCGTTATATAAGATGGCTTGGTTTTCACTATCTTGGCTATTGTTTTATGGATATAATCCGTACAAATATTGTCTATCTTATGATGAAGCTTTTGTACTTTCAGCTTTTGTTTTCCTATATTTGCTCGTTGAGTGGACTCTCCTTTCTTTAAATTTTCGTATTTACGGGAAAGGCATCTCTGCTCTCTACGTAATTGTTTTTCAAGTTTCTTTATTCTTTTCGATTTGTTACTATTTTTATATGTTTTACCATTGGAAACAACCGCGAAATCTCTCAGTCCTAAATCGATGCCAATACCTTCCTTGTTATGATTAACAATTTTAGTGTCTGGAACTTCTACCAGTATTAATACATAATATTTGTCTGCTTTGCTAGAAACCATTCCGCTTTTGATTCTATATCCATCTTTCGTAGTGGATATACTCTCTTCGTCCACGTATATTCTGGATTATTTGAAAGATACTTCTTGTCTAGCCAGATATAGAATCTTTTTCCACTCATGATTTCTATTTGTTTTTTATACTTACCAAGTCTATATAATCTACAAGAGAATATAGGAAGGATTGAAATAATATCCTACACGAGTTCTTATTGTGGTAAGTATTCATAATAATACCTTTATAAGTATATTTAAACACATTTGATCATTAATATCAATATCTTTGACTACCTAACAATCGTTTCTTTCTTTTGTAACGATTATACTCCAAATTGCAGAAAATTTCATGTATATTTAATATTTAAAAATCACTATTTGAAGAAAAAGATTCCATCCGACGTTTATGGCGTTCTTTATAAAGTTTTCTCCGTTTTCTATGTGGAATTTCAATAAAAATAATATAAAGTCCAGCAAGAATTATAAAAACTGCAACAAAAATTCCAAGAATAATTGGGAGAACAGAAATTTTGCTGTTATCAGAATTAGATGATATCTTTGTGGGTTCTTGCGTAACAGAAGGATTGGTCGATTCTCCAAAAGAAAGATTTGGCGGAATTAGATAACTTGGCCAACGTGCTTCAAATTCTGCTTTAGTCAGAGGATATCCTTCATTATAATAGATGATGTCTGCAAATCCAACATATTTTCCAGCAAAAGTATACACAATTTGTCCAATAATATTATCTCCATGAATAAATTCATCGACTGGTTTAAGGAGAACAGATTTTTGTGCATCGTTAATATCTGCTGAATTTGGGAGTACAATATTGCTATTATCTTGAATTCGTAGGGTTGACATAGAACCTTTGGTGAATGGAGTAGCTTTTGTAAAAAGAGAAGGAAATGTTCCTAATTCGGTTTGTGCGGTCTGCTCAATATTATAGAGAGAATAATTCTCAAAACCGAAATCAAGAATTTTTGCTGTATCTTCATAGGCATGAAGAGCAGTGTCTACATGAAGGACAACAGCAATTAATAATAGCCCATTCCGTTCTGCAAATGTTACTAAAGTAGTTTTCGCTTCATCGGTTCCGCCTGTTTTTCCGCCAATCGCTCCATCATATGTCAATGTTTTACGAATAAATCTATGATGGTTTGCAAGATATCGAAGTACATTTTTATTGGTAGGAGGAATTTGATAAGTTCTAGTTCCAGTAATTGTACGAAATTCTGGAATTGAAATTGCTGCTTTACTGATAAGAGCCATATCATAAGCACAGGTATAATGATTGTTGTCATGAAGTCCATGTGGATTGACAAAGTTTGTATTCGTACATCCTAGTTCTTTTGCACGTTCATTCATCATCTGTGCAAAATCGGAAACAGTACCTTTCGCAACATGTTCTGCTACACCATATGCGACTTCATTAGCAGATTCAAGCATAACAGCATAGAGAGCATCTTTCATAGAAATTTGTTCTCCCTCTACTAAACCAATACGACTTGAATTAAAATCAACATTCCATTCTGCTTCATGGGACATAGTCATAGTTTCACTTAGACCACAATTTTCCAAAGCTAAAAGAGTGGTCATGATTTTGGTGATACTTGCTGGATAATATTTCTCATAGATATTTTTCTCATATAGAATTAATCCAGTACTAGCTTCCATAACAATAGCAGCGTCGGAGTTGATGGAAGGACCAGATGGCCAATCAAAGGTACTGTCTGAGGTAGAATTAGGTGTATCGGATTCAGGTGCTGCTTGTAAGGATACTGATTGATATGTTCCGCTCAAACAAACTGCAATAAGAAACACTGCCATAAGGCGACGTATTATAGATATGTTAAATTTCATTTTTATCCTCATTTCTGCACGACTCTTTGTATATACCAAGTTTGTGAATGATACACAACTTAAACTTGTAGATTTAAAATTGAAATTTTCAATCTTAATTAATCTATGTGAACTTATTATAGAGTATTTCTTATTCCACCGCAAGAACGAATATAAAGAAAATTGTTAAGATTTTTTAAATTTATAACAGGCTAAGAAAAAAGAAACAGTCGTCGGGATATATTTCCTTCGACGGCTGTCTTTTGTTTTCATAATTATTTCTTTTTCTGCCCGTAATATGCGTTTGCACCATGCTTTCTTAAATAGTGCTTATCGAGCAGTTCTTGCTGCATAGAAGGAATTGTATTGTTAGAAAGTACAAGGTTATGCCATGCCATAAAAGATACTTCTTCAAGAACAACCGCATTATGAACAGCGTTATGAGGATCCGTTCCCCATGTAAAAGGCCCATGACTATAGACTAGGACAGCTGGAACATCATCAGGGTTAATTTCGGCAGTACGGAATCTTTCAATGATTACAGTTCCTGTTTCTTTTTCATATTCTCCTTGAATTTCTTCAGGGGTCATTTTTCTTGTACAAGGGATTTCTCCATAAAAATAATCTCCATGTGTAGTTCCAAGAGCAGGAACTCCCATACCTGCTTGTGCCATTGTAGTTGCCCAACGGGAATGAGTATGGACTACACCTCCAATATTAGGAAATGCTTTGTAAAGCTCAAGATGAGTTGGTGTGTCAGAAGATGGATTTAACTCACCCTCTATACGATTTCCCTCTAAATCTATAACAACCATATCTTCTGGTTTCATAACATCATATTCCACACCAGACGGTTTAATTACAATTAGTCCTTTTTTACGATCAATTCCAGAAACATTTCCCCAAGTAAATGTGATCAAATGATATTTTGGAAGAAGCATATTTGCTTCATAAACTTCTTGTTTTAATTGTTCTAACATAAAAATCTCCATTCTGGAGCGTACTGTGGCGGAGAAAGAAAACTTTCTCCTCATTACTAATTGTGACGCTCCAACACAATTAGTAAAGTTTTCTATGATTATTTGGATTGTTCTTTTTTAATTTCTTTTAAACGTTTCATAACATCATTTTCTCCACGTCCGAAATAGTCATGAAGTTTATCGTATTCTGCAAACAGTTGATTATAAACTTTCTGATTTTCAGGAATTGGGGTATAAATAGTATCTTTTAATTTACCCATGACACCGGCTGCTTTGAAAATATCATCATAGCCACCTTTTTGCGAACCGGCTGCCACCGCTGCAAAAATTGCTGAACCAAGTGCTGGTCCTTGTGTTGTACCACCAATCTTTACTGGAATTCCAAGAACATCTGCATAGATTTGCATTGCCATAGGATTCTTTAAGGAAATACCACCTGAAGCATAAAATTCATGAATTGGTACACCATTTGCACGAAAAGTTTCGACGATCTTTCTAGTGCCGTAGGCAGTTGCTTCAATTAGAGCACGATACATTTCTTCTGGTTTAGTCAATAAAGTCATACCAAGCATCATACCTGTCAGATCAACATCGACAAGAACGGAACGATTTCCGTTCCACCAGTCAAGAGCGAGTAGTCCACTTTGACCAACTTTTAATTTCTCTGCTTTTTTAGTTAAATATTGATGAATATTTAGACCTTCTTTTTCAGCAGCAGCATAATATTCTGGCGGACAACAGTTTTCTACAAACCATGCAAAGTGATCGCCAACACAGGACTGACCAGCTTCGTATCCAAAGTATCCCGGGTATACACCATCTTCTACGACACCACACATTCCCGGAACATTATGTTCTTCTGTTCCAAGTAGGATATGACAGGTAGAAGTTCCCATAATAGCAAGAATTTTTCCTGGACCATCGATTTTAACAGCAGGAGCAGTAACATGAGCATCTACATTTGCAACTGCAACTGCAGTTCCAACCTTTAATCCTGTTAAGTTTGCAGCTTTTTCACAAATTTCTCCTGCTTTCTTTCCAAGAGGAGTAATTGGACAATTTAATTTTTCTTCTACTACATTTTCTAAACGTGGATCAAGAGCTTTAAAGAAGGATTTTTCTGGATATCCCTTTTGTTTATGCCAAATTGCTTTATAACCAGCTGTACAGGAATTTCTGGTTTGTACTCCTGTAAGTTGCCAAATAACCCAGTCAGCAGCTTCAATAAAGAAATCCGCATCTTCATAAACTTCTGGACACTCATCCAAGATCTGCCAAATTTTTGGAAATGCCCACTCAGAGGAAATTTTTCCACCATATCTGGCAAGCCATTCTTCTCCACGCTGTGCAGCAATTTCATTTAGTTTGTTTGCCTTATCCTGTGCAGCATGGTGCTTCCAGAGTTTTATGTAAGCATGAGGTTCTTCTTTATATTTTTCAAGAAAGCACAAAGGAGTACCATCTGCTTTGACTGGAAGTAGGGTACAAGCAGTAAAATCGATACCAACACCAATCACATCCTCTGGTGAAACTCCAGATTTTTTTAATACTTCTAGAATAGTATAGGCAAAGACATCCAAATAATCTTGTGGGTGTTCTAGTGCCCAATCTGGAGGCAATTTCTTGCCACAAGGAAGTTGTTCATCCATAACTGCATGGGGATAATTTAAAGTTGCATCGGCAAGTTCCTCACCAGTTTCAACATTAACAAGAAGAGCACGTCCAGAAAGCGTTCCAAAATCTACACCAATAGAATATTTAGCCATTTTAAATCCTCCTTAAAAATAAATATGATTATAATAAAATCCAGCACATACCAGATTATTATTTAAAATTTGTCTGTGTCAAATCCAAAACAGAAGAACGTTCCTCTATTGATGGATTTAAAACAATTTTTTCTGAATAGTCAGGTTTTTGAATTCGTTTTAAAATTAAACTTGCTGCTTTATGACCGATCTCTTGAGAAGGATAAATTGCTGAGGTCAAACCATAAGCTGCATCATCTGCTAGAAAAGAATTATCAAAACTGACAATAGAGTAATCTTTTGGAATACGAAATGAATAACGAGAAAACATTTTTATCATAGAGGCAGCAGTCTGATCGTTATAACAAATGATTGCGGAAACATCATTGAGTCTGGATAAAATCGCTTCATCTAAATTACCATCAAAAAGATAGGGAAAATCTTCTGTTGTATACCATAAGACAGCAGTATCTTGAATTATAACATGGTTACGCTTTGCTGCTCTTTGCATTCCCTCATAACGCTTTAATCCTTGAATATCATCAGATTTAAAAATACCTCCGATTTTTTTGTGACCCTTTTTAACCAATAAATCTGTCAACAGCTCTCCTGCTAAAACATCGTCCATCACTACATAAGAATCACAGTAATCTCTATAATATCCATTAATAAATACAATTGGAATACCTTTATCTACAATTTCCCGGTAGAGCGTACCGTTCACGTTCGGAAGTGCAGATTTTGTACCCTCTACAATTAATCCATCTACACCATTATCAAGCATCTGTTTTAAACAGTTTTCTTCGTCAGACTGTTTGTTATGGGTAATACCAAGACACATAGAGTAATGATTATTAGTTAAAACCTCTTCAATTCCATGAATGATTCCGGGAAAGATATAATCATCAAAATAAGTAGTAACCACTCCGATCCGCATAGTAACTTCTTCTCTGCTTTGCCTAGACGGTCGATGAACGTATGTGCCACTTCCTTTGGAGCGAACCAGATAACCTTGCGTTTCGAGAGTACCAATTGCCTGACGAACGGTTTGTCTGCTATAGCCAAATTGTACGGACAATTCATTTTCAGAAGGAATTTTTGTGCCGACAGGAAAAGATCCATCTAATATTCTATTTTTTATCCATTGACTGAGTTCTTCATATTTTGTTGTTGTCGTTTTTATCATAAAATACTCCCTCTTTCCTGCCTAAAAATTCTGGTTTATGATTCTTCCAGTAAGCTATGATATGTACCTATATTATACTATATAGTAATTAAGTTGTAAAGACAACTTTTGTTTGTATAAGATATAATTTTTCCAAAGGAAAGGTTTGTTTTTTTTCTTAGGATATGATATGTTAGTTTAAGAAGGAAGGGGGAAGAAAAAGAGATATGATTTTTGATACACATGCACATTATGATGATACAGCGTTTGATGAGGATAGAAAAGAGATACTAAATTCTCTAAAAACAGGAGGAATTGACCTTGTATTAACAGTGGCTTCTAGTTTAAATTCTACAGAAAAAGTATTACAACTAATTGAAGAGTATCCATTTTTATTTGGAGCTGTTGGTGTACACCCAGAATCCATAGATGAATTAGATGAAACAAAATTTGTATGGTTACAGAAGGTGATACGAGATAGGAAAAAGAAAGTGGTTGCCATAGGAGAAATTGGATTGGATTATTATTGGAATATTTCTAATAGGGAGATCCAAAAACAGTGGTTTTCCAGACAGTTAGAACTTGCAAAAGAAGAAGATCTTCCAGTGATTATTCACAGTAGAGAAGCAGCGAAAGACACTTTTGATATCATTCAATTAGCATGTAAAAATGCAGAAAAACAGGGAAAACGTTTGACAGGTGTAATTCATTGTTTTTCTTATAGTATAGAAATGGCAAGAGAATTTTTAAAGTTGGGATTTTATCTTGGAATCGGAGGAACTGTGACCTTTAAAAATGCCAAAAAGCTACTTGAGGTTGTAGAAGAAATACCTTTAGAACGAATAGTATTAGAAACGGATTGCCCCTATTTAGCGCCTGTACCAAACAGAGGAAAAAGAAATTCTTCTTTAAACCTTCCATTTGTAGCAGAAAAAATTGCACAGTTAAAAAAAGTCACATCAAAAGAAGTAATGGAAATAACAAAAAAGAATGGAATGAGTTTGTTTCGGATTCCAATAGAACTATTGTAAATATGGTTTGCTTGTGTTAAGATAAATTTATTATCCGTGGGGAATGGAGGAATTATGGCAGTACTCGGAGATCCAAAAAAAACAATAGAGATACTCAATAGATATCATTTTGTTTTTCAAAAGAAATTTGGGCAAAATTTTTTAATAGATACACATGTTTTGACAAAAATTATACAGGCAGCTCACATTACAAAAGAAGATATAGTGCTTGAAATTGGACCGGGAATTGGAACAATGACACAATATTTATGTGAATCTGCAAAGGAAGTTATTGCTGTAGAAATTGACAGGAATTTAATTCCTATTTTAAGAAATGATACCCTTAAAGATTATAAGAATATAACGATTGTAGAGGGTGATATTTTAAAAGTAGATCTTGTTTCTCTACTTTCTGAGAAAAGGACAATGCCATTAAAAATTGTGGCAAATTTACCATATTATATTACAACTCCAATTCTTATGAATCTGTTGGAATCGAATCTTTCTATTGAAAATCTTACAGTTATGGTACAAAAAGAAGTTGCAGATAGGATGCAGGCAAAACCTGCAACGAAAGATTACGGAGCACTTTCTTTAGCAGTTCAATATTATGCAGAACCTTATTTTGTAGCAAATGTGCCTCCTAACTGCTTTCTACCCAGACCAACCGTTGGCTCTGCGGTAATTCGACTTTCTCCTTATAAAGAACCCCCGGTTTGTATAAAAGATAAGGAGCTTTTTTTTCGCGTGATTCGAGCTTCTTTTAATCAGAGAAGAAAAACTTTACTCAATGGGCTGAATAATGCCAAAGAAATTTCAGTTTCGAAAGAAGTATTAGAAAAAGCATTAAAAAATGCCAATATTTCTGTGATGACAAGAGGGGAAACACTAAGTTTGGCACAATTTGCAGCTTTAGCAGATGAAATTTTTCAGTTATCACAAAACTGAAAAAATACAAAAAAAGGAGTTATTTTCTAACCCAAAATATAGAAGCATATGTACTTGACATTTTGGAATGATGTATTATGATGAAAGCACTATATAAGAATTGAAGTGAGCAGAGGAATGAAACTTCTGCAACTAAGAGTTTGGAGGCGGAACACTTGAAGATAAAGAAAATCAGCAGATTGAACGGAAGGCAAAGAGAGGAAATTAGAGAATTGGAAGCAATCTGTCATGCTGCGGACAAAACAAAATCAAAAGTTTATTTGGCATCTGATCAAAATGCGACGGATATACCATGTTTTTTCTTAGCATATATTAATGAATGTTTGGTAGGCTTTTTAGGAATTTATCTTCCGACTATGGAAGAAGCAGAGATAAAAGCATTTGTCCATCCACAACAGCGTCAAAAAGGATATTTTGGAAAATTATTTAATAGAGCAAAAAAGGTGTTGACACAAATAGGAGTAAAGCGGTTTATTTTTATTCATGAGGCAAATTCAAAAGCAGCGTTACCAGTACTAGAATCATTAGAGGCACAATTAGAACGATCGGAGTATATACTTTCCTATAGACGAACAGATGAAACGGGATTTAGTAATCCAGAGGAACTTATCTTAACAGAACTGTCAGAAAAAACACAGGATTCTACCATAAAACAAGAAGTCTTTAGACTATATAAAGAATTATTTCAGATGTCAGAAGAAGAAATAAAACATCATTTTGATCAGATATTAGAGAGTATATTTGAACAAGAGGGTAAATTCTATTTGATATGGAAAAATAATAAAATTCTTGGTTGTTGTGCGACTTCTTTTAAAGAAAAAAATACATGGCTTTATGATTTTGGGATTGATAAAGAGTTTCAGGGACAAGGTCATGGAAAACATATGCTAGAATTAGTTGTACATGAATTAAGAAGTATTTCGACTTTATCAAATTGTACACAGAATATATTTTTACACGTTAATGGAGCAAATAAAGTAGCACTTTCACTCTATACTGATTTTGGATTTGAAGTTATAGAACAATATAATTATTATTGCGTAAAATGAAAAAATTTTTGGCATCCCACAAAAATTTTTTCAAAGGATGCCAAAAATTTTTTTATTGTGATTCTCTCCAAAGTCTAGCTAAATTTTCATAAAAAATAAATGTATATTGATTTGGAGATAATCCAGAAACTTGTCCATCACCAGTTTCTATTATGATCCAATTATGATCTTTTGTTTCTGCCCAGTCTAAAGTATAAAAATTACTTGGAAGATCCATTCCAAAGTTTAAAAGTTGTTCAGGTAAAAATAGACGGGCAGAGGATTGATTTGAATTTCGGCTGACACTTACGACATGATGAAAAAATACAAACACACGATATTCATTTGTTATGCCATTTTGTACTGCTAAGTCTATATATTCTTTAATAGTAATGCCTCCAGTAAATAAATTTCCTCTTAATGCGATAAATTTTTTTATATAGGCATCCAATTCTTCATCTTTTAAGGAAGCATCTAAATAAACTGGAAAATCACTTTCTTTCACAGATTTTACCGCATCTTTAATTAGAAATCGTCTCATTATTTTTTTAACCTGTTCCCAACAGATCTGTTCTGAATTTGGATAATACAGAAGTTTTGGTGTATTTGTCAAAAGGTTTGGATAGACATTTTTAAACATATGACAGGCTTCATATTCTTCTGGCGAATTCACTAATGTCAATCCGCTTTTCTTTAAAGTTAAAAAAAAGTTTTCATATTGTTCTGGTTTTAGCATCCAGCCTCGATAAATTGCAGAGCCTAGTTCAAATTCTTTTGGAAAAAGTTTTAAATTTCCCTCTCTTATAAAAGTATCATAATCAAAAAATAAAATCTGAAATTCTGGAAATTTACATGCTTCTATAAATTCTTTATGATACTCCTCATCAACTGTGGAAATAGAAAAATAGTCACTAGGATAGATAAGGGTTAATTTCATAAAATTTTACACTCCTAAATATCAAATTTAATTTATATTTTTTATTAAATGCTATACTAATTTTTTTGACAAGAGTAAAAATAAACAAAATTTTAATTAAAAAATTGTGAAAAATATATAGCAAAAAAAAGGTGATTTATAAATAATATATAAAAATCAACTGAAATTTTGTATATTGCAATCGATTGCAATATACAAAATCCTGTGGTATGATAAGCATAAGTAATTAAAAACAGAATAGTCTTAAAAAAAGTGCATAAAAGATTTGAAAACTGAGTTTAGAAAGAGAGGAGAAGATGATTTACAAAAATAAAAGGTATTTTCTGTTCTTATGTGTACTAATTCTTATTTTTTGTGTGGGATGTCACAAAGATAGTGCAGAAGAGAACGAAACAAAAGACATATCTCAAAATTATTCAGATGAAAAACCAAAAGAAGAGGTTTTAAACATTTCTTTACCAGAACTTAAAGTTCAGTATGATGCGGATTTTATTCTTTATTATGTTTCTTGTGGAAGTGCACAATTAAATTCAAATAGTGAAATGAGTTTACTTCCTCTTGGATTATTTCAAAGTGTTTCAGATCAAGAGTTTTCAAAGGATACCAAAGGAGTTTCTTGGGGATATATAAAAAAGGATTGGATGACAGCAGAGTATGACAGCAAAGAAGAAGATGCACTAAGCCGTTGGGCAGTTATTGAGAACACAGACTTTGATACAACAGATGGTTTTGAGTATAAGTTTGATGTTCCAAAAGGAGATTATGAAGTAACAGTCGGATTTGTCAATCCATTTAGTTTTCGAACCGTTTCTATAGAGGCAGAAGGACAGGTTCTTGCAGAAGAAGTAAAGTTATATAAATTTAAAACAATGGAAGAAATACATACTCTTTCAGTTATAGATGGCACATTAAATCTTAAAGTCTGGAATCCAGAACGCGGAAATGACTCTATGAAAAATCCTATCCTGTCCTATATTATTGTACGTGCAGTTCCAGAGTATAACAAGGAATTATTAGAGTGCCAGTTAAACAGTCTAACAATGCAGGAAGAAAATTATACTTCAAGTACATGGGCGGATTATCAAAAAGAAAAGAATGCAGTTTCTAAGCTTTATGAATCGATAGAAAATGGAACAGAAAATGCAGAAGAAATTAGCAATGCGTATTTAAAATTAAAGCAAGCAACCGCAAAGTTAGAAAAGAAGCCATTTTATGATGCCTTTTATCCGGGAAAGGTCTGGAAGGACACAGACGGGAATCCAATTCAGGCACATGGGGGACAGGTACAAAAACTTACTTATCAAGAAAAAGAAACAGGAGAAACAGTAACCCGTTGGTGGTGGGTTGGAGAAGACAAATCGGCTGGATACCGAGGAGGAATTCGAGCATATAGTTCCGAAGATCTGTATCACTGGAAATTTGAAGGTGTTGTCATGCGAAATATATCGAATCGGGAATTGTTAGATACAGATCCTTATTTTACAGAATTGTATAAAGGGTATACCAAGGAGCAACTTGATAATGTCTATCGCTGTATTAATGATTCTACTTCTGTAATTGAACGTCCTAAGATGATCTATAACGAAAAAACAAAACAATATGTAATTTGGTTTCATGCAGATGGACCAACAGAAACTAGCGATGCAAATTATGCTGCTGCTTCTGCGGGAGTTGCAGTCAGTGATTCACCAAATGGACCATTCCGATTTATTGATAGATATCGACTTAATACCTGTCCAGAGGATCAGGAAGATATGTATCCTCAGAGCAAGGGAATGGCAAGAGATATGAACCTGTTTATCGATGAAGATAAGACAGCATATATCATTTATTCCAGTGAAGAAAACTTAACAATGTATATTTCAAAACTCAATGAAGAGTATACCTATTTAGCAGTTCCTCCAGAAGAGGCGGTACATGGAAAAGATTTCATTCGATTATTTCCCGGGGCACAAAGAGAAGCTCCTGCCGTATTTAAAAGAAACGGAACATATTATATGATGACTTCTGGTGCTACAGGGTGGGATCCGAATCAAGCACGTTATTATCAGGCGAATTCTATCTTTGGAACATGGATAGACTGTGGAGATCCTTGTATTGACGATACCAATCATACAACATTTGCTTCTCAAAGTACCTGTATTTTTGAGGTGGCACAAGATACTTATATTTATATGGGGGATCGTTGGAAAAGCGATGATTTGGCGGACTCTAGGTATATCTGGCTTCCAGTTCGATTCACACAGGATGGAAAAATGGAACTTGTTTGGGAAGATAAATGGAAACTTGACAACAGGGATTAAGCCAGAAAAAGAGCGGATGAAGTAAAGGGGGAAAGGTTGAAGATGAGAAAAAAACAAAAATTCCGTAGAGTATCGGCAATCATGGCAGTTCTACTGGTAGTCGGAAACATATCTATTGGAAGCCCCGGTATTGTATACGGAGCACAACAAGAAAAGGAAGATGTAGCAGAAGGTTTGTTAGAATCTTTCAAAACAGCAATCAGTTATGAAGAGTATCTAGCTGCACACCAAGAAGCTGTCTTTGGAACAAAAGAGATTATTATAGAAGGTGGAGAGTATAAAGAAGCTTCTCAAGGGTTTGAAAAGGTACAATCTTATGAAGGATGGAACGGAAGTGCTGTCTTGACAAAAGAGGAAGGCTCTATAACTTGGGAAGTAGATGTTTTAGAAGAAGGATGGTATCAGCTTCTTATTGATTATTATCCAATGCCAGGAAAGAATGGAACGATTGAACGAGAACTTTTAATCAATGGAGAGATTCCATTTGATGGGGCGAAATACATAGAGTTTACAAGACGTTGGGAGAATGCAGAGACAATTCAAAAAGATGCCAGAGATAATGAACTGAAACCAAAACAACAAGAAGCTCCAAAGTGGATGAGAGCTTATATCACAGATAGTACAGGGTATTATACAGAACCATTTCAATTTTATTTTAAAAAGGGAAAAAATACTCTGACATTAAATTCTGTAAAGGAACCAATAGCAGTTGGAAAGATTACTTTGACAAAAAAAGAGAAGGCTCCAACATATCAAGAATATCTCAATACTCATACTTCATCAGGTGCAAAAAATGTAACACTTCAAGAACCGATTAAAATACAGGGAGAAGAAGCGGTTTTAAAATCTCATTCTACACTATATCCTTCCAGTGATCGTTCCTCTCCTGTAACAGAACCATATCATGCTTCAAAAATGCGAATGAATATTATCGGAGGAACAAACTGGCAGAGTAATGGACAGTGGATTACTTGGAGAGTAGACGCACCAGAAGACGGATTTTATGAAATTGCATTAAAATATCGTCAAAATATCAAATCAGGTGTGACAGTAGTACGTTCTTTAAAATTAGATGGAGAAGTACCATTTTCAGAGGCTTCTGAATTAAAATTTTACTATGCAAATGATTGGAAAATTGATTGTTTAGGAGGGGAAGAACCATATTTATTCTATTTGACGAAGGGAACACATGAAATAACTTTAGAGATTACATTAGGTAATGAATTAGCAGAGATTTTGAGAGAAACAGATGAGATTGTTTCTAGTTTAAATAGTGCCTATCGTCAGATGCTTATGGTCATTGGAAGTTCTCCAGATAGTTTAAGAGATTATCAACTTGAATTAAAAACTCCCGGAGCATTGGCAATTTTAGCAGAACAATATGAAAAGATTCAAATATTAAATGACCGTGTAGAAAAATATACAAAAGGTTCAAAAGGTATGGATTCTGCGGCGTTTGATAAATTAATTAACCAGTTAAAGGTCATGACTACGGATGCTTCCAAAGTAGCAAAACAATGGGCAGCATTTAAAGATAATATTGCATCTTTGGCATCTTGGTCGCTTGGAATGAAGGAGCAACCATTAGAAATTGATTATTTATTGGTTCAACAGTCAGGATCAAAGCTTCCAAAGGCAACAGCAGGATTTTTCCAAAAGTTATGGCATGCCATTCGTGCCTTTTTTGCGAGTTTTTATGAGGACTATGACAGCATTGGAGACGTTTATGGAGAAGAAGCAGTAGAAGTTTGGGTATTGGCTTCAGGAACAGCAGTAACAAGTGCAACAGGAAGCGGCAGGGATCAGGCTCAGGTAATTAAAGAGTTAGTGGACAATTATTTTATTCCTCAAACAGGAGTTCCAGTCAATGTTAAGTTAGTCAACTCTTCTGTATTACTTTCAGCAACGCTTTCTGGACGTGGACCAGACGTAGCATTAAATGTTGCAGGAAGTGAGCCAGTCAACTACGCACTCCGTCATGCAGTTACAGATCTGACACAATTTCCAGATTTTGATGAAGTACGCAGTTATTTTCATGAACAGGCATTAGTGCCATTTACGTTGGAAGGTGGAGTATATGCCCTTCCACAGACAATGTCTTTCCATGTGTTATTTTATCGGGCAGACATTTTAAATGAACTGGGAATTCCGATTCCTAGAACATGGGATGAATTTTATGATGCTCTTTCTGTAATTCAAAAGAGTAATATGAATATTGGTATTACACCAGATTATACAACTTATGCCATGTTTTTATATCAGCATGGTGGTGCCTATTATACAGAAGATGGAAAGAAGAGTGGGCTCTCTTCAGAAATGGCAGTTGCCGCATTTAAACAGTGGTCTTCTAACTATGCAAATTATAAATTGCCAGTAACATTTGATTTTGCAAACCGATTCCGTACTGGAGAAATGCCATTGGCGATTGCAGATTATACCAATTACAATTATCTATCTGTATTCGCACCAGAAATCAGGGGACTGTGGGGATTTACTACTGTGCCGGGATATGAAAGAGAAGATGGAACAATAGATCGTTCAGTATCTGGTTGGGAAACAGCTTCTGTAATCTTAGATACGTCAAAACGAAAAAATGAAGCATGGAAATTTTTAAAATGGTGGATGAGTGAGGAAACCCAGACAAACTACGGAAATGAAATTGAAAATATTTTAGGAGTAGGAGGTCGTGTGGCAACCGCAAATATTAACGCACTTAATAAACTTCCGTGGGCAGTCAAAGATTACCGCCAGCTAACGGCACAGCTTAACTGGATAAAAGCAATTCCAGAAGTGCCGGGTGGTTATTTTACATCCCGTCATATTACAAATGCCTTTTATACAGTTTATAACGGTAATGAAGATCCGAGAGAAACTTTGGAGGATTTCGTGAAAACCATTAATAATGAAATTGAAAGTAAACGGCGTGAATTTGGTCTGGATGTAGATAAATAGGAAACTGTGCTGCGGGTTAAATGCAGCAGAAACGGAGGGAAGAATGAAACAAGCGGGACAAAAGGTTCAGCCGCCCAAAGGCTATTTAAAGGAGTATGCCAAAAAGAAGTTAAAACATTTGGGCAAGGAAATAAAACGAGGAAAAGTTTCCTACCTATTTATTGCACCATTTTGTATTTTATTTACGTTATTTTATCTAGTTCCAGTTATTATTTCGATTGGATTAAGTTTTACATATTATAATGTTTTAGAGACACCAAACTTTATTGGATGGCAAAACTATATTAACCTGTTTTTTGCAGATGATGTGTTTTTGACAGCCGTAAAAAATACATTTTTATTTGCCGTAATTACTGGACCTGTCGGCTATTTTGCAGCACTCTTTTTTGCATGGATTATCAACGGATTTAAACCAAAGCTTCGTGCAATTTTGACTTTAGTTTTTTATGCACCAACGATTTCCGGTCAGGCGTTTATTGTTTGGGGGTTCTTCTTTTCCAGTGATTTATACGGCTTTGTAAATGGATGGTTAATGAAACTTGGAATAACTTCTGAGCCTATTTTATGGTTTCAAAACGAAAAATATATCATGCCAATTTTAATTGTCGTTGTTCTTTGGATGAGTATGGGAACAGGATTCCTTTCCTTTATTGCAGGTCTTCAAAATGTAGATCGTAGTCTTTATGAAGCGGGATATATGGACGGAATTAAAAACCGTTGGCAGGAATTATGGCATATTACTCTGCCTTCTATGAAAGAACAGTTGATGTTTGGTGCGGTTATGACAATTACTTCTTCCTTTGCAATTCATGATAAAATTGCTCCATTAGCAGGTTTTCCAAGTGTCAACTATGCAGCACATACTGTAGTTTCACACTTAATTGACTATGGTACAATCCGATTTGAGATGGGGTATGCTTCTGCGATTGCAACACTATTGTTTTTAGTCATGATACTCTGCAACAAGTTAGTACAACGTGTGTTAAGAAAGGTAGGAACGTGATATGGAAAAGACCAAACGACGGAAATTCCGTTTAAAAAAACAAGCTCCAAACCGTTCTTTATGGGGCGACGGTTTGATGCTTTTGGTACTGACTATCTGTGGAGCTTTCATGGTGCTACCGTTAGTTTATGCTATCTGTAATGCCCTAAAGCCGTTAGAAGAATTATTCCTGTTCCCACCAAAATTTTTTGTTCGGAATCCAAATCTAAATAACTTTCATGATATTTTTGTTTTAATGTCACAATCGTGGGTTCCATTTACCAGATATATTTTTAATACCGTATTTATTACATTAGTTGGAACATTAGGACACCTTTTAGTAGCCAGTCTTTGTGCCTTTGCCCTTGCAAAACATAGATTTCCGGGAAGAAACATCATTTTTGGAATTATTGTAACTGCTTTAATGTTTTCTTCTCAGGTAACAGCAATTCCAAACTACTTAATTATGTCAAAACTAAATTGGCTAGATAATTACCTCTCTTTAATTATTCCAGCAATTGCTGCTCCACTTGGACTTTTCTTAATGAAGCAGTTTATGGAACAGATTCCAAATACTTTATTAGAGGCGGCAAGAATTGACGGAGCAGGAGAATTTACTACATTTTTAAAAATTGGTATGCCAAATGTAAAACCTGCATGGCTGACATTAATTATCTTTTCTTTTCAAGATCTTTGGAATATGCAAGGCTCAAACTATATTTACAGTGAGGAACTAAAAACATTGCCATATGCACTTTCACAGATTTCTTCAGGAGGAATTGCAAGAGCAGGTGCAGCCTCCGCAGTTGTAGTAATTATGATGAGTGTTCCGATTATTGTATTTATTATCAGTCAGAGCAGTATCATCGAAACAATGGCATCATCTGGTATTAAGGAATAGGGGGTGAAAATATGGGAAAATTAAAGAACTATTTGATTCGGACAGTCAGTGCCATAGCTTTGACTACAGTAGTTTTAAGTTCTGAACTAGAAACAGTAATTTTTGCAGATACCCCTTATGAAACTTACAGTTATGACTGGTGGGGAGAAGATATCAAACAACCTGCAGCATATACCTATTCTGGTGCATATTCCTTAACAGATACACCACTTAATGATGCAAGAGATATGTTTGTACAAGATGGAAAGATTTATATTGCAGATACTGGAAATTCAAGAATTGTTATTTTAAATGAGGATGGAACCGTTTTTAAAATCATTACTTCATTTCAAAATGGTGGAAAAGAAGATACTTTTTCTGGACCACAGGGGTTATTTGTAACGCCTGAAAATGAAATTTATGTGGCAGATTCCAAAAATGGAAGAATTATTCATTTAGATGCCTCTGGAACACTGATTCGAGAGATTACACGACCAGAAACCGATTTAATTAGTCAAAATCAGGCTTATACACCATTAAAAGTGGTAGTCGATAAGTCAGGAAGAATATATGTAATTGCCAACGGAATTAACATGGGATTAGTAGAGTTTGACAGAGAGGGAGTATTTCAGGGATTTATGGGAGCGGCAAAAGTTTCTGTAAGTACCTTTGAATATATCTGGAAGAATTATTTTTCTACTGATGCACAAAAAGAACGAATGGAATTAATCGTACCGACAGAATACAGCAATATCTATTTGGACAGTGATAATTTTATTTATGCGACAATTAGTAATATAAGTAATGAAAATCACCTAGCTGGAGCAGATGCAATCCGCAGATTAAATCCAACAGGCACAGATATTTTGAGAAGACTTGGAAATACCCCAATCATTGGAGATCTTTACAATGCAAGTGATACAGCAGCATGGTCAAAATTTACGGATGTATGTGCAAGTGATTATGGAGTGTATTTTGTCTTAGATTCAGCTGGAGGAAAGGTATTTACTTATGATGGAGACGGAAATTCTCTGTTTATCTTTGGAGGAATTGGAAATCGTCAGGGAATGTTAATGCAGCCTGCTTCCATTGGAATCAGAGAGGATCAGGAAAAAATATATATTTTAGATTCACAATTAAATCAAGTGCTTTGTTTTTCTATCACAAAGTATGGAAGACATCTGTTGAATGCGATTTATAAAAATAGTCTTGGAGATTCTGCTGGGGCATATGAAGAATGGCAGAACGTTTTACGGTATAACGCAAATAGTGAATTTGCCTATATTGGTATTGGAAAGGCATATTTAAGAGAAGGCAGATATAAAGAGGCGATGGAGTATTTTCAGCTCGGCAATAACAGAAAATATTATACCAGAGCATTTCAATTTTACCGTAAAGAACTGATGCAGAATTATTTCGGAAAATTTATGGGAGTAATTTTGGTACTGGTGGGAGCCTTAGTGATTTGGCAGATTGTAAAGAAAATCAGAAGATGGGTAGGTGAAGCCAAATGCAATATTTAAACAGCCTAAAATACAGTCTTTATGTAATAACACACCCAGTTGACGGCTTTTGGGACTTAAAAAGAGAAAAGAGAGGAAGTCTTTCCGCAGCGGCAACCATATTAGTCTTAGTGATTTTAACCAGTATTATAAAAAAGCAGAATACCTCCTTTTTGTTTAACTTTAACCGATTAGATGAACTTAATGTTGTAGTAGATATTGTTACAGTATTTTTGGTCTATATTTTATGGTGTGTAGCAAACTGGTGTCTGACCTCTTTAATGGATGGAGAGGGTAAAATGACAGATATTATGATTGCAACAGCCTATGCCTTAGTTCCAGTTGTACTGATCAATCTTCCATTAGTTCCAGTCAGTCATGTAATTACAGCAGAAGAAGGAACATTCTATACAGTCTTTACTGTAATTAGTTATCTTTGGGCGGGGATGCTTTTGATATTTGGAACAATGGTAACACATCAATATTCCATGAAAAAGACAATTTTGACTATGATCTGTACAGTTGTTGGCATGGCAATTATTCTGTTTATTGGACTATTATTTTTCAGTGTAATTCAAAGAATTATAACCTTCATTGCTACAATATATCAGGAGTTGAGATTTAGAAGTTAATTTAGAATAGGAGGTGAGAAGATGATTCATAAAAAACGATTTGTTGTATTATCATGTATCTTGTCAGCGTCACTTTTAGTAGGCTCCATTGGTTTTGCAGCACGAAATAGAGCACAGGCAGCAGACAATACAAACAGTTTGACTACAAATGCCTTTTTACCTGATGCAGAGATTTTTCCACAGGAACAGATAGGCAAGACAACACTTACCAGTGCAGAGTCTGCAAAACTAGCACAGATGGAACTGATTGCACAAAATGAGTATTTGAATTTATATTTTGATAAAACGGAAACTTCTGTTGCAGTTGAAAAAAAGAGTACAGGACAGGTTTGGTTTTCGAATCCTGTAGATGTCGAGTCAGACACCATAGCTTCTCCTTATGCAAAACAAAAACTGAAATCGCAGTTTACTGTCCGCTATTATAATGAGAGTGTACAGTCAGCAGAAATGGATAATTATAATGATAGTATTATGGAAGGACAATTTGAAGTTTCCTATCAGGATCAAGGAGTTACTATAACATATACTCTGGGAAATACAGGAACAAAACTGATTCTCCCTCAAGTTATCCATGAAGAAAAGTTTGATGCCCTAATCGCTCAAATGGATGAAAAGGCAGTAAAACAGGTAAAAAGAAACTATACATTATTAAATTGGGAAACGATGAAGGAAAGTGATAAAGATACTTATTCCGAAACATATCCTTCTGTAAAAGAACACAATATTTATATTTTAAAGGAAGGAACAAAAGAATATAAACAAGAAGAATTAATGGAGTATTTTACAGGAGTAGGCTATACATTAGAGGATATGATTGCAGATATTCAAGAAAACGGATATGAGGTAGAAGTCAATGATCCTTACTTTATTATACCTCTTCACTATCAATTAGATGGGGAAAATTTATTGGCATGGGTTGTACCAAATGAAATTGAATATAATACCGATGGATTTTATTTGATAGGAATTGATCTATTAGAAAATTTCGGTGCAGCTTCTGCACAAGAAAATGGCTATTTATTTGTTCCAGATGGCAGTGGTGCACTCATCTATTATAATAATGGAAAAACTTCCAGACAATCTTATACTGCTCAAGTATATGGGGCAGATTGGTCAGTCAATTTTCTTTCCGATCAAAAGCCAGAGTATGACACAAATCTGTCCATTAAGCTTCCTGTATTCGGTGCAGTGACAAACGATCAGGCATTTCTTGCAATTTTAGAAGATGGAGAAGCAATGGCATCCATTAATGCAGATATTTCTGGAAAGATCAATAGTTATAATACAGTTTACGCAGGATTTCTTTATCTGCAAAATGGCCCGATTTCTTTAGGCGATATCATTGGAAACAATAGTTTTCAGATGTATGCAGACAGACCTTATGAGGGAGATTTCAAAATTCGTTATGCGTTTTTATCTGGAAACAATGCAAGTTACTCTGGAATGGCAAACTATTATAGAAAATATTTGGTAGAGCAGGGAGTATTAAAGAGGCAAGAAGTTTCTGAACAGCTTCCATTTTACGTAGAGTATGTCGGAGCAATTGATAAGTCTAAATCAATACTTGGTGTGAAGTATGATGCTACAATAGCATTGACTACTTTTGCTCAGGCAAAAGAGATTGGATTACAATTAAAACAGGCAGGAATAGAAAATCAAAAAGTGCGATTTAGTGCATGGATGAATGGTGGAATTTCAAATACTGCTCCACTCAAAATATCGCCGGTTTCTGCAGTAGAAAAAAAATTAGATGCCGAAGATTATGCAGCAGTGATGAAAAAAGAAGGAATAGAAGTATTTTTCGATACTGAATTTCAAGAAGTTCATGAAGATAAGTTATTTGACGGCTATACAAGTGGCTCACAGGCACCTAGATATTTTGATAAAACCGTAGTAAGAACAGGAAAATATTTAATTCCAAATGGTTTTATTAAGAAAAAAAATGTTGATCTAATTAGTCCTTATTATTTAGACAGTGTATTGAAAAAGTATTTAAAAAGTGCGAAAAAATATAATTTTGAAGCAGTTTCAGCAGGAGGGTTAGCTTCAAATGTATATTCGGATTTTATGGATTCAAGATATACAGACCGTCAACAGGCTGCAGATTTTAATGGAGCAGGATTAAAGAAAATTTCAGATGCCTATGCAGGAAAACTGATGGGAGAAAACGCAGCAGGATTTGCTTTTTCTGCACTCAGTGACATAGTCAAGGCACCAATGGATAGCAACAATTTTCAAATTTTAGATGAGTCCATACCATTTTACGAGATGGTAGTAAGAGGCTATATTGAATATACAGGAAATCCAATCAATCTTTCAGATGATGCAGAATGGACAATATTAAAGGATATAGAAACAGGAGCAGGATTATATTATCAGTGGTGCTATGAAGATAATTCTTTAGTAAAAGAAACGGATTATTCCTATCTTTATTCTATTCACTATAGTTATTGGATGAATGAAGCAATAGAACAGTATCAGAAAATAAATGAAGTTTTTAAAAATCTTCAGGGACAATCTATTGTTGGACATGAGAAATTAGCAGATGGAGTATATCTTGTCACTTATGAAAAAGGAACACAGATTGGTGTAAATTATAATGAAACAGTATATAAGCAGAATGGAATCCAAATTGACAGCAAGGATTTTTGTGTGGTAAAGGAGGGAAAGTAGGATGACGTATTTCAAAAAGAGAAATGGAAAATGGAAACTTACTCTGCGTGGTAAGGATGCAAGAGCAGGTTATTTGTTTATCCTTCCTTTCCTAATTGGCTTTTTTGGACTGTTTGTCAGTATGCTGATAAAATCGATTTCTTTTAGCTTTAGTAATATGGAAGTTGGAGCAGATGGATACATTTTAACTAAAGCTGCAAAAAGTGGTTTTGAACATTATATTCGAGCATTTACGATTGATCCAGATTTTAATTTAAGACTTGGAAAATCTATTGCAAAAATGTGTACGACCGTTCCTTTGATTTTGATATTTAGTTTCTTCGCCGCTAATATTTTAAATCAAAAGTTTAAAGGAAGAGCGATTGCAAGAAGTATCTTTTTCTTTCCGGTAATTTTGACTTCTGGAATTATTTTAGGAATCGAACAGTCCGATTTATTATTAAGTTCTATGAACGGAGAGGCTATGACAAGTACAGAAGATTTGGAATCCATGATAGGAGTGACACGGTTTTTGACACAATATACTTCTCTTCCAAGCGAAATCATTATGTATTTATCGAATGCTGTTACTGGAATTTATGATATTGTAATTGCGTCAGGTGTTCAGATTCTTGTGTTTTTAGCGGGCTTACAATCAATTTCTCCAAGTTTATATGAGGCATCCAATATGGAAGGAGCCACTGGCTGGGAAAATTTTTGGAAGATTACTTTTCCAATGATCAGTCCATTGATTTTAGTCAATGCTCTCTATACAATTATCGATTCGTTTACCAGTGCAGGTAATGAGATGATGAGCAGTATTACTTCAACCATTTTTACTGATGTTAAATATGGATATGGTTCAGCGATGGCATGGATTTATTTTATAGCGATTGCACTTATTTTAGTAGTAGTAGGTGGAATTATTTCGAAACATGTATTCTATTATGATTAAAGGAGGGGAGAGGATGAAAACAACTGCAAAGACAATAAAAAAGACAAAAGTACCAAAAGCACTCAAGCAGCAGATTCTCCTAGCTAAAATCTCCTCTATTTTGTGGAAGATCGTGCGAGGAACAATCGTCATTGGAATCTGTTTTGTTATCTTATATCCATTGTTTGTTAAGTTTAGTGTTTCGATTATGGAAGAAAATGATCTTTATGATTCTACTATAAAGTACATACCAAAACATTTTACACTAAACAACTATAAATTAGCATTAGAAGGCATGAAATATACTAAGACATTTTTTAATACATTTGCTCTGTCTTTTTTGACGGCATTTCTTCAATTAGCAGCTTGTCTGTTTACTGCTTATGGTTTTGCAAGATTTCAGTTTCCGGGAAAGAAAATTTTATTCGCCTGTGTGTTGCTTACCTTGATAGTGCCTCCTCAAGTATTAATGCTTCCAATGTTCATGAAGTTTCGTTTTTTTGACTTTTTCGGAATTGCAGAAGCTGTAACAGGAAACAGTATCAATTTGATTGACTCGTTCTGGCCGTTTTTGATTTCAGCAATCACTACTATGGGATTTAAAAATGGACTTTACATCTATATGCTACGACAGTTTTTTAAGGGAATGCCAAAAGAATTAGAAGAGGCTGCATATGTAGATGGAAGTGGAAGATTTCGTACTTTTTTCCAAATCATGCTTCCAAGTGCAAAGTCTATGATGGTGACAGTATTCCTATTTGGATTTGTATGGCAGTGGACAGATTCTTTTTTCTCAGGAATGTATCTGCCAACATTTAAAGTAATGGCAAGTGCTTTAAGTTCCTTAGCAGCAGAAGTCGGAAGTCGTTATTCTGATTTTGGAGGTGCTATGAACTTTGTCAGCAAGGGATTTACCTCTATGATGAACAATACCGGCGTAATTTTAGTAATACTGCCGTTAGTTGTACTTTATCTAGTCTGCCAGAAGTACTTTGTAGAAAGTATTGAACGTTCAGGAATCGTAGGATAGAAAGTAGAATATAAAAGACGGCAGACAGTATAGGAGGTGATAGTACAAAAACAAACAGAAATCCAGAAACAAAAAAGAAGGGAATTTTAAGGAGGAAAGGGCATGAGAAAGAGTAAAAAAGCATTAGCACTTTTATTGACAACAGCTATGATAGCATCTTTAGGAGCATGTGGAAAAAAAGATACAGATAATGATACAAAGTCCACTCCAACTCCACAGACACAAGATCAGGACAAAAATACTACTCCAGAGGCAACTCCAGAAACAACACCAAACGAGCCAAAGTATGATTTTGGAGGTCGTGTTTTAAAGATTGGTTCATATTATGATATGACACCAAATCCAGAGGACAGTGCATATAAACAGGCATTGGCAGAGAGAATTGCATTTGTAGAAGAAAACTATAACTGTAAAATCGAATTTGTTTCTATTCCTGATGATTATACCGCAGCATATATTACTTCTGTATTATCTGGAGAACCGATTTGTGATATTGGTTATATTATGAGTTACAGACTTCTTCCTGCATTAATTGAAGGAGGAATTGCCTATCCAGTCAGTGATTTAGGAGTATTTGATTTTAATGAATATAAATGGCGTCCAGACTATATTGAAGCAGGAAATTATAAGGGAAAGAATTATTCCTTTATGACCAAAGATCCAGAAATAAGATACGGAATATTCTGGAATAAAACATTATTTAAGAAATATGGATTGCCAGATTTGTATGAATTAGTCGAAAAAGGCGAATGGACTTGGGAAAAATTCCGTGAAATATGTTTAGCAGGAAATAAGGATTTAGATGGCGATGGAACAAATGATATCTGGGGCTTTAACGAAAGAGAAAGTTTGGAGTGGTGCTATTTATACTCCAACGGAGCAGATGTAATACAGAAAACAGACAGTGGAGTTAATGTCAATCTCTCTGATCCAAAGGTTATCGAAGCACTTGAAGAATTTCAGGATTTTACACAAAATGTTCCTCACGAGGGTGGATGGTTAGGAGACTGGCTACAACAGATTAAAAACTTCAGAGATGGTAAGGTTATGATGTGTTTGGAGGAATTTTGGATTTCTTATTCACACTTAGGCGAAATGCAGGATGAATTTGGATTTGTTCCATTTCCAAAGGGACCTTCTGCAACAGACTGGTCTTGCTATGGAAAAGAAGTTGCACCAAGATTTATGTTAAATGGTATTGACAAACCAGAGGAAGCTGCGTTAATCTATGATCTGATCACAGATGTAGTGGAAACAGAAGAAGAATGGGATGACTTAATGGAAGCACAGTTAGAAGCATGGGCAAGTGATGCAGAAACTGTTTCGATCTGTATGAATATTCTCAACAATGGTTTGGTTACTATTAATCCAATTAAAGGTTTTGGCGATTTAAATACAACAATGAGTAATATGTTTGGTGATATTAGAAATGCTACATCTACTCCTCAGACAGCGATTGAAACCTATACTCCAGCGATTGATGCAGCAATTGCCGATATTCAAAATTATGACTACGATACAGAGATGAAAGAAACAATGGATAAGTTTTTAAACCCAGAGGAAGAAGAAACCGAATAAATAAAAAAGGTTAGCTAGATAGAGAAAAAGATAGAGAAAGGGCGGCCGCAAGCAGAGTTAGGCTGGTTGTGACTGCCCTCTTTTTATAAGTTTGTTTAAAAATAAATACTATGGAGGTAAAAATAAATGAAAAATGGCGTTATTCTTTATGATGATAGAGGAGAAGTATTACATGCCCATGGAGGATATATGCTGTATGAAAACGGATATTTTTACTGGTTTGGAGAAAACCGTACAGGAGATATTCGGGTTTCTTGTTATCGCTCTAAAGATCTAGAACATTGGGAATTTAGAAATCATGTTCTCACCTGTGATTCAAAAGTGCAAGAACATTACATCAGAAGTGATACTAGACTACGAAAGGAAGTCACTTTAAAAGATGGAAGTAAAAAGATGGGAAGCTGTAATATAGAACGCCCAAAAGTATTATATAATTCTAAAACCAAACAATATGTTATGTGGATGCACTACGAAAATGGAGTACATTATGGGGATGCCAGATGTGCAGTTGCTGTCAGTGATAAAATTGATGGCGATTATACATATTATGGAAGTTTCAATCCAATTGGAAATATGTCAAGAGATTGTACTGTATTTAAGGAAGAAGATGGAACCGCTTATTTTATTTCCGCTGCTAGAGAAAATGCAGATTTAATTATATATCGTCTTACAGAGGATTACTTGGCTATTGATGAACAGGTTCGAATACTGTGGCCGGGACAGGCAAGAGAAGCCCCTGTTTTATTTAAACGAAATGACCGATACTATATGTTAAGTAGTGCTTGTACTGGATGGCTTCCAAATCAGGGAAAATATGCTATATCAGACAGTCTGACTGGAAGGTGGAGTACATTAAAACCATTTGGAGATAAAACGACATATGATAGTCAACCTGCATTTATTCTACCATTAGAAACAGCAGGTGGAGTAGAATGGATTTATGTTGGAGATCGCTGGAATGGAGAAAATTATCCAGCATCTACTTATGTATTTTTCCCACTTCATTTTAATGAAATAGGTGAACTCACTTTAGAAAACTGCGAAGAAATGGATTGGAAAAAATATCTTATCTAATGATCAAAAGATGGAGGCGATATGGGGAAAAAAAGTATAACAATTTATGATATTGCAAAAGAAGCAGGAGTGTCTGCGTCAATGGTATCAAGAGTGGTGTCAGGAAAGGGTTCTGTTTCTGAAGGAAACCGGGTACGGATTCAACAGATCTTAAAAGAAAATAATTTTAAACCAAATGCTGTTGCCAGAGGACTTCAACAGCAACGCAGTAAAATGATTGGCTTTTTACTTCCACATATTGCAAATCAATATTTTTCTTCTGTTTACTATGAATTTGAAAAATGGGCTTCTGAACAGGGTTTTATGACTATCTTATTCAATGGAAAAAATGATTGGGGTACAGAGCTGAAACTTCTTCATATCATGGAAGAAAGTAGAGTGGAAGCTATTGTAATTATGGGGGGAAATGCAGATGCAGTAGAAGTCCCCAAGGAGTATTATCAGGAAGTAACAAGAATCAATCAGACAATTCCCTGTGTAATTTGTGGAGAACAGGCAGGACGTTTTGATTGTATTGGTGTTCATCCAGACAGTCAAAGTGCTGGTGAGTTAGTAAAACATTTGTATTCGCTTGGAGTAGAGAGTCTTGGAATTTTTGGAGGGGCAGAGGGCACATATCCTTCTGTTTTGAAAAAAAATAAATTTATTGAAACAGCACGAGAGTATAATATTACGATGTTGCAGGAATGGATTTTAGGAAACTCGTATGATGTGGCAGATGGTGCCGAGGCAATGAAAGAACTTTTAAAAGAAAAGAAACTTCCAAAAGCAGTATGTTGTATCAATGATCATGTTGCTGTCGGAGCAATTAATACTGCAATAGCAGCAGGATTAAAAATTCCAGAAGACATTGCATTTACTGGATATGATGGGGTGGAAATTGCATCTATTATCCATCCCTCTATTACTACAATGCAGTATGACTATGAACAATATGGAAGTAAGATTTTTTCTGCCGTAGAAAAACTAATTCAGGGAAAAACTTGTCCAAATATGACTTTAATTGATAGTAAAATGATAATTGGAGAAAGTACCCAAAAGAATACATAGAAGATAAGAATGGACAGGAATATCTATACACAAACAGTCATATACTCTAATAAGCATACCCGTGACTGTTAGTGGAAAATTTTCTCGCTTTCATCTAGTGAGTGTTGCCACGGGATCAAAGGAGGGATTTTCGAGTGGAACTGGTTAAGAAAAATATTCATATGAATAAATCGAAATGCAAAAGCAATTTGCAGTTGACACTAGAAGATGACTTTAATGTTCCGGACTCTAAACCGGATGTAGAGAAAATTATTAAGACTCAGGGTGAAGTAAAATTTGAAGAGCAGAAAGCAAACGGAAATAAACTTCATGTACGAGGAGCATTAGTTTTTCAAACTCTTTATATCAGTGAAGAACACTCTCATCCGATACATAGCATGAATGCACAAATTCCATTTGATGAAACAATTCATATGGAGACAGATTGTAATCAAGATGAGGTAACCATTCGCGTGGAGTTAGAAGATCTGAGTTCAGGATTGATTAATTCCAGAAAGTTAAGTGTGCGTGCCCTGTTGCATCTGTCTGTTTCAGCAGATGAAATTCATGATGAAGAGGGTGCAGTAGCAACGGAAGAAGATGGTGTACAGACCATTTTTAAAACGATTGATGTAACTGGAATCGCTGTCAGTAAAAAAGATGCCTATCGATTCCGAGATGAAATTGTACTGCCTTCTGGAAAGGGAAGTATTTCAGAATTACTGTATAATGAAATCGATTTAAAAAATACAGATATTCGATTGTTAGCAGATAAGTTTACAGTAAAGGGTGAAATCAGTGTTTTCTTTCTTTATGCTGGTGAGGGAGAAGAAACACCATTTGAATATTATGAAACAGAACTTCCATTTAGTGCATCTATTGACTGTAATGGATGTATGGAAGAAATGATTCAAAATATTTTAATTACACTAGGAAGTACCAATTTAGAAGTAAAACCAGATGCAGATGGAGAAGAAAGACTTGTTTCAGTAGAAGCTGTATTAGATATGACAATTCGGATCTATGAAGAGGTATCTTTAGAATTAGTAAAAGATCTCTATTCTCCTGCAAAAAATTTAACCCCTATCTTTAAAAATGTAACCTATGAAAATTTGATGCTTAAAAATACGAATAAAGCAAAGGTAACAGGACGTGTAAAAATCAATCCGGATGATCCTAGAGTTCTTCAAATCTGCCATGCAAGAGGAACTGCTAAAATCGATGAATTAATTAAAAATGAAACTGGTTTGATGGCAGAAGGAATCATTGAAACAGGAATCTTTTATATCAGTGCAGATGATGAAAAACCACTTCAAGCATTAAAAGCAGTTCTTACATTTTCTCAGCAGATTGAAGTTGCAAATATGAGTGAGAATTCATTATTTGAGGTATGGCCAGAAGTAGAACAGGTCAGTGTAATGATGCTTGATACAGAAGAGGTAGAAGTTAAAGCAGTTCTTGCTCTAAATGCCACGATTTTTGAGCAGAAACAGGAACAGTTTATGGTCGATGTAAATGAAGAACCATTAGATTATGAGAAACTTCAAAAAATGCCCGGATTAATTGGATATGTCGTAAAAGCAGAAGATTCTCTTTGGGATATTGCAAAACGGTATTATACTACAGTAAATGCAATCAAGGAACTAAATGAATTAGAAACAGACCAGATTGCTACAGGGGATCACCTTTTAATCTTAAAAGAAGCAGCAAAATTTTTATAAAATTTTATATCAGATTAAATACAAAGAGCTGTCGTACTAAGAAAATCAAACACAAATATCTGATTCTTAGTTCGATAGCTCTTTTTTCAGACAAAAAAAATCAGGAAAAAACAGAATGTTGCCGTCTATATGTATCATTATCCTTTTGAAGCAGTTCATTTTGAACCTGAGCAAGTTTTTGCTCCAAAGTTTTCTTTTTTGTTTTATCTGTTTCCGTATTCAGTTGTTGTTCTAATTTCTTTTGCATCTGTTTTAGTTTTTCAATTTCACGTTCCACTTTATCTGTATTGCCTTCACAAATATCTACATTACGATCAGATGCAGTTGGATCATCAAAATAAATTTTAGGATTTCCGCTATTGTCCTTACCAAATCTATATAACCCTGTTGGTTTTTGTTTTTCCTGTGGGATATATTCATCTGTTATAGGTTTTAGGGAATGGTCTTGGCGTTCATTTTTGGTCTGTTGTGCTTTGGAATTTTCTTTTACCTCAGAAGCTTTTTCATATGGTTGTATTGTATTAGAAATTATGTTAGAAATTGATTTCATTTATTTCCCCTCCAATCAAAACAGTTTGATTTTAGCTACGATTTTAGTTTACCGTATCTGTATAAAATTTCAAGAGTTTTGATTTGAACTGCTGTCTGATGGTAATGAAATGTTTAATAAGACGTTTAAACAAAAATACTGATTTGTGTTATCTATTAATATAGTACCATGATACTTTTTGGCTACTGATTTTATATTCGAAAGTCCGATTCCCATTAATAAAGGAGATTTAGAACAACAGGTATTTTTAAATTCCAACCGATAAAAGTCTCCTTGCTGTTCTCCAAAAATATGAATTGATTTTTTTCCCTCAACGAATCTACAGGCGTTAACTGCATTATCTAGTGCATTGGAAAAAATGACACATAGATCAAAATTATCTATTCTGCAAATATTCGGAGAAAGTAATGAAACTTCTGTTACAATACCATTCATTTTTGCAAATGTAAGTTTCTCATCAAGTAAAATGTCTATGACTGGATTCCCTGTTTGATATGAAAAAGACAGAGAAGTCGACGTTATTTTCAATTTTTTAAGATAACGCTTCGCTTCTTCAACTTTTTTAACATTTAACAGACCATTTAATATACATAAATGATTTTTTATATCATGGCGAAATGATCTTGTTTGTTCATAACGCATTTTTGCCTCTACAATATACGTCTTTTGTAATTGAACGATCTGCATTAAAGAAGTAAAAAAGCCTTGTATTTGAAAGCTGTGTAATATATATATCAATGTTCCTAGTCCAAGTCCCTGCAAAAATAATAGAATAATATGTTTTATAAACTCTTCTAAAGAAAATACATAAAATAAATGATGATAAGAAGTTTGTAGTATATATAACTCCAAAGAAAAGAAAAAAAGAGTTGGAAATAATAACTGCTTACTATATGATTTATCTTCTTTTAAAGATAAGACTTTTAAGATCAATATATAACAAAAAATACAGATTGTAATAGCAATCAACGTTGCTGAAAGAAGCAGAGGATATAATTGAGGTTTTCCTATTAAACTAGAAAAAATCATCGCTTCTACTGAATTGATCATACCAAAAGAAAGCTGAAAGATGTAAATTGCAAGAATTGCAGCAACTAGGGAAACAAAATGTCGATTTCTAAACATAAAACGATTTATCCCATACAGTACTATTATCTCTAATCCAATAGCAGGTATTTCAGAAAAGGAAAATTGAATACAAATTTTTTCAATGATACAAAGAAGAAAAAGATAGATAACAAAATACCATACCTTTGTTTTTTTATCGAAGATATGACCGGAAAAGGCAATATGTAAAATACTTTGTGAAATAATAGTAAGACTATTCAGACCTAAGCTAAACCATTCCATATTAAGTTCTCCTCTCCCGCATATGATAAAGTAATGCTTTGTGGAAATCTTTTTCACGCAGTCGTGAAATAGGGACATTGTTTCCCTGTGATAAAGTTATTTGTCCTAGGCTATAGCTACGGACATAATCTAAGTTGACAAGATAACTTCTATGACAACGAAAGAATCGTTTATCCACTTGTTTTTCTAATTCATTTAACTTGTTATAGTAATCAATGACTGTTCCATCATTTTGATGAATAAAAATCTTTCGACCAATTACTTCGAAGTATATAATTTTGGATAGAGTAATAACTTCACAGGAGTTACTCCTCTTTACAACAAGATTTTTACTCATCCTTTGCTTTAAATATTCCATTGCCCTATCCATTGTCCGTTTAAAATGATTACTGTCCAACGGTTTAATTAAATAGTCATAAGCTTGAACTTCAAAGGCATCAAATACACACTCCTTTAATACTGTCACAAATACTAATAAACTGTGATTTCCCTGTTGTCGCAGTCTTTTAGCAGTTATCATGCCATCAGGTTGTTCCATTTGAATATCCAAAAAAATTAAATCAAAGTCATTATGATTTTCTAAAAGGGATTGTCCATTTTCGAAATGACTGATATGATAAGAAATCATAGAATTGTCATCCATATATTTTGAAACAAAAGTAGAAATTTCATTTATCATAAATGGTTCGTCATCACAAACTGCAAATTTTATCATTGTTCTCCACATTTCTGCACGGCTTTTTGTGTATATCAAGTTTGTGGACGCCATGCAGACACAAACCTGTCACTACACTATTTTTGAGAAATGAAATAACAGGAGCTGTTGCAAAATAAAATTTTATACCATATTTATGGTAGTGAAATCTTATTTTGCAACAGCTCCTTACAGTATCTTTTTTATGAGAGAAAAGAAATTATGCCTCTTCTTCTAATCCGTTTTTCCACTTCTCCATCTTTTCGATTGCAGTATCAATGGTATCTTTACAAATACCCGGAAGCTCTCCGCCCCATGCTTTCGTTGCCTGATCAAACCCTTTTTTCATAGCATTAATCAGTTCGTCTGCTTTGGTGGCATCTCCACCAGATAAAGCCTGTGCAAAAGAAACAAGACGATCGGAAGTTTGTTTTACACCCCAATAACCATCCTCTGAAATATCCTTTTGTGCCTGTGCTCTAGTTTCAGGATCTACATTTAATTTACCTTCTCTTAATAAAGAAAAAATGTCATTTCCTTTATTAGAAGCCTGCCCCTGTTTTGTCATCATCTTTTCTACAAGGGAACGAAGCTGTGCTTGACGATTTTGTAAATCAGACTTCATCTGTGCAACAATTGCACTATTCGATTTAGATGTATTGGTTGTATTATGGTTTTTTTCATAGGTAGCGGCTGGGGTAGTATTATTTGTTGATTTTTCTTGACTAGCTCTGGTATTAGAAGTTTGAGTAGTACTTTCATATACAGTATTGTTTACACTATTTACACTATTAACTGCCATAATTGTCCTCCATTCTGCCGATATACGGCTCTATTTATAATAAATATTTTTTAATACGGAGAGCAAACATAAATACGCTCTGTCCGTAGTTTCTATAAATTTTATCGGCAGGAGCAGAAAAAAAATTAACCATTTTTAAGCATTGTGTTCATTTTTTCAAGGATTGAATTTGTTCAGCGAGATCATTTAAATATACCCACCGTTCCATCTTTTTCTCCATCTGCTGTTCAAGTTCTTCTTTTTCTTTTGTAAGTTTTGTCAGAGCAGAATAATCAGAAGAGGATTTCGCAATTTGTAGATTAATTTCTTTTTGTTTTTCTTCTAAAGAAGCAATTTCTTCATCAATCGTTTCATATTCTCTTTGTTCCTGATAAGTAAATTTCAGTTTTGGTTCTTTTTGTTTCCAGTCAGTTTTTGTAGAACGCTTTTCAGAAGATTTTATTTCTGATAGAACAGATACATCAGATAGAGTGGTAGCCTTATAATCACTATAATTGCCTTCGTACTGAACAATTTTACCGTCTTTTTCAAAAGCAAAAATCCGTTGAGCTATTTTATCTAAAAAATATCGGTCATGAGAAACTGCTATAACGATACCAGAAAATGTTGTTAAATAATCTTCTAAAATAGTTAAAGTTTGAATATCTAAATCATTAGTTGGCTCATCAAAAACTAAGATATTTGGAGCATCCATCAATATTTTTAATAGAGAAAGACGACGCTTTTCCCCTCCAGAGAGCTTTCCAATCAAAGAGTATTGTAATGCTCCAGTAAATAAAAATTTTTCACACATCTGAGAGGCTGTAATGGCTCCTTGTGTAGTTTCGATAATTTCAGCAGTTTGTCGAATATAGTCGATCACTCGAATCTGATCGTTTAAAGATTCATTCTCTTGAGAAAAGTAACCGATTTTTATGGTACTTCCACGTTCTATCTTTCCCTCGTCAGGACACAGAGAACCTATTAAAATTTTTAATAAAGTCGATTTACCACAACCATTTGCTCCAATAATTCCAATTCGATCATTTGGAAGCAGAATATAAGAAAAATCTTTGATTAGAATACGTCCATCATAACTTTTTGAAATGTGTTCTAAGGCGATAGTCTTTTTTCCAAGGCGAGAAAATACAGAATTGATTTCAACCTGAGCATCTGTTTCTGGCTTTTCCCGATCTCTAAGTGCTTCAAATCTTGCAATATGAGCCTTTTGTTTTGTAGAACGTGCTCTTGCTCCTCGCATCATCCACTCTAATTCTGTTTTAAAAAGACTTTTTGCTTTGCGTTCTGTTGCCAATATGATCTCTTCTCTTTCTGCCTTACGTGCAAGAAAACCAGAATAATTAGTCTGATAGGAATATAGTTTTCCTTTGTCTAATTCCCAGATCTTATTACTAACCCGATCTAAAAAATAACGGTCATGGGTGATCATCACAAACGCACCTCGAAATTTTTTTAGATAAGCTTCCAACCATTCTGTCATTTCACTGTCAAGATGGTTTGTTGGCTCGTCAAGAATAAGAAGATCTGCCGGAGTAAGTAAAGTTTGAACCAAAGCAACGCGTTTTTTTTGACCTCCAGATAGAATATCTGGTGATTGTTCAGGGCAGTCAATTCCAAGTTTTAATAACATTGCCCTTGCTTCTCCCTCAATATTACGATAATCTTCTTGAGGGGATTTTTGATTATAAGTTATATTTTTCAGAATATTCTGTGAATAATCAAATACAGGTGTCTGTGCAAGATAGGCAATTCGGAGTGTTTTTCCTTTGGTGAGAGTTCCCTCGTCAGGCTGCTCTAAACCTGCAATAATCTTTAACAGTGTTGATTTTCCAGTACCATTGATTCCGATAAGTCCAATTTTATCTTCTTCATTAATACCAAGACTGACTTCAGAAAATAAAATTCGATCTGTATAACTTTTTTTGATATGCTCTAAAGTTAATAAATTCATAAATACCTCAGTTTATTTTTATTCATTTTATAGTAGTATTTTGAGAATAGGACAAAAAACTTTTGTTATATACGACTTTGCAGATGACTTTTAGTAAACAAAAATTTATCTCTTAATTTCTCGTATCATAGAATACTCGTTTAATAAAGTTCCATCTTTTAATCGAATTGCATTGGGCTTTACACCAGTTATTTTAAAGCCCATTTTTTCATATAACGCTCTTGCTCTAGTATTTCCTTCTATAAATTCTAATTCTATCTGCAATATGTTTATATTATTCTCCGCAATATGGATTAACTCTTGGAAAAGTCTTGTTCCAATACCCTGATTCCAAAATTCGCTTAATAATGCAATCGCAACATTTGCACGATGTCTTGTTTTTATTTTTTTACTCCATGTAATCTGACAATTTCCAGCAACTTTTCCTTCAACCAAACATATAAGCATAGCTTCGTTATCAGCTTCATTTATTCTATCAAAAAGAACTTTTTCACCTTCAGCAGTATATTTACTACACTCCTCAGGATATCGTAAAATAAAATCCGTTTCGCCTGCCGAAATAGATAGATAATCTAACATTCCCTGAATATCTTCATCTCTTGGACTACGAATCAATGCCATTCTTCCATCTTTAAGTTTATATTCAATATCCTTTATAACCATATTCTACCTCCGCCAATTACGCCATTTAGATGTCAGATTACCAAAATAATTATTTTTATAAGAAAATGTTTATAATAAATATATATTAAATCTTTATTTAACAGTTTTATATTATATCGACTGAATTTATTTTATCATATGGTTTGTTTATTGTCAATCTAAAGCAAGATTTTGGCACGACAAAGGTATGAATTTAGTTAGTTAGATGACAATACTCATATAAGTGTGATAAAATTATAACTGATTCTATCCTAAAAAATCATATAAAAGAGGGGGAAAGTTATGGAGAATAATGAGTTATATACACTTTTAGAGTTACCAGAGGAAGTAATATATAAATTAAATATATATTCTAAAAATAGAAAAAACACATTCAAAATAGATTTCAATGATTTAATGAAAAATAATGAAATAATACAAAAATTAGACCAATTAATTAAAGATGAGGTTGGACAGGATATAGATGGAATCAAAACTTTATATGAGCAGTTAAATATAGCAAGACAATCTTTTGAGGAATATCAAAGAAAAGGAATTCCTATTTCTATTTTTATTGATACAATGAAATTTTGTACAAGATTTTTGATAGAATATTATAACACATATACTTGTTATCGTTTTGTATGGGGTTGGTGGTTTCCTAGACAATTATGTTTAAAAGAATTTAGAATTGGGGCTTTAGAATATGAATATTGTGAAGGAAAATATATTAATATCCACATTCCATCAGATGCCAACCTTTCAAAACAATCAGTTCTAAAATCACTTTCTGAATTCAAAGATTTTTGTAATAAATATTATCCAGAATGGATAAAACAAAAAATACAATGTGAATCTTGGCTATTATCTCCTGCTTTAAAAGATATATTAAATAATCCTTCTAATATTTTAGAATTTCAAAAGCTGTTTGATATAATAGAAATAGATTATGAAAGTATGGCAGTATTAGATTGGGTATTTCCCGGGTTTCATGGTGTTTCAGAAAAACTTCCAGAAAAAACAAGCCTACAAAGAAATATGAAAAAATATTTATTGGAAGGTAAGAAAATAGGCTGGGCAAAAGGAATACTACAAAAAGATTATAGATGAAAGTGAAAAGGAGCTGTTACACTAAGGATTCAATATACAAGATATAGGATGAAATCCTACAATATCCTGTGTCTGATTTCCTTTACAATATAGATTCGCATACTTCCTGATAATACAATAATTGCTCCTTGACACTGCATACTAGAACGATGTATGATTTGTCCTTTACTATAAGCTATATCAATACTTCCATGAATGAAACTATCTTTTTCACTATCTGAAAGCTTGTCCCAAAAAGAAAAGGTATTAGCAAACAGTGTTCCTTTCAAAATAATCACCACCTCATTGAAAAAATGACTGATAATATACTTATAATTTTATTATACATCTATAGAATGATTTTAGAAATATGTTTTTATTAATACTCAACCTCAAATTTTTAATAAAAATATATTTCTACATTTGTTATGATTTATATACAGCAATACTTGTATTCTTTTTAAAAATAGAATATAATAAAAACTGAAATTTTTAAAGAAAGGGAGCTGGTATTATGACAAGAATTGACGAAGTACGTGCAGAAATGATAGCTGCTATGAAAGCAGGGGATAAACCAAAAAAGGATGCACTTTCGGCATTATTGGCAGCACTTAAAAATAAGGCGATTGATACTAGACAAGATCTAACACAAGAGGAGGAAGACAAAGTAGTGATAAAAGAGATTAAACAGTTAAAGGAAACATTGGATTTAGCTCCAGAAGATCGTACAGACATTAAAGATGAATGTAATTTAAGAATTTCTGTTTTAGAAAAATTTGCTCCAAAAATGTTAAATGAGGAAGAAATTCAAAAGATTATTCAGGAAGTTTTGAATAAGTTAGGAATTGAAGTTCCAGATTTAAAAGACAAAGGAAAGATTATAAAAGAGGTTATGGAACAAGTAAAGGGAAGAGTAGACAGCAAAACTTTAAACGATATTATTTCTAAATTATTTAAAAAAGATTAGGCACAAAATAAGTGAGGAATTTTAATGGTAACAGGAGTAACAAGAGAACAGGCATTAACGCTGTTAAAAAAATATAATAAAGAGCCATTTCATCTTCTTCACGCGTTTACAGTAGAAGGTGTTATGAAGTGGTATGCAAAGGAATTAGGATATGAACAAGAAGCTTGGGGAATAGCAGGACTTCTACATGATATAGATTTCGAACTATATCCAGAAGAACACTGCAAAAAAGCACCTGAACTTCTTGCAGAAATTGGTGCAAATGAAGAATTAATTCATGCAGTTGTAAGTCATGGATATGGATTGTGTACAGATGTAGAGCCTGTTCACGAGATGGAAAAGATTTTATTTGCAACGGATGAATTAACAGGATTAATTGGTGCTGCCGCAAAAATGCGACCATCAGGCAGTGTATCGGATATGGAAGTTTCCAGTCTAAAGAAAAAATTTAAGGATAAAAGATTTGCTGCTGGATGTTCAAGAGACGTCATAAAACAAGGGGCAGAGCGTCTTGGATGGGACTTAGAGGACTTATTTGAAAAGACAATTTCTGCAATGCGTTTTTGTGAAACTTTTGTTCAAAGCCAGATCGAACAATAATAATTCTTAAAAGAAACGAATAAAATAAAAAATAAGTCATATACTGCTTCTAGGAGAATTTATTAGCGGGAAAGAGCCGCAATTAAGGAGGCAGTTATGACAGAATATCAACGTTTTATTGCCTATTTACATGAATATGGACAAGATGGAATAAAAAATAGTGCGGGCCATTTGCGGGTGGAATTGCGACAGGGAAAATGTCGAATGACTGTAAAAATTCGTGCAAAGCGAATGTTAGGTTCGTGTAAATTATATTTTTACATACGAAAACCGGATCAGATGATCGGTTTTCAAATTGGGGAAACAAACTTAGTAAATGGAGAAGCAGAATTTAGTTTTGAAGCAGATGCTTCCAACCTTGCAGGAAAAAAAGAAACATTTGAACAGGTAAATGGACTATTGATTTTTGGAAATACAAAAGAATATCTTGCTGCCGATTGGAATAATGAAGATGTTACTGTAGCAGAAGCAGCCACTATTAATTCAAAAGTTCATTCTCAAAAAGCAACAAGTATAAATTCGAAAGTTGATCCTACACAAGAAAAAGGACAAAATGTTTCTGTAGAAAATAAAGCACAAAATATTTCGGAAGAAAAACAGGAAACCGTAAAACAAGTAGATTCTGATATTAAGACGATGGAAGTACAAAATCCACTACCTGATTTTTGGTCAGCCGCTAAAGATATTGTAAAGGGCATATTAAAAGGAGAACAGGAAAAAGAACCTTTACAGCAATTAGCATCGGCATTGAGAGTAGGAAAAAATAAAGAAACACAATCTGTAACAGATCCTCAAAAAGAGGAAAGCGAAATATCTTCTACAAAATCAGAAATATCAGAAGTAAAAGTAACAGAGGAAGCAATAGAAACAGCGGCAACAGTAGAAATGGTGAAAGAAGAGAAAGAGGAATTACCAAAGCAGCCAGAGATAGAAGAATCAGCAAAAGGACAGGAATCTTCTGAAAAATCGGATGTTCAGGGAACAGCAATAGAATCTCTTAATTCCACTACAAGACCATACTGTACAAATCGTAGGCTTCCGTGGCAAGATGCTCCAGAGGCAAGAGAAATTTTGGATACTGGAATGAAGATATATCCTTTTCAGGATGGAGAACTTGCAGAATGTGTTCGAATAGAGCCAAGAGATATTGGAAGACTTCCAATGGAATATTGGAAACTTGGAAATAACAGTTTTCTTTTACATGGTTACTGCAATTATAAGTATTTACTTTTTGCAAAACGCATGAACCGAATTCGATGTGAATATTTAATTATGGTTCCCGGAATCTATCAACAAAAAGAACGAATGATGGCACGAATGTTTGGCTTTGAACAATTCAAATGTGCTAGACGAAGAGAACAACGTCCGGGAGAATTTGGATATTGGTATATGACATTAATTTTTTGACATCGCAAAAAGTGCCACAAAATATAATCTTATATATTCTGCGGCACTTTTTTCATATTTTTTCGAACTGTTCTACATTGATCACAAAGATTGTAGCCCCACCAACATCGACATGAAGAGGTATGACTGTGCAGTTTTCCATAGGCATTGTTCCTGCATATGGCATATTATAAGTGATCTGCTTTCTCTGACCACATTCCTGCTTAATGATCTCGATTACCTGATTGACAAATTGGTCTTCTGTTCCAATCAAGAGAGTTGTGTTGCCTCGGCGGAGAAAGCCTCCAGTTGTTGCAAGTTTTGTTACACTGAATCGATGCTTCGTCAATTCTTCGGTTACGGCATTTCCGTCTTCTGCATGGACAATTGCATAAATCAGTTTCATAAAATCACCTGTACCTTTCTGCTACTCAAAATATGGACAAATAGATCCATACCGAGATATTGGAAGTCTTCACAAACATTCCTTACTGTTTCATCGTGTATGCTTTTGTGGCTGTTGCCAGCTCACTACTCACAGGTTCTTGTACACTCTACAGTCGTAAATTCCCGACTAAGCCATCGGTACCTACTTACATATGCCTGATTATGCTATTTTGTAAGTTAAAGCATCTCTTAAATTAAGGCTCGCATTGAAATCTCTGTCAGCACGATATCCACATTCACAGATATATTCTCTATCAGAAAGCTTTAAATCCTTCTTAATCCATCCGCATTGGTGACATCGTTTGCTTGACGGATACCATCTGTCTGCCATTCTCAGTTCTATCCCAAGTTCTTTGCATTTTGCTTCCAGTTTTGTTCTAAACTCGTAAAACTTCTGCGATGCAGCTGCTTTGGAAAGATGCCTGTTCTTTATCATACCCTTTATATTTAAATCTTCAACTGTAATATAAGACGGCTTGGTTTTTACGATCTCATTCACACATTTGTTGATAAAATCAGTACGGATATTATCTATTCTTTGATGAAGTTTTTGTACCCTTAAGACCTGCTTTTGGATAGTTTGTCTAGTAGCTTCTCCTTTCCTGTTATGGCTGCGTTTCCTTAAGCCCTCGTATTTCCTCGACAGACAACGCTGTGCTCTTTTTAACTGTTTCTCTATTTTCTTTACTCTTGTAGTTTTGTTGATATTCTTCTTTACGATACCGTTACTTATCACTGCAAATTCTTTTACTCCCAAATCAATCCCTAATCCAAAATCATTTAATTGTGACTTTTTTGTATCCGGAACATCCATCAAAACAGACACATAATATCTCCCTGCTTTATGGGAAACCGTTCCACTTTTTATTACATATCCCTGTTTTACAGTCGGAATATATCCTTTTTCTTTTAGCCTGACCCATCCAAGCGTCGGTATCTTTATTCTATGTCTTTCACATGGAATCACTGTTTTTGCGTCTGTTTTAACAAAGTACATCTTTGCTTGCGACTTATTCTTTTTCTTAAATTTTGGAAATCCTCTCTGTTGTTTAAAAAATCTCTGAAACGCCTTTTCCGCATTCAGAATACTTTGTTTTACAGATTTTGAACTTACTTCTTTTATCCACTTGTATTCTGGGCTACTGGGAATAAAACGGTTATTCAGCCATTTTGAAAAATCCATGCCCGATATAAATTTCTTTTCTTTTTCATAGCTTTCTTTATTATGGGCAATATAAAAGTTATAGACAAACCTGCAAGTTCCGATTGTTTTATTTATTTTTTGTATTTGTTCCTGTGTCGGCTGTATTTCCGTCTTGAAGCTTTTGAGCAATTTTTGCCTCCTCCTTTATCCTGTTTTTATATTTTCTTAACCTATATAACCTACAAGAAAACACATGTAATATGGATATAATATCCTCAACCAATTCTTCATTTGATGAAAAAGCTTCATTATTTACAACCATTATTTTCGTATTGAATTTTTCGCAGAATTTCTCAAACCAATCATATCCCAATCGGATAAATCTGTCTTTACTTGAAATTACGATTGCTTTTATCTTATTCTCCATAACTTCTTCCAGCAGATTATTCCATTTTTTACAATTATAATTTACTCCGCTTCCAAAATCCTCAATACATTGATTTATAATAAATCCTTTCGCGTTACAAAATTGTTTCAAAAATTCAACTTGATTTTTTAAATCTTCTTTTTGATTTCTCGTTGAAACTCTTGCATAAATAACAAGATCTCTTATATCCTTCTGCATTTGTATTCCTTTGAATTGCAGATATTGGTCATAACTATACTATCTTCTATCCGTAGGAGTACGATTTGCTTTTAAAACTCCATCTCTGTCCCAGCGTTGCAATGTTTTAACCGACACACCTAATAGTTCTGCGAAATCTTTTGGTTTATAATTTGTGATATTTTTTGTGTTCATAGAAAATCTCCTTTTTCGAACACATGCTATCACTTTTAAACATATTTGTCTATATTTTTGATAACTTGTCAATCCTCCTTCAAATTCGGCTGTAAATCAATATTTTAACCACTTCTCCGCCCACCACTATAACTGATATCATAACAAGTCTATTTTAAACATTCTAAGTATAAAATGCAAGTGGGAATCTACTTTTTTGCCAAAAAGAAGCAAGAATTCTGCTGCGTTTCATAGACAGGCGAAGGGTAACGAATTTTTATCTCGCAGTGGGCATAGCTGTTTTCAATATCAGTTTTCTGCCCTCCTTCAGAACAGATGGCTATAAGGCTCAATTCATTTTCTGATAAAGCTGCAAATTCCTCCTCAGCTAATATACAGGTTACATTAATACAGTTCCATCCTGCAATCTGTTCACTGTAAACTACCATATTTTTGGTATAACTCTTACCCATAGAATCCTCCAAAATCCAATATGTATCCGACATTAAATTCGAGTGGCTGAAAGGCATCCTAGCGGCAATCCGAAAACGTATCTGATAATGATTGGCACGTTCAATCAAATATATTTCGGAAATATGAAGCCCCTTTTTACTTACAATATCACATTCTAGCTTGAAAGTCTTTTCGCTTTGGTTCCATCTATCCCAATCAGGGTATCTGTCCTCGTTTGTCATTCCTACTAGCCCCGAATCAATACCCTTGTGCAAAAAAGAATCAAATGTATAGAAACCAAAACCAAAAAGTACAAACAAAACAATAATCGCTGCAATCCATATTTTTTTATGTTTCATAATAAAAACCCCCTTTCCTATATTTTAAGTATAGCAAAAAAGTAATTTTCTACAAGACAGAAATAAAAGTTTTAATATAGTTGTCCATTTTGAATGTCACTTTTCACAGATAGAAGAAAGAACAAGGGGCTATACACGAATTACTTAGTGCATAGCCCCTTTCTCACGTTTTAATTTCATGAAAAGTAACAGAATCTAAAGTGTTTTTTAATCTATTAGAATAATAAATTTTCTATCTCAAAAGATGGGAAGAGACGAAGATATTTTTGTATTTCTGGATGTTTTAATGCAGTTATAAGCTTTTCTTTTGCAGCAGGTTCTATTTTAAAAAGAGGCGAACGACATGAACCTACAGAAAGACCTAAAAGATTTAATGCTTGTTTTACTGGAACTGGATTGACGTCTGCAAATAGGGCACGCATAAGTGGAAGAAGTTCTATCTGTAAGTCTTTACTTTCTGTGGTTTTTCCATTCTCATAAAAAACACAGATGTCGTGCATTTTTTGTGGAAGAATATTTGCTAGTACAGAAATTACCCCTTTACTTCCAAGAGATAGCATAGGAACAGTAATATCATCATTACCTGAATAAATATCAAGATTATCGCCACATAAAAGTATAGTATCCATTGTTTGAGTAAAATTTGCGGCTGCATCTTTTAATCCAGTGATGAAAGGATGTTTACTTAAAGTAAGACAAGTCTGTGGCGAAATATTAACTCCTGTTCTGGAAGGAACATTATAGAGAATAACCGGAAGTTCTGCCGCTTCTGCACAAGTAATAAAATATTCGATTAATCCAGACTGAGAGGTTTTATTATAATAAGGAGTTACAATTAAAAGAGCATCTGCTCCTGCATCTTTTGCAATTAGAGAACGTTTTACAGCAGTTTTTGTGTTATTAGAGCCTGAACCTGCAATAACAGGGATTCGATGATTTGTAATCTTCACCGCTTCAGAAATTAATTTTTGATATTCCTCTTCTGTCAATGTAGTAGCTTCTCCCGTTGTACCAGCGATAATAAGTGCATCGGTAGAATGAGAGATTTGATACTCAATAAGCTGTTCTAAAACATCAAAATTAATCGCTCCTTTTTGTGGTGAATCAAAAGGGTACATCGGAGTAATTAGGGCAGTCCCCGATCCAGTAAAAATAGAATGTTTCATCGATGAACCTCACTTATTTGTTTATTGTAATATAAGCAAAAACGAAAAAATCGAGCATGATTTATCATAGAAAAATCGATAGAAAATTAGGATACAACAAACGCATATCTCAGATGGTCTTCTCTTTTTCCATTAATTTCAAAAATTTTTCGTGCAACTCCTTCATATTCAAATCCTAATGTCTCAATTAGATGAATAGAGGCCGTATTTTGAGGCATAATATTTGCCTCTATACGCAAAACTTTTTGCTCTCGAATAAAAATGGGAATCAGATAAGAAAGTGCTTCTGTTGCATACCCATATCCCTGAACCTCTTTAGAAAGTCGGTATCCTAATCTACAACTAAATTCTGGACTACCACTGATATGGGTAAAACTAATTGTTCCAACTACTTGTCCGGGATAAGCCGAAAGAAATAAATAGTAACGAAAATGTTTTTGGTGAAGAAATAACTTCATTTCTGTAGCAAGATTGTGAGCCTGATATTCTAAAGTGTAAAAATTTGCACAGTGCATAGGATCCCAACGCTCAAAAATGTCTTTATTTTTCTGATAAAAAGCGAGTACATAAGGTGCTGCTTCTTCTCCTAAGATTTCTAATAACAGTCGTTTTGTTTTGTAAAAAAACCTCATTTTTGTTTCCTCTTCTTGTTTTAAAAAGATTAGATACCACGAAGTTTTGTATTTGGAAGCCAAGGAAGAACGACTTCACGAAAATGCTCCATTTCTTTTTGAGAAAATGTAGACATATCAGAAGAATTTTCTTCTACTAAATCACTATGTTTTTGAAAACTTTGCAAATAGTATGCACAGTCTCCAGCAAGCCATTTTCCAATGAAAGAAAAATCTTCTTCTGTATGTAGACCAGCTACTACAGTTGTACGAAATTCATATAAAATTCCACAGCTTTTTAATAGTTCCACACTTTTATCAATTACTGACTGATCTAGGTTAGAAACTCCCACCGTTTTTTTATAACTTTGAGGGGAATTTTTAATATCCATAGCCACATAATCTAAAAGATGATTTTGTAATAGAAAAGAGAGCATATCTGGATTGCTACCATTCGTGTCAAGTTTAATAAGATATCCAAGAGTACGAAGCTGTGAAATAAATTCTGGTAAATCTGTAGAAAGAGTAGGTTCTCCTCCAGTGATACAGATACCTTCCAATCTGCCCTTTCGCTGTCTTAAAAAAGCAAAAATTTCTTCGATAGGAATTTTTTCGATCTTAGTGGGTTCTAAAACTAAAGAAGTGTTATAACAAAAAGGACAGCGAAAATTACAACCGCCTGTAAATAAAGTACAGGCAAGATGTCCGGGAAAGTCCAATAGAGTAAGTTTATTCAATCCATATATCTGCATTGAGTGCTCCCTTCTGATATAGTTTTTATTAACTTAACATAGCTGAGAACACTCTCAACTTTAGTTATGAGAGGAATCAGCGATATTTGTTTTTCTCAAGTTTCGAAAAAAGTCTTTGAGCAGTATAGAACATTCTTCCTGCAAAACGCCTGTAACTACTTCTGACTGATGATTAAATTGTTTGATATGAAGTAAATCTAAAATCGATCCTGCACAGCCAGCCTTTGGATTCATAGCTCCAATGACAACTTGAGCAATTCTAGCTTGTATAATTGCTCCTGCACACATTTGACATGGTTCTAATGTAATATACATAACCATACCATCTAATCGCCAATCTCCTATTTTTTTACTTGCTTTACTAATTGCCAAAAGTTCTGCATGTCCAAGGGTTGTTTTTAGTTTATTTCTTTTATTATATGCCCTTGCAATAATTTTTCCATTGTTTACAATGACACAGCCAATAGGAACATCTCCGGCAGCGGCAGCTTTTTTTGCCTGTTTGATGGCTTCCTTCATAAAATACTCGTTCTGCTGATTTTGCTGTTCATTCATTTATGCGATTAAACCTTTCCGATCAAATTTAAGTGAATAGATGTAAAGTAAAAATCAAATCCGCACCACTATTCTGACTACTCCCATGGGCAAGCCCGTGGGGTTCTTACCACCAAGTTTAGCTTGTAATCGTACATCATTTTCAGACTTTGGAATACAAGTGTAAATCTATTTGAGTAAGGACTTTTATTACCAAGCAGTCCTACGACCACATTAGCAGTAAATTTCTATCTTTCGACAAGGAAGTATAGTCAATCTCCCTATATATTTAGTTTTAAGCTATTTTAATTCCACTATTTAATACTTTGATTTTATTAGCCTTAATCCATTTGATCAGGGCTTTTTCTTTGTTGTAACATTCCTCGAATTTTGTAATACATTTGCTTGTGTTTATATTTTTCGTCTTATCATCGTAACAGTATAGTAAAAATGATGAGTACCAGTCTCTTTGTACGAAAGTTCCATCCATTAGGTGATACATTCTATCCGACAGTTTCTTTTTAATATAGTCACCAGCGGTATGGTCATACTGGCTTGCCCTATAATGATTAGGTACTTCTAAATATGTACCACCAGATACTTTGAATTTTTTTTCGATAGTTGTTTGAAATCCAGAAGGACATCTGTTCTTTATAGATTTACCAAAACGCTTTTTCTTATTAAACTTACCTTTGTTATTCCTAGTAGTTTCTTTCGCCCGCTTCATAAGTTTACCTGCATTTTTAGGCTCTGTTATGAATATATCCCCAAGACTTCTTAAATGATTCGCATCTTCATTTATTGCAAGTTGTCTGTTTATCGCATTTATCCTACACCGTTCAGAATGTTTTGTTTTTAGTTTCTTATAATGATTCGAATAATCCCACGATTTCCGACCTTTTTTAATAGTGCCATCCTTGTCATAGTTTTGCGGATTAGTCGCTCGTCTCGACCTATCCATGGCACGATAGTAAAGTCTTTCCAATCTCTCGGATTTTTGAATACTATTACCCCGTTCAGAAAGATTTTTAAGTCCAATCTCTGTATCAGAAGTATAGGCAACGGTTTGAGTTTCTATATCAGCACCTACGATACCGTTTCCATACTTATGTCTTAGATTACCAAATCTATCATATTTAGGTTTCGCTTTGCCTTCCATAGTTAAGTGCAAATATACCCTGTATCTCCCCCGGATAAGTTTTGGTACAAGAGTAGCATAGCAAGGTCTATATGTGTCTATAAAATAAGCTCCCTCCACAAAAGTTTGGATTGCTTTACCATCTATAATCCTAGGTTCAGCAAGATAGGATAGGACAGCATTTACTTCATCCGTTTGAAATTTATCATTGACTTGTATCCCAAAAAAAGTTTTTCCAAGTTTAAACTGCAACTTATTATCTTTAACAGATATTGGAATACCCCGATTTATCTGTTTTGCTCTCATGCAAGGCAGTTCTCCATATTTTGAAAAGTGTAAAATTTTACCATTATCATAAAGGCATTTTTCCATGCCTCGCCAGACATCCTCGGCTTTCGTAAGAGCAAAAACAGCATCTATACCATATTTCTTACCAACGGGTATCATAGAAGTTCTGCAAAAATTCCAAGTGACATTGTACTGTTTTTGCATTTCATTTAGTTGGACAGCAAAATCTTTACATTTTTTCTTATCCTCTGTAGTCCCATATAATTTAAGCAACTTGCGATATCTCTTAGTACGCATAAGCTGGTCATAATGCTTTCTCATAAGACCAACCAGTTCATTGCCTGCTTTTTTAATTTTATCAGAAAGAGCTACAACCTTTTGCACATCACAAGAAGACATATCCGTTTCAACAATCAGAATATGTCTGTCAGAAAGTTTATGAAATTGTTTTAGAAGTTTCTTATATTCCTCATCAACCATTCTTTTTCTGCTCCTCAATATACTGAATTACTGTCGATTCGCTTATATGTCCTACTGTAGATATAAAATATCCTCTTGACCATAAAACTCCGCATCTTGCATAGAACAGTTTTAGTTTTGGATATGCTTTAAATAATTCTATCGCACTTATACTTTTAAGAGTCCTTACTACATCGCAAGGAGCAACTGTTTGTGGCACATCTGCAAATATATGGATATGGTCTGGCATTACTTCAAGTGCTTTCATTTTATATCCATAGTCATCGCATATTTTTTGTAATATCTGTTTAAGAGTGGTATCAACATTTCCCTGCAATACAGAAAATCTGAATTTAGGACACCAGATGATATGATACTGAATCCGATATTTACAATGCGAAGTGCTATGATATTGTTCCTCACTCATTATTTTCACCTAACTGATATTTTTCTTGAATGCCTCTACGCATCAAATCAAGGAAAGTAATCGTTTCACCTTCCTCAACGGAATAGATACGAGCAAGGTTTTCAAGCTGCATTTTCCACTCAATAGGAATAGAGATATTGATTTGTACATTATTTGATTTTGGTCTACCCATTGTTTAAATATCCTTTCTATTTATACGTATATTATATATTTATTCTATGTGAAAGTCAAGTAGAAAATTCGTGGCTTTCCTTCCATAGGTAAGCCTATGGAAGGAAAGCCACGAATTTATAACGGTCTTTGAACCATTGTGCAAGCTCTGTATTGTTAGAAAGGATCTTATTTTATAGTAGAAAAGCAAAAAAAATAGTATTATAATATTACTAATTAAAAGATAGGAGGGGAAAATATTACATGAAAAAAACATATAGTATTGGAATTGCAGGAGCAAGTGCAAGTGGCAAATCGACATTTTCGGAAAATTTAAAAGATAACCTATCTGAATATAAAGTAAAGATGATTCACATGGATGAGTATTTTAAAGAAAAATCTCTAAGACCTAAAATAAAGGGAATATTAGATGAAAAGGAATATGTTGACGATAATTGTCCAATGGCACTAGATTTGGATAAATGTTATATAGATATACAAAATGCAGTTGATAATAATTATGATATTCTTATTGTAGAAGGTATCTTAGCACTATGGGACAAAAAGATTTTTAGTTTATTAGACCTAAAAATTTTTGTAGATTGTGAAGCAGATGAAAGACTGTCAAGACGCATAAAAAGAAATTTATCTTTCGGACAAACGTTAGAGGAAATAACAAATAGGTATGTTCAAGCGGTTCAACCAAGACAGAGAGAATATGTAGAGCCTACAAAATGGAAAGCAGATATTATTTTAAATGGATTTTCAAAGGCATCATTAGGCATTGAAATGATTACAGAATGGATAAAAAGTAAAGTTTCTTAATTTATAATCAAGTATATAGATCCAAATGTTGTCTGGACAGAAAGTGGAGAAATAACAATATGAAAAAGGAGTCAAGGGATTTATTTCGATTAGAACATGAGCTAATAAAAAGATGCGATATCTCAAAAGAACGATTTCATAAAGTGCGTAGTACTCAGTGGAAAAATATATATCAGGCAATTTCGGATAAATATGCAGATAAAACAAAAACATGGAAAAATGGTCTGCACTGGGCTAATACAAATGGCTATAGCCCCAAAAGTATGAAAAATTTTTTGGGGTGTTATTCCGTTCATTATGCAACATGGTTTTATCTTTTACCACAAATTATACCAGACGACAATATGGTTTATTTTCTGATTGACAAGGGAAATCGTGATTGGAATTTTAGAGAGCTATTTTGGATTTTTGAAAGTTATATTCCTGAATTGATAAAGGCACTCAATGTATTAAATCAAACTGCTTTTTTAGATTGTGGATGGTTAGACTATTACATTGTTTCTAAAAAGTTTCGATGGATAATCGGCTTGAATCATCATGATATTATTTCATGTGTTGGAGAAGGCTTAAATCTTAATTATTTCAAAAATAAGTAACAAGATCCTAGAAATAATTGCAGAAGTAACAGGGTTTTCATTAGAGGAAATTGTAGAAATAGAACAGAAAAAAATAAAAAAGTGATACAGAAATGAGGAGAAGGATGAAAGAAACGAGATGGGAAGAGCTTCGTATCACAAATGACTTTTTATTTGGTAAAGTGATGCGAAATGAAGAGATTTGTAAGGAGTTAGTAGAAAGTATTTTAAATATTAAGATTGACAAAATTGAATATCCAGAAGAACAAAAAACAATAGATATTTCAATCGATGCGAAAAGTATTCGGTTAGATGTATATGTGGCAGATGGAAAAGGAACCATTTACAATCTGGAAATGCAGACATCAGATACAAAAGAACTGCCAAAAAGAACTCGTTATTATCAGGGAATGATCGATTTAAACTTAATTGAAAAAGGGAAATTATATGGAGAGTTAAATACAAGCTATATCATTTTTATCTGTACGTTTGATCCATTTGAACAGGGAAGACATATTTATAGTTTTGAGAATCGATGTATAGAAGATCTCAATCTGAAACTAAAGGATGGAACGACAAAGATATTTCTAAATTCTGCTGGAACAAAGGAAGACGTCAGTGGAAATCTAAAAGAGTTTCTTTTGTATCTTGCAGGAAAAGAATCTTCGAATAAGTTTGTTGAAAAGGTAGATTGTGAGGTAAAGAGGGCAAAAGAAAATAAGGAATGGAGGAGAGAATATATGACTTTATTAATGAGAGATCGAGAGAATATAGAAGAAGGCAGAAGACAGGGTAGAGAAGAAGGCAGAAAAGAAGGCAGAAAAGAAATCATAGAAAAGATGCTGGAAAAAAAGCTTACTTTAGAAATGATTGCAGAAGTGACAGGATATTCATTAGAGGAAATTATAGAAATAGAACAGAAAAAAATAAAAAAGTAAAAGAGTTTCTTTTGTATCTTGCAGGAAAAGAATCTTCGAATGAATTTGTTCAAAAGGTAGATAGTGAGGTAAAGAGGGCAAAAGAAAATAAGGAATGGAGGAGAGAATATAGAAGAAGACAGAAGACAAGGCAGGGAAGAAGGCAGAAGACAGGGCAGAGAAGAGGGCAGAAAAGAAGGCAGAAGAGAAATCATAGAAAAGATGCTGGAAAAAAAGTTTACTTTAGAAGAGGATCGCAAAAGCATATATGACATATTCCCGCCAATGATGTTTTGTAGTGCAGCAAGCGATGAAAGCCGAAAATATATATGTCATATTAATGAAAATTTTCGAAGAGGGATTACAGAAGATCATCCATTTATAATATGGCTGTTTGAAAATGCCGTTCAGCTTAATCAATATTTTCAAAGGCAATTTGAACAGATTATAGATTCTCTTTGTCAATTAGACGCCAAAGCTATAATTCAAAATTGCAATATGGTTCGCGAACAGCTGCTTTCTTTATCAAATCATTACGGGGTAGATGTAAATTCCTTGCCACAGTTAAGCATAGATGATTTTTGGTCAGAAGAAGAGTGAGATATGTTTATTTCCATAATCGTGAATTGTAGACAGGAAAAAGTAATTTTATTATTTAGCATATAAACTACAAAAAGAGAGTTTTTGAATAAAAAATAAAGACTGTATATTAGCTAGGTTTTGACTAATATACAGTCTTTACTTTGTCTGATAAAGTAAATCACAGAGTCATGGTAGAGGTAGGTATGCACTCTTGGATTTTTACAATATCACTTTGAAAGTTTGATTAAATTAATTTTATATTTTACAGGCAAAATTCATGGAGAAAGGGTTTAAAAAACTTGTTTGAAGAGTATCCCCCTTCTCAAAAATATTTTAGATACTCTCTTTTTTCGATAAAGCAAATCACGGATCAGTGGTAGAGGTAGGTGATTACTGACTCTCAGATTTTTGCAATATCACTTTGAAGGTTTGATTAAATTAATTTTATATTTTATAGGCAAAATTCATGGAGAAAGGGTTTTAAAAATTTGTTTGAAGAGAATCCCCTTTCTCGAAGATGTTATTAGATACTCTTTATGATGAAGGTATTTATTTTTTAATAGCTCCTTCTTTAACCTCTGCAGAACCATATGCTTTTATTATACCACTTGTTTTTTCACATTCATATACAACAATATATTTTCCGGTTGCAACAGTTACATTATCTACTCCAGTAGCAGGATTACTAACTGCAAGACTTAAACCTAAAGAAGTTTTTGTAGCATTTAGTGCTATAGATGTTGGTGAGGAATCTTCAATTCTATAATAAAACTCATAATTGGAAGTATCAGTACTGTTCGACCCGCTAACAATGAATTTTGTACCTGATGTGCCTCCCTGTGATAGTGTAACACTTAATCCTTTACTTGCGGATTTTGGATAGGTGATTTTAGTTACATCAGTCTTACTGGATAATACCATATCTGTTTTTAATTTTGCATTTGCTTTCTTGCCAGTATATCTTATAACTAAGAAATTGTCTTCTGCGGCTTTAGTAACAGGCAAAACTTTAGCTTGATTAGCACCAACAGCAGTGAATGTTTCAGATGTTAGATCAAAACTATCATTTACTTTATGGGTATCTGCTGCACCACCAGTACCCGGTGTTGTAGTAATATTACTTTCTTCTGTCACTAGAATCTGCATTGCATTTTTGGTTTTATTTGTAATTTTTAGTCCAGTTACAGTGTTTTTCTTTGCATTAATAACTGGTTCTAAAGTATATTCTGTAGTTAATGGTGCTGCAGTTTGTGCTGGAAGATAAACATATGAAAGCTTGGATGCTTGTTTTTTGGCAGTTGCAGTGGTTCTCAATTCGATTGTTGCACCTAATAAAACACTTGCAGGAACATCAGTATTATCAATACTTACTTTTTGTGTAGCTGAATCAAGTATTTTAGCATTTAGTTCACTTACAGTATATGCTTTTTTGGTACTGTTTTCTATCCATCCGCCAGTTTCATCGTCAACAGCTAAAGAGGTCCATATATTTTTCCTTTGTTTTGTAGGAAAAGTAGCTTTTAAATCATAATCTCCTATGATTCTCCATTCACAATTTGCAGGAATAGTTACAGTAATTTTGACAGGATCTACTACTGCCTTTGGTCCATTTGATTTTTTTGGAATTTTAAGTTTTACTTCTTTACTTGGAATTGTACCTGAAGTTGGAAGTTTAGTTGGAGTTCCATCATTACTTGAACATTGACGAATTAATAAAGTTGCTCCATAAGTTGCATATTCATCAATCTTTTCTTCTGAAAGAAATAATCCATTTGTCCATTCTGTACTATATGCGGTTTTATATTCCCACCCAGCAGCTGTATCAGTATCAGTTATTGCAGTATGTGTAGAATTAGTAGTTCCCCATGAGCCATTTCCTAAAGGATTTCCCGCTGTAACTTTTATTTGCTCTAAATCATTAGCATTTGGAGTAAATTTTGCAGTTATTTTAGCTGGCTGGGCTTTTATATTTACAGTTGTAATCAAAGTTGGATCCGTTGCAATATTTTTTGCATCTACATCTGCATATACCTTAATCTTAACATCTTTTTTATAACTGATACCAGACATATCCACAGTAGTAGGAACAGCATTAGCAACGGTGGTTTTATCACGTTTATATTCAATTCGTTCTGTACTGATTGTTTTTCCATTTGAATCTACTACTATATAAAAATAGAAACTCTTATCTTTTTGATCCCCAGCTGTAACATTTCCACCAGATATGCTTACAGAAGTATTATTTCCATTACCCGGTGCAACGGTCAGTTGCTGTGTTTCATAGTCATACTTTACAACTGGTGCACCTGCTTCTGCCGTCAGTGTTCCTGTACCTGCAATGAGCCCGAAGGCGAACCCTGTAGTCAGGGCATATTTTGCTAACTTTCTTAAATTCATCATAACATTACCTCCATGTAATCTACCAATCCTTATATGTGCCTTTTCTTGAAATATAAAATCCAAAGTTCTGTCAAGCACAATCCATTCCTTTGGAAACACCCTTAAAAAATTTTTTTCACCTCCTAGCTAAAGTATAGTATGGAAGAAAAAAGAAGACAATAAAAATGGCTATTTTAAGGGATATAAGTTTTTATTATCTTATAAAAACAAGATAAAAAGGAAAAATAAACATAAAATTAGATTTTATAATCTATTTATTCCGTTATTTTGATAATTGTAAAATAATTATATTAAAATAGGTGGAGTTATAAGAAGATTTAACAGAAGAATTGTTTAGATGACATAATTCATTCAATTCTTAGGAAACTAAAAAAGCCGTCGTATCATACGACAGCTTTATCAGATTCTATTTATTTTACTCCGTGCATCTTGCTTTGTGTATTCCCCACAGGCGTTACCTCTACAGTTAACTCGGCTCAGGCACCCTTACGGCACACAAGAGATTTCACTTAGTGCTGCTGTATTCCTACCCTGACACGGTTCATGAATTCTTGTTGCGTAAGACCCAAACGTCAACACCACTTATAAAGGGCAGCCCCACAGGTAAATACCCGAGGCAAGACATCACTCCTGCTATAGCGGATTGCAGGTACAGGGCACCGCCAGCTCCCCAGCTGCACGGAAATGTTTTGACGTTATTTGTGTATAATAGTATACTTGTTTTTTAGCAGCTTGTCAAGAAAAATGAGTTTACTTTTTTTGTTATTTTTAGTAAAATTAAATTAACAGTCTTTACAATTTATTTTATGAGAGATTTTCGTCGATATATAATAGAATGATTAAGAAGCAAAAGATAGAAAGTATAAAAAGAAGTTACGACATGGAGGATAAAGATGGCATTAATGTGGAAAGAAAATTTAGCGAATCAGATTGAAAAAGGAACTGTAATTTTTGAAGCAGAAGAAGAGGTACAACATATTTGTTTGATTTTAACGGGAAAAGTAAGTGTGAATGGTATGGGTGTACAGGTTGTATTAGGGACAGGAAACTTTTTAGGAGTTACAGATCTTTTTATGGGACGTTATTTAAGTACTTATACAGCATTAGAAGATACAATAATCTATATATTTCCAGTAAAAAATTCAAACAGTATAACAGAAATTTTAAACCAGCAAAAGGATTATCGCGGAATTATGGTATATACTTTAGCAAAGTATCTTACTACACTTTTGGAAGCAAAAAATAAACTCAAAAGTTGTGCAGAATCCTCTTATAAATTTTTAAAAGAAAGTGAGAAAGTCTGCCAAACAGAAGCAAAAAATTCAGGAATTTTATTTCCACAAATTGAAGAATTAGAGCAATTACAAGCCTATGAAGAAGAATTTACTGTAGAGAAAGAGAAGCTAGATTATTATTTAGACTGTGCAGAAATTCCCTATGATATCGTAAAAAGTTATTTTTCTTATTCTGTACCAATGGCACAATATCATGTAAAAGAAATATCAGGATTAATTGCTCAAATTTTAATTTCATGTATGGAGATATTTCAGCATTTGTATGAGGTTTTTTCTTTTCTTATTAATGATGGATCAGATCAGTTATTTCAAAGAGAAGCGGATCTTGCTATTAAGTTAGAAAGAGAAGGAAAAAATGCAGAAGATATTATTCAAAGACTAGATCAAACCATTGATCAGATTAATGAAATGGAACAGATATTAGTAGAATACTGTGGAACAGAATTTCCGATTGATCGGGAACAGATGGAACAGATTTATACAAATGTTTTAATTGAGGGATGGATTCCATTTACAGAGGAAGATAAAAAAGAAGAACAAAAACAGTTAAGTAAAGAAACAAAAGAACAGGATTGGGAAGAAACAGAGAATGAAAAGTGGCAGGAGAGCGAAGATCAAGAGGAACAAGAAGTACAAGAGGAAGAAATAGAGGATAGAAATGAATGGGAAATAGAAAAGGACGAAAGTAAAACGAAGGAAGAAACGGAAATAGAGCAAGAAATAAAAGATAAAAGTGAAATAGAAGAACAAGTTGAGAATGAGGAAATAGATAAAAAGAAGTTAGAACAAATGCTTCAAGAAGTTTCAGGGGCTATGCAGCAGATTTTAGATTGTGCTGGTTTAGAAAAGGATAAAGAAGCATTATTAAAAGCAGATATTGAAGATTTAGTCACAGCGGCAGATCGACAGAATCAAGACAGTGAAATGCACCAGACAAAGCAGGAGATTTCTTCTATATTTTATGATTTATATTATGCTGTTTTTTTATATTCTCAAAGAAGACCATTGCCATTAGCTGCCGAATTATTTTTAAACTATGGTTTTTTAGATGAACGATTGTTGTCTCAAAAACAGCTTGAAGATCTATTAAAGTTTAATAGTCAAGAGGATACTTCCAAAGCGCCTTGCTGTATTTATACAATGCGAGAATGGCTTCAACTTATTTATGATGGAGAAAAAGAACCCTCCAAAAATGAGTTTGAAGAAGATTACAAAGATATTCTTCGAAAACAAAAGAGGATGGGAAAGATTACAGATAGGCAGGAAGCGGAACTACTTAGGGATAAAGAAAAAAAGGTATATTTTGAAATCAACAATATGTTTCATAGTAATCAGCGCCTATTAAATGGACAACTTTCTACCTTTGCACCTGTTTTATATCAGGAACAGATGTTTCGAGATATAGAAAACTTATTTTTGACGAAACAGAAGTTAAATGAAGCAGTATCCGAGCTTTTAAAAATTGATTATTCTGTTTTTTACCGAGAAGTGCTCTATTCCCACCCAGAGCAAGGAATTAATAAAGAGTATATTGCAAAACAGATTATGCCAGATCTTATTTTGTTTCCTGTAGTGGGAAATCATGTTTCGATGTGGCAGGAGATCACAGGAAGAAGACGCGATAGTGCAGGAAGATTTCTACTTCCAAGATTTACAGAGATAGCACCGTTTGATCTGATGATAAAGCTTTTTGGAAGATTTCGGTGGGAACTTTGCAGAACAATGCAGGGAAGTGCATGGAATGATATTAAATATAAATCTTTGACTTCGGAGTATATGGACTATTTACAATTTTATAAAAAGAATCATGATCTATCAGAAGAGAAAAAAGAAAAATTAAAGCTTCAGATCCAAAAAGGTAGAAATAATTCGAGGGAAGTATTTTTACAGGATTATGAAGCATGGATAAAGGCAGAGGCAATAGGAGCAGTTCGGTTAAATAAAGTGGTTCGTGCGATTATGGCAGTTTATATCCCGTTTGCAAAATCAATCAGAGAACATCTGATAAGTCAGCCGTTGTTTGGAGATGTGATGGGAAGATATCAGCGTGAAAAGGCAAAAAGGATACGAGAATTAGAGACGAGATTTCGTGAATTGGAAAAGCAACAAATTGAACTACCAGAAGAGTTGATAGAAACCATGCACTTTTATAAAGATTTATAATCGTTGTTCTCATTTTGTATTTGACAATACATGTATTATTGTATACAATGATACAACAATACAATTAGAGGAGGAACTGTTATGGAGAACCGGAAAGTATATTTAAACCCGCACAATAATTTGTTGTCATTAGAGGAGCATATGTATGAATTGGTGGATGTAAAGACACCAAATGTATTCCGAAATCTATTTCCATATAGTGAAGTTCCAAAGATTGCTTTTAATGATCGAATTGTTCCCCATAATATGCCAGAAGAAATTTGGATTACAGATACTACATTTCGTGATGGACAGCAGTCGAGAGCACCTTATACAACAGAACAGATTGTAAAAATTTTTGATTATCTACACCAATTAGGAGGATCAAACGGAATTATTCGTCAGAGCGAATTTTTCCTTTATAGCAAAAAGGATCGAGATGCAGTTTATAAGTGTATGGAACGAGGATATAAGTATCCAGAAGTTACTTCTTGGATTCGTGCAAGTAAGAAGGACTTTGAACTGGTGAAAGAGATTGGTATGAAAGAAACAGGAATTTTAGTAAGCTGTTCGGATTATCATATTTTCTATAAAATGAAAATGACCAGAAATCAGGCAATGGAACATTATTTAAGTGTAGTCAGAGAGTGTTTAGAAACAGGAATTGCACCAAGATGTCATTTAGAAGATATCACGAGATCCGATATTTATGGATTTGTTATTCCATTTTGTTTTGAATTGATGAAATTAGGAGCAGAATATGGAATTCCAGTTAAAGTTCGGGCTTGTGATACTATGGGATATGGAGTGAACTATCCAGGGGCTGTAATACCACGTTCTGTACCGGGTATTATTTATGGACTTATGACTCATGCAGGAGTGCCGAGTGAATTAATTGAATGGCATGGACATAATGATTTTTATAAAGCAGTCAGCAATTCTACTACTGCATGGCTGTATGGGGCATGTGGAGTCAACTGCTCTTTATTTGGTATTGGAGAAAGAACAGGTAATACTCCACTAGAAGCAATGATTTTTGAGTATGCTCAGTTAAAGGGAACTTTAGATGGAATGGAAACAAAAGTAATTACAGAGCTTGCACAATATTATAAAAAGGAAATTGGATATGAAATTCCACCAAGAACTCCTTTTGTCGGTAAAAACTTTAATGTTACAAGGGCTGGAATTCATGCAGATGGTCTACTAAAGAATGAAGAGATCTATAATATTTTTGATACGGAGAAATTTTTAAATCGCCCTGTATTAGTTTCTATTTCAAATACTTCAGGACTGGCAGGAATTGCCCATTGGATTAATACGTATTTTCAATTAAAGGGCGAAGAAGTTATGGATAAAGGGCATCCAATGGTAGCAAGAATTAAGGAACTTGTAGATCAGCAATATGAGGAAGGACGTATTACGGTTATGACAGACGAAGAATTGATAGATATGATCAATCAATTTAAGGGTGACTATGACGTTCAATTACCGGATACCGTAATTTCTTAGACGGAGGAATTGTGGAAGAATCAGATAAATTTTCTCTGCGTGGAAAGGTATTTAACCGAATTCGAGAAGATATTTTAGAAGGAAGATATAATCAAAAAGAAGAGTTAAAGGAAAGTGTGATCGCGGTGGAATTGGGAGTCAGCCGAACCCCTGTCCGTGAAGCACTACGTCAGTTAGAATTGGAAGGATTGGTAACAATTATTCCGAATAAGGGAGCTTATGTCACAGGAATTTCAGAAAAAGATATTCATGATATTTATGTCATACGCTCTTATTTGGAAGGATTGTGTGCAAAATGGGCATGTGAAAATATGACAAAAGAAATAGTAGACGAATTGGAAGAAGTTATTTATTTATCGGAATTCCATACAAGAAAGGGACACCATGAACAGGTTGTGGAATTAGATAATAAATTTCATGAACTTATCTATGAAAGTTCTGGAAGTAAAATTTTACGTCATGTATTAAGTGATTTTCATCATTATGTTCAGCGTGTACGCAAACTTTCTCTATCTAAAACAGAACGAGCAGAAGAATCAAATAAGGAACATCTTGCAATTTTAGAGGCAATTCGAAGTGGTGACAAAAAGTTAGCAGAAGAGTTGGCACATACTCATATTATATCGACTATACAGAATATGAAGGATTTTCATAAAGAAAATTAATTCTAAATCAAAAATATCGGCATAGAATGAATGGAATAAGAATATTAAAGGTGAAGCGTTATGGGCAGAAAAATTTTAAGAAAGGGAATTTTTCTCTTTTATGTTCTGATGCTTGTCCTATTGCCGACAGGATGCAAAAAAGACGAGGAAACTCCGGCAGGAAAACTAAATGATTTAGATTTTACAGTTGTAGAGGAAGCCGATCTTCCAGAAGAATTACTTAAAATTATTAATGAGAAAAAAGAAAATCCGTTTAAATTGTCGTATACCAGTGAGGATAGTCTATACATAGCCAGAGGATATGGAGCACAAAGGTCAGGAGGATATAGTATTACAGTAAAAGAGTTATATTTGTCAGAACAGGGAATCTATTTTGAGACGGAGTTGATTGGACCATCCCAAGAAGATTTGGTGTCACAGGCAATTACACATCCTTATATTGTAGTTAAATTAGAAAAATCAGAACAGCCTGTCATTTATAGTGAATAAAAATAGGACTAAAATGGAAAAAATGATTTTATAAAATATTATTGTTAAAATATAAATTTTCTGAAAATTGTTGACTTTTTGCCTATGATGTGGTATAGTAAGAAAGGGACTGGCTATTAGTTTCCCCAAATACACGAAAAAGGGGAGAAGGAATGAGCGATGAAGCAGCCAGAGAATATTTGTAAGGTTTATCGTGCGATTGCTGATAATGTTGGAAAAAGAGTAAAAATAAAATTCAATAAGGGAAGGAATCAGTATGATATATCAGAAGGGATTATTTCGAAAGCATATCCTTGTGTCTTTTTAGTTCAACTAGACAAAAATTCTTCTGAAGCGGTAAAAATCATTTCTTATAGCTATACTGATGTATTAACAAAAGAAGTGGAATTACAATTCTGCTAAAGGTATTCAAAGCAAAAGAGAAATGTTTTATACATAAGATTAAAAAAATTGGATAGAAAATGAGAAGTTTTATAACGTATTCTGATCAGAGTTGTTTAAAATATAACTTTAATCTGAATACGTTTTTTATTTTAAAAATCAAATGGATTAAACTTCCTTAGATAAAATACTTGACAATAGTAATGATTACTATTATAATAAAATTATCTTCTGAAACAGGGGGAGAGGTTATGACAGTAACTAAGTTTAGTAAGCAAAGAGAATCTATTAAGGAATATTTGATTCACACCAAGGAACATCCTACTGCAGATATGGTATATTTCAATATACGTCAGAAGTTTCCAAATATCAGTTTAGGAACAGTTTACCGCAACCTTAACTTTTTAGAAGAACAGGGCGAAATTGTTCGTCTGACAGATGGAGTAGGCAGTGATCGATTTGATGGTAATTTAGAACCACATTATCATTTTGTTTGTCGTAAGTGTAAAAAGTTTTGTGATCTTGAGATGAATTCATTAGAACACATCAATACCTTAGCAGCTGCTAATTTTCGTGGAAAGATTGAAGGACATACTACACTTTTTAATGGATTGTGTGAAGAGTGTTTTTTGGATGAAAAAGGAAAATAGCAAAAAAGCAAAAAAAGGGCTTGACAAATAAAAAAAGATTTAGTATGATAATAACTGATAACAGTAATAATTCCTAATTTAAAATAAAGGAGAAAATTTATATGGCAAAGTTTGTATGTAATGTATGCGGATATGTTTACGAAGGAGATGCTGCACCAGAGTTTTGTCCAATTTGTAAAGCTCCAGCAGACAAGTTTACAGAGCAGAAAGACCAACTTAGCTGGGCAGCAGAACATGTAGTAGGAGTTGCACAGGGAGTTAGTGAGGATATTTTAAATGATTTAAGAGCAAACTTTTCAGGAGAATGTACAGAAGTAGGTATGTATTTAGCAATGGCAAGAGTAGCTCATAGAGAAGGATATCCAGAAATCGGTCTTTATTATGAGAAAGCAGCCTATGAAGAAGCAGAACATGCAGCAAAGTTTGCAGAACTTCTTGGTGAAGTTGTAACAGATAGTACAAAGAAGAATCTCCAATTAAGAGTTGATGCCGAAAATGGTGCAACTGGCGGCAAATTTGATCTGGCAAAGAGAGCAAAAGCTGCTAACTTAGATGCAATTCATGATACAGTGCATGAAATGGCAAAAGATGAAGCAAGACATGGAAAAGCATTTGCAGGTTTGTTAAAGAGATATTTTAGTTAATGCGTAAACTCCTTAAAAATATCAGTTTTCCGGTGTATGGGGTAACTCCCATACACCATTTTATTGTTCAAAATGAACATCTGAAAAGGAGATAGGATATGATTATACAAGCGAAGGAATCCAAATATGCGGATATATTTGCTACTGTTTATAATAGTGCAAATACTCTTTTTGATGATAGTGAAAGGTATGATGCTTCTGGAGAAATATTTATAAAACAATTAAAAGATGATACAAATTTTGTTTATTTAGATGAAGAACAAAAAATAAGAGGGTTTATGTCATTTCATAAGATTGATAGATATTACGAATTAACTTCTCTATATGTAGAAAGGAAATATCAGAAAGAAAAAATTGGATATCAATTACTTACCCATTTTGAAAAACAAGCAGGAAAAAATACAATCTTATTTATCAAAGTTTTAAAAAATGCCTATTGGGCACTTAATTTTTATCAAAAGAATGGTTATGAGTTTTTAAATGATGAGATCTATCCAATCATTACATCGTTGGGTATAATAGAAAAGTCTTGGGAAAAAATTTTATATAAGAAAATAGTTCCATAATTTAATATTTAATTTCTATTTTCCATAATTTATCCTAAATTGGTGATCCGCTTGTTCTGCAAAAATTTTTGGAGTAGATATTTGATTTGTCAATCCAATATTATCCCAAGTTGCTGTCCAAATTAAATAGGGAGTTAGAGGCAATGTATCTTTTACCTTGATATGACAGCCATCACGAATAATGTAACCATCTTGAGCCATTTTTTGTGCATCAAAATATAATCTTGCTCCAGTAAGGTATTCTGAGTTTTCGTCCATTACAATTTTTCCTTGCTGTTTTGAGTTCACAATAATTTCTCCTGTGATACCATCTCCAAACATAATATAGTCACTAAAATCTGTTGGATCTCCAAGTAGTATTCCAATAGGCTGTTCTTGAGCAATCACTCTTTCGGTTTTTAGTCTGTTCCAGCTCTTTAACATTCCATCGCGTTTAATCTGTTCCCAATTATTCATAGATGTACTATGAATTAAAATAGAGGGTTCATTTTTACGAAGAAAAGGATCGTTATATTTATGACCCACATAATAATTTTTGGCTATCTTAAGATCCGTTTCTGATATTACTAAAATGATATTTTTTTCGCTTGCTTGGTTAAAATCTATAAAGTCGCAAATTGCCATTTTCCAATCACTACATTGAAAGCGACTGACTTTTATTGTATAGACACAACAATTACTACTTCCACACATTTTTTGATAGTCTTTACTATCTGTAAGCATTAAGATAATCCACGAATTATCATACACCTGTTTAGTAATAGGATTTATTTTATTCTCTATTAATTCATCAACTCGATAAATCATAATATGATCCCTTTCAGAAGCTTTTTGTGATTATTTATTTTATCCATAAAGGGTTCCATGAAACACTTTTGGGAAGTGTTTCATGGTTTCGAAAAAATTCTTCTGTAACTGTTTGAGCATCAGAAACGTTTAAAACAAACAAATTATCTATCTGTATTTCTTGTGTTTTTGTACAGCTATAAAAGACAGTATTTCCATTAGGATCTAAAAAATTATTTTTGCCGATGGCAATATAGACAGAACCATCACCATTTTCAAAATAATGTAGAAGTGCAAAAGCTTCTTTCACAGTTGTTATTATAAATTCATTACTTTCTTTTGAATTTCTGATATTTAATGATAGATCTAAACTCTTCCATATTATCACATTCGTTTTTACCTAAAAAATGTTCTACTAATATAGTGTAATTTTTCATAAACCTTCGCCTATTTGGTTATTAAATCCCAAAATGGAAATTCGCTTCATCAATAGTTCAATAATAGCAAGATGAACAATAGAAGTAAGAATTCCTGAAATATAACGTGGAATAATTGCACCAAATACATACACAAAAGAATAATATCCGTATAACTTACTGTCGATATACATAACAGCGGTATTCATAGTTGTTACAATAACAGCACTTAAAGCAATAATAAATATCATCTGTTTTCTATTTAGTTTATAATTTTTATGTTTTGCATAAGCACCGATAAGTAACCCTTTTATTCCTGCAGGAAGAATCCAAAGTATTGTTGTTGCAGTAAAACCATACTTTAACATCTGATTTAGAAAGCTGCCCATAAGACCAATTTCTAATCCAGATATAGGCCCAAACATCATTGCACCAATAATGATTGGAAGACCAGCTGCGGTAATAACCATATTTCCGAAATTGATAGAAACATAGCATAACGCAACATGCATAGCGATAAATAATGCCTTTAGTATCATTCTTTTTGTTTTCATAAAAAAGCTCCTTTCATGGCGGCATTTTGCCACAAAAAAGGAGATCAAGTCTTATCTTTTATGTGGCAGCGGGATGCAGACATTGTACAGCGTATTATAGATAGTATAACACTTCGTCCGGTGAACAACTCCCCGTTTCACCAGCACATGACTCACAATGACTTACTCTGCCATTACCATATATTATTTGTTTTGTGGAATCCCACGACAGCATTACTATAGCACATCTTATTTCTTAATGCAAGATAGTAATATTGTAATTATAAAATTCTTAGTATATAATATAAGATCGGCGGAACATATATGGAAGGAGGCTATAATCAATGTTAGAATTAAAAAATGTTAAGAAGACATATAAAAATATTAAAGCAGTAGATGATCTATCTTTTCGATTGGAACATGGAGATGTATTTGGTTTGATTGGGGCAAACGGTGCAGGAAAATCGACTACTGTATCAATGATTGCCACCTTAATAAAACCAGATAGTGGTACAATCTTTTTCAATGGAATTGATATTGTAAAACATCCAAAAGAGATTCGCAAAAGCCTTGGATTTGTTCCGCAAGAAATCGCATTATATGAGACATTAACAGGTGAAGATAATATAGAATTTTGGGCAAAGGCATATCATATAGAAAGACAACTATTTCAAAAACAACGAAATAAAGTCATGGATATTATTGGGTTTACAGAAGAAATGATGAAAATACAGGTAAAAAATTATTCTGGAGGTATGAAACGGCGTCTAAATATAGGGGTTGCGCTATTACATCATCCAGAGCTTGTAATTATGGACGAGCCAACAGTTGGTATTGATTTAAAATCAAGAGGACAGATTTTAGAGGCAGTTAGAGAGTTAGCGTCAGAAGGAACAGGAGTTTTATATGTAGGTCATTCGATGGAGGAAATTGAAAAAATTTGCAATCGAATATGTATTCTGGTTCAGGGAAAAAGTGTTTTTAACGAAATATTAGAAAAGGCTTTAAAAAGAGATGAAAAAAAGGTATCTTTGGAACAACTATATATAGAATATACAGAGAATAAAACGTAAGACTTATCTGTTCTGCCGGATGAGTACAGAAAGAAGGAGAGAATGAAACGGTATCATACTATTGTAAAGATAGAAAAGGTTAGAAAGGAACTTCAATTAGAACACGATGAAGAGGCTCTGAGAGTTGCTAAGACAATTCCGATAGAACGAATTAAGAATATGTCTGATTTTAGTGTGATCGCAGAGGCATATTTTCAAAATGGGGAGTATGAAACCGCCAAACAATATTTCCAGATGATCTATGAGAAAACAGGTTCTCGAAGAGTTCTCTGGCAGTTAATCCATACAACAATTCGGTTAAAGCAGACAGAAGAAGCAGAAGAGTATTTGAAGAAATTTATTCGTCTTGCACCTGATGATGTTTATCAGTATATTTTTCGCTATCAGTTAGATCGATTAGAAAAAAAGCCAATAGAGGATCGAATTCAGACATTAGAAAAACTTAAAAAAGCAGAATATATGGAACACTGGGTATATGAACTAGCTAAGATGTATCATAAAGTAGGGAATGTAGAAAAATGTGTTAAAGAGTGTGAAGATTTAATTTTGTGGTTTGGTCAAGGAGAATATGTAGAAAGGGCAAAGGCACTTCGGGCTTATTATAAAGGAGATTTAGATGTAACTTTAGCTGGACAGGATTCTAAACGATTTGCAGAGGAGATGCGACGGGTATTAAGTGGAAGTCAGAAAGAAAAAATTCTAAAGAAGGTAGAAGAAACTGTAAAAAAGGTAGAAGACGAGAAAAAGATCGAACCACAACAGCAAGAAAAATTAAGTTTAAAACAAAAACAGAGTTTAGAACCTAATTTAAGTTCTGAGCAAGAAACAGATATAGGACAGCAAGAAAAATTAAAATCTGTATCTGAGCCAGAACAGAAGGAAAAATTAAAGTCTATATCTGAGCCAGAACAGAAAGAAAAATTAAAGTCGGAACAAAAAGAAGTTCCGAAATCAACTTCTAAACTAAAATCAGATTCTAAACAAAAACCAGAAGAGAATCCAAATTCAAAACCAATGAATACCTTTGGATTATTAATTGGAAGAAATGAGAGAAAAAAACAAGAAGCATATGAAAAAGTACCTACCTATCGGGAGTTATTAGCGAAAAAAACAAAAGAAAAAGGGAAATCAGAAACATCAAAAAAAGAGTCAAAGAAAAGTGCAGAAGTAGCAAGAGAACGGTTAGAAGTATCAACAACAGATTCTGAACTACAACAAAAACAACAAAATGTTACTTCGGAAGATGAACTCTTTTTAGATGTTTTAAATAATTTAGATGAGGTAGTAACAAATTTAGACTGGTCAAAAGAAGCAACCTCTTTGCCTGAAAAGTCATTAGAATCAGAACAGAATCTAAAAAGTGAGGAAGTATTAGAGGCAAAATTGGAACCTGAAAAGCTATTAGAACCAGAACAAAGTCTAAAAAGTGAGGAAGTGTTAGAATCAAAAACCGAATCTGAAATACCAGAAAAGATAGAAGAAGATTCTTTACAAGAAGAGCTTATTTTACTAGAGGAACTTCCAGAAGAAGGATTGTTATATCAAAATTTACAGCAGAAACAGGAAAGTTTAGAAGGGTTATTTGGAAGTTTTGCTTTGATGAGTTCCGTTCGTACTTTATTAATTTCAAATTTAGAGCGTATTTTACAACAAAAAAAAGCAAGAATTATTATTGCAAGAGAAGATTCCTCTGTCTATGGACAGATGGAGTTGGCAAAGAAGTTAGCTAGGGCATTACGTCGGTTAGGAATGATTTCTTCTTCTAATACTGCATTAATTCAAGGAGAAAAACTAAATCAGATCAGTTTAAAAAAGACAGGACAACAATTAAAGGGGTGTTGTTTGATTGTAGATCATGTTGGAGCTTTAAAACCGGAAAAAGCAGGAGAACTTCTTTGGTTCTGTCGTCAGTTTGGAGAATCTGTTGGAGTAATATTAGTAGATGATCGATCCGAGTTTGCAAAATTATACCGAATGAAAAAAGACTTTGAGTCAGTATTTTTTAGCAAATTTTATTTACATAAATACTCAGCACAAGATTGGATGGCATTGACATATGGTCTGATGCAGGATGCAGATTATGAAATAGAAGAATCTGCTTATCGTTTATTTTTAGAGAGAATCAAACAATTTATGCAGCAACAAAAAAGTGAACTTTTATGGGAAACGATCCGTTCCTATACTTATCTTGTCATGGAACAGACAGAGATACGAAACTCAAAATTATTGTTGGATATGAGTATGAATGGGAAGTTTGAAGCAACTGAATTAATGACGGTCTGTTCTGAGGATATAAAAAATGCTGATAAAATATTTATAAACAGCGAAGAAAAATAGGAATAAATAAGGAGCTAGGAGTGGTTGCATTAAGAATCAAATCTTGATATGATTTTCTTAGTGCTACAGCTCCCAACCCCAAAAAATAATTAAACACGAAATTGTACACGGAAATCGTTTTTTAAACGCTGTCCACCTCTAGATTCCACATTTTTGCTGATATTTAAAACATAGGATTCATTTTGGGCATAGGGTTCAAGCGGATCAATTTCAATATAATTATCAGCAATATCATATCGGATAGAAGTTTTTAAAGGGGCATCGTTTAATGTAGTGACATATAAATTCATATTGTTGACCGTAGCAGGGTTGAGAGGAATATTAAATTTAATTCTCCAGACAAATTTTCCAGTGCGAAATTTTAGATTTTGCTTAACCAATTTTTCAGCACCATTTGTACCTGATTCAATATCGATGTAATTAGACGCCATAGTATCAACTCACTTTCGTTGAGGTATTAATTTGTTTCAATCCTCTCGCGGCAGTTAAGAGCAAGACAATGATGTGGATTGCTTCATAGCAGTAGGGGATACCGCTTTCGCTCTGCCCGCTGCTGTCGTTATACTTGTTCCTAGCAATTCCTCTTGCTGTTAATTATATCATATCTTTATAAAAAATAATAGTAGTTCTCAAAAATGTTTTATTGCTAAAAATCCGAAAGAATGTTCTGGTTGCAGAATTCTCATTTTCCGCGTAAAATAGATATAATGGGGAAGTAGTAGTGCCAGATTGATTGCCTGTTCTTAAGATGGTTTCAAAGATTTGGGTTTTCTGTAGATAAAGAACGGAGAAAAGATAATGGAAAGTAAAAGAGATAATCTGATTTTAATTGGTATGCCAGGTTGTGGAAAAAGTACAGTCGGAGTAGTGCTTGCAAAAGTACTTGGATTTCAGTTTATGGATTCTGATCTTTTAATTCAAGAACAGGAATCAAGATTATTAAAGGATATTATTGCAGAGGATGGATTAGAGAGATTTTTAGAAATTGAAGATTGTGTCAATGCTCAAATTGACTGTGAACATACCATAATCGCAACAGGGGGAAGTGTGATTTATGGTTTAAAAGCTATGCAGCATTTAAGACAGATAGGCACAGTGATCTATTTAAAATTAAGTTGTGAAGCAATTTCAGAGCGATTGGGAGATCTGAATGAGCGGGGTGTTGCTCTAAAACAGGGACAGGATTTATATTCACTTTATGAGGAAAGATGTCCTCTTTATGAGAAATATGCCCATATAACAATAGATGCTGAAGAAAAAAGTATTCGGGAAATGACAGAACTCATTATTTGTGAATTGACGCGGGGAATAGAGTAAATTTCATAGGATGCCTTGTATTTTTGACGGTAGAAGTCTAAGAACCGCTAAAATACAGGCATTTTCAATGTAAAAAAAGATTTACAAATACAAACTTTGTGTTATAATCTATATGCAGCGTTAGGATAAAAGACAAAGCATAATAATCCGGTTTCAAGTTTGAATGAAAAAATAGATTATACATAAATAGGGAACGGACACCGCGGCTGTCCGTAGGATATAATAAAAGCCGGAATTTTGATAAATCGAGGTGTGCGATGGAGCAATATATTATAAAAGGCGGGAAGGCACTTGCAGGAGAGGTAACAATTGGAGGAGCAAAAAATGCAGCATTGGGAATTTTAGCTGCAGCAGTTATGACAGATGAACCAGTAGTAATAGAAAATCTTCCGGATATTCGAGATATTAATGTAATGTTACAGACAATGGAGAATATAGGGGCAAAGGTAGAACGATTGGATCGACATTCTGTTCGGATGTGCAGTGGAAATATTAGTTGTATGAATGTGGAGAATGAGTATATTCGAAAAATTCGTGGCTCTTATTATTTAATTGGGGCATTACTTGGAAAGTATAAACAGGCACAAGTGGCACTTCCGGGTGGATGTAATATTGGAAGTCGTCCTATTGATCAGCATATTAAAGGATTTGAGGCTCTTGGAGCAGTAGTAAAAATTCAGTATGGTTTAATTCAGGCAGAGGCAAAACATCTGACAGGAAGCCATATTTATTTTGATATGGTAACAGTTGGAGCTACGATTAATGTTATGTTAGCAGCAGTTTTAGCAGAAGGATTGACAATTCTTGAAAATGCAGCAAAAGAGCCACATATTGTAGATGTTGCTAACTTTTTAAATAGCATGGGAGCAAATATCAAAGGGGCAGGAACTGATGTCATTCGAATCAAAGGCGTACCAAAATTACATGGTAGTACCTATTCTATTATTCCAGATCAAATTGAAGCAGGTACATTTATGTTGGTAGCTGCTGCAACAAAGGGAGATGTTACAATTAAAAATGTAATTCCAAAACATTTAGAGGCAATTACTGCAAAATTAGAAGAAATAGGGGTTCAGGTAGAAGAATTTGATGATTCTATTCGTGTAGTAGCAACAAAACGGTTAGGTCATACTCAAGTTAAAACGCTTCCCTATCCGGGATTTCCAACGGATATGCAGCCACAGATCTCTACTCTTCTTGTGATTTCGGAGGGAACAAGTATTGTAACAGAAGGAGTCTTTGAAAATCGTTTTAAGTATGTAGATGAATTGGCAAAAATGGGGGCTTCTATAAGGGTAGAAGGGACTACTGCGATTATTGATGGGGTAGATCTTTTAACTGGAGCAATTGTGAGTGCTCCCGATCTGCGTGCAGGAGCGGCACTTGTCATTGCGGGATTAGTGGCAGAAGGATATACTGTAGTGGAACAAGTAGAGTATATAGAACGCGGATATGAGGATTTTGAAAGTAAACTTTGTGAATTGGGCGCTGTTATGGAAAAGATAGATGCAAATGATGAAAAAGCAGTAAGAAAGTTTAAACTAAAGGCTTGTTAAAATAGAAAAAGTGAAAAGAACGAAGTTTTCAAATATAGAAAACTTCGTTCTTTTTTCTGTATTTAAAAATAGATGTAAAATTATAGGATTGCCTCTATAAATAAATCGTTTTCTTTGGAAAGATCAATATATTGATTGCCACATTCTATGACTGGTCTAGACATATTATTTCTGTCCATCATAATAATTGTTCCTTTCCTCTGATCATTTAAACGAACACGATAGCCCAAATAGGTAGAATTTACATGATCTAAAAATGTCATAATATATTTTGGATCAAATTTAATTAGACCTTCTGATTGAAAAACATGAATAACCTCAAAAGGACAAAGAGGTCCACGATAAACACGTGCAGAAGTCATTGCATCATAAACATCAGCGATCATTACAACTTTTGCCATCTGATCGATCTGATCACTCTTAATACCCATTGGATATCCACTACCGTCACAACGCTCATGGTGCATCATAGCAGCCATCTGTATATGAATATTTAGATGTTTTTCGCGAAGAACATTATATCCTTTTAAAGTATGTAGTTTAACAGTTTCATATTCTTCGGCTGAAAGTACACCAGGTTTTGAGATCAGTTCTTTTGGAGTTAAAATCTTTCCAACATCATGTAGTAATCCACATAAAGTAACAGTGTCAAGATCTTTTCTAGTAAAATGCAGCCACCTTCCTAAAATATTACAAATCAGAGCTACATTTACACTATGTACATAAGTTTCATCATCATATTCTCTCATACAATGTAGCATATCAAACATATGTATGCCATTTCTAACGTTATTCAATACATTTCCAACATCATTAAGAAGTTCATCTGTATCAATTTCTTTTGATTGGTCTACAATAATATCATTTAGTTTAGATTTAAATTGCTCGGAAGTATTAACAAGATTTTCATTAAACTGTTTAAATTCAATTGTATTTTTTACTTGTTCTGAATAGGTTTCTCGAATAAATGGGGCCGGCGAGATACCATTTGAATTTTCTGCTAAGGAAATAAGAACGTTTTTAATAGAATAAAATTTCAAACGGGTAATCATTTTATCCGTTAAGCTTGTGCCAGCAGAAATAATAAGCTGGTTATTGAAAGTATAAACATCATCTGCAACTATCATGCCAGGAGCTGCTTGGCTAGTAGGTATTCTTTGGGTTTTCATGTTGTACCTCTCCCCTCGTCTGATAAATATAAATAGTATCTTTAAGTAAATTATAGTGAATTCAGAATAGAAAGTCAATGTACTGAAAAAAGAAATTATAAGAAAGTTATCGGATAGAATATAAAAAAATATGATATTTAGACTTGACAGAAACAAAAATTAGGAGTAATATACCCTATAGGGGTATATTACTTGGCTAAGAACAAGCACAATATTATATATAGAAATGGAGCAATTCAATGAAAGAGGAAATTTATAAAATTGAGGGAATGTCTTGTGCTGCGTGTAGTAGTGCAGTAGAACGTGTTACTAGACGTCTTCCGGGGGTAATAAAAAGTGATGTTAATTTAACAACAGGACGAATGGATATTGTATATGATGAAGCACAGGTACTTCCTGAAACGATTATGGCAAAGGTAGAAAAGGCAGGTTTTGGAATCAGTCTTGCCATAGAAAGTAAAAAAGAACGTCAAAAGGAAGAAAAGGAGAAAGAGGAAAGTTTAAAAGAAGCAAAACATCGTTTGACTTGGGCTATTTTATTTGCTGTTCCATTACTGTATTTAGCAATGGGACATATGCTTCCATTTGAACTTCCACTTCCAAAAATAATTCAGATGGAAATTCATCCACTACGATTTGCAGTATTACAATTAATTCTTACACTTCCCGTTCTTTACTTTGGAAGAAATTTTTATATCAAAGGATTTCACACATTAATTCGCAAGAATCCCAATATGGATTCTTTGGTTGCAATTGGAACTTCAGCAGCTTTCCTCTATAGTCTTGTTATGACAATAATGATTCCTTCTGATCCACATAAAGTACATTCTTTATATTATGAATCAGCAGCTGTAGTAGTTACATTGGTTATGTTAGGAAAATATTTAGAAAAAAGAAGTAAGGGAAAAACTTCAGAAGCAATTAAAAAGTTGATGGAATTAGCTCCAGATACAGCAATTCTTTTAGTAGATGGTGAGGAAAGGGAAGTACCTTCTGAAACACTTCGTATAGGAGATATTGTGCGAGTAAAGGCGGGAATGAAAGTACCTGTAGATGGTATTATAGCCAGTGGAAGTAGTAGTGTAGATGAGTCTATGCTAACAGGTGAGAGTATTCCTGTAGAAAAAACAGTGGGAAGTGAAGTGATAGGCGGAAGCTTAAATTTTGAAGGAATGTTTCAAATGGAGGTAACACGAACCGGAAATGAAACAACATTATCTAAAATTGTAAAATTGATGGAAGAAGCGCAAGGAAAAAAAGCTCCTATTTCTAAAGTAGCAGATCAGGTAGCAGGATATTTTGTTCCTGCTGTGATGGGGATTGCTTTGGTAGCTGCTTTCATATGGCTTCTTACAGGGCATGGAATTGCATTTGCAATTAATATTTTTGTCTCTGTTCTTGTAATTGCTTGTCCATGTGCCCTTGGATTAGCAACGCCAACAGCAATTATGGTAGGAACTGGACTTGCAGCAAGTCATGGAATTTTAATTAAAAGTGGAGAGGCGTTAGAATTAACCCATAAAGTAGATGCAGTTGTTTTAGATAAGACTGGAACAATTACAGAGGGAAAACCACGTGTAATGGAGATTATTTCTGAAACATATTCTCAAACTGAATTGATTCAAATAGCAGCAGCAGCAGAAACAGGAAGTGAACATCCACTTGCACTTGCTATAGTAAGAGAAGCACAAGAAAGAAATGTCTTAGAACAAAACTTAGTAGAGGAATTTAAAAACCTTTCAGGGATGGGAGCTTGTGCTACTTTGACTACAGGACAGGAAGTTCAAGTCGGGAACCGTAAATTGTTGGATCATTTGGGAATTTCTTTAGAGCAAACAAAACAGGATTTTTTTGCGGGAGAAGCACAAAAACTTGCTGCAAAAGGTCAGACACCGATGTTTGTTGTAATCGAGAGAAAGTTAGAAGGTATTATTAGTGTAGCAGATGCTATGAAAGAAAGCAGCCAAAAAGCAGTGGATTCTTTAAAACAACTCGGTTTAAAGGTATATATGCTCACAGGAGACAATAGATTGACCGCAGAGTATATTGGACAACAAGCACATGTAGATGAAGTAATTGCAGAGGTACTTCCAGAAGAAAAAGCAGCGGCAGTAGAGACTTTACAAAAACAAGGGAAAAAGGTAATGATGGTTGGAGATGGAATCAATGATGCCCCTGCATTAGTTCAGGCAGATATTGGAATGGCAATTGGAAATGGAAGTGATATTGCTATTGATTCGGCAGATATTGTGTTAATGCGTTCGGATTTAATGGATGTATATAAGGCAGTCCATTTAAGCAAACTTACTATTCGTAATATCAAACAAAATCTGTTTTGGGCATTTTTCTATAACTCCATTGGAATTCCAGTTGCGGCAGGACTTCTATATCCAATTAATAGTACACTGCTTAGTCCTATGATTGGAGGATTTGCAATGTCACTAAGTTCTGTTTTTGTAGTAGGCAATGCCCTGAGATTACGTAGAGCAAAATTGTAAGGCTGGTTTATTTTTATAGAAGAAATAACCTAGTGCAAAAAGCACAGAAATGAGACTGAATATGGATAAAAAGGAAGAAAATTTAGAAGAATTAGAATGTATACAAATAAGTTCACGAAAAAAACATCGAAAGGAAGAAGAGATAAAAGATTTAATTCACCGCTTAAATCGAATGGAAGGACAGATTCGAGGAATTCGTAAAATGGTAGAAGAAGATTGTTATTGTGTAGATGTTTTAACTCAGGTATCCGCAGTACAATCGGCATTGAATTCTTTTTCTAGAAATGTACTTGGAAATCATATAAAAACTTGTGTAGTGGATGATATACAAAAGGGAAAAGAAGAGGCAATCGATGAATTATTAGAACTACTCAGAAAATTTATAAAATAATGTTGTATCTTTAAAATAAGTATGATAAATTGATAATATAGTAAGTTTGTGTTTGTGTGACGTCCACAAACTTGTTCTATGAAATAAAAAGTCACACAGAAATGAGGAGAATTATGGCAACATTAAAAGTAAAAGAAATGTCCTGTAACCATTGTGTAGAACGTATTCATAAAGCACTTGAAGCAGTAAATATCCAACACAATGTAGATTTGGAAACGAAAACAGTCCAAATTGATGGTACACCAGAAAATGTAGCGACAGCTATCGAAGAGTTAGCAGATATTGGATTTACAGCAGAAGCAGTATAATACAATATGGAGGAAATCATATGGGGAAAATGCGGAGGTCAGTTTTTTTAATTGGACTGATATATGTTTCCCCTATGATTTTGTATAAACTTTAAATATCGATTGTCTTTCTTTAAAATTATAGTATTTTAGAAGTATTAGTGTTCTCAGATCGTCTACTTCAATAATTAACAGCAAGGATTCCTCTTAGGTAGGGAGGAATTGCTAGGAACAATTATAACGGCAGTAGCGAGCAGAGCGAAAGCGGTATCCTCTACTGCCATGAAACAATCTACAGAATTGTCTTGCTCTTAACTGCCGCGAGTGGATTGAAACAAATAAGTAGACAAGAATAAAAATTTCTTGACAGATTAGTCTGTATCTAGTAAAATAAATCATATTAAAGTAAAATTGAATCGTTTTAAATTTCTCTTATTCCGAGTGATGGAGAGTAAAGACTCTATGAAATCACGGCAACCCCCTATGTGGAAGGTGCCAAGTTGAGCGAGTAATCGAACAATAAGGGGATTTGATTATTTGTAGATCAGTCCGCTTAAGCGGACTTTTTTTATTTCGATTACCAAAGGAAACTGCTGATAAACGAAATTTATAAAGAAAAGAGGCTAATGTATGAACGAGAAATTATTATTTACATCGGAGTCCGTAACAGAAGGACATCCGGACAAGATCTGTGATCAGATTTCAGACGCAGTTTTAGACGCATTATTAATACAAGATCCAATGAGCAGGGTAGCGTGTGAAACAGCTATTACAACAGGACTTGTTTTAGTTATGGGGGAAGTGACAACAAAGGGATATGTTGATATTCAAAAAATTGTTCGAGATACCATTCGAGAAATTGGATATGATCGATCAGAGTATGGATTTGATGCAAATACCTGTGGAGTGATTGTGGCACTAAATGAACAATCCAAAGATATTGCAATGGGAGTAGACAGAGCATTAGAAGCAAGAGAAAATACAATGACCGAACAAGATTTGGAGGAAATTGGAGCAGGAGATCAGGGAATGATGTATGGATATGCAACAAATGAAACCAAAGAATATATGCCATATCCTATTTCTTTAGCCCATAAATTAACCGAAAAACTTTCCGCAGTAAGAAAGGATGGAACACTTTCCTATTTAAGACCAGATGGAAAAAGTCAAGTGACAGTAGAATATAATGAACAGGGAAAGCCAGTTCACTTAAATGCAGTAGTATTATCTACTCAGCATGATCCAGATGTCACACAAGAACAAATTCATAAAGATATTAAAAAATATGTTTTCGATCCGGTTTTGCCTAAAGAACTTATTGATGAAAGAACAAAGTTTTATATTAATCCAACAGGCAGGTTTGTAATTGGAGGACCTAATGGAGACAGTGGTTTGACTGGAAGAAAGATTATTGTAGATACTTATGGTGGATATGCCCGTCATGGTGGTGGTGCCTTTTCAGGAAAGGACTGTACAAAGGTAGATCGTTCCGCTGCTTATGCAGCAAGATATGTTGCTAAAAATATTGTTGCAGCTGGATTAGCAGATAAATGTGAGGTTCAGCTTTCTTATGCAATTGGAGTAGCTTGGCCTACTTCTATTAATATTGATACATTTGGAACAGGAAAACTTTCAGAGGAAAAATTAGTTGAAATTATTCGTTCTAACTTTGATCTACGTCCAGCAGGTATTATTAAAATGTTGGATTTAAGACGCCCAATTTATAAAAAGACAGCAGCATATGGACATTTTGGTCGTACAGATTTAGATTTATCTTGGGAAAAGATAGATAAAGTAGAATTACTAAAACAATATCTATAATTAAGAATGCAGAAATCATAGAAAATTTTTCTATGATTTCTGCATTTTATAACAATACATTCTAAAATATTTCTTATACTTTCTCTATACATCCCGTATAAAATAAGTTATAATCATATTATGAAAGAAATGATATAAAGGAGAAGGCATATTGGAATGGAGAGAATAAAACGCGGAGAGATGAGGGCCGAGCAATACAGGCGAAAGAAACAAAAAAAGCTTGTATTAAGGCTCTCAACTCTTTTCATGATATTAGCAGCCATTTTTGTTATAATTTTTGCTTTCATTAAAAAGAGTAGAACATATGAAAGCTATCGATTAAGCAGAAAAGCAGAATGGAATATGACAACAGACACTTCCTATCTGCCATATAAGTCAGGACTATTAAAGTTTAATCGAGATGGCGCAGAAGCAATTTCACAAAATGGACAAACTCTCTGGAATGTTACTTATAATATGAAAGATCCAATAGCTGATGTTAGTGGCTCTTATGCCATAATAGCAGATCGTGGAGGAAAGCAGTTTTGTATTATAGATGGTTCTGGAACAACAAATAGAATTGAAGTTTTAAATAATATTACATATATTGATATTGCACAGCAGGGTGTAGCGGCAGTAATGATGAGTAATGTCGGAAAAGATTATGTGGAGTTATATAGTATGAATAGTATCAGTGGAGAAACTGCACTTGCAAATGGAGAGACCTCTGTATTAACAGATGGTTTTCCACTGGATCTTGCAATTTCAAAAGATGGAAAAAAGTTGATAACTTCCTATATGCGACTGGTAGAGGATAGTTTAGAAAATTGGGTAACATTTTATAACTTTGGAGAAGTTGGAAAAAGTATGTTTGATCATATTGCAGGAAATTATAAACAGGGAGAAGCATTAGCACCACAAATCGAATTTCTTACAAATGATATTGTATTAGTATGTCGAAATGATGGATTTTTATTATATACTATGCAAGAAATCCCAAAGGCAAGAGCGATTGTTACAATAGAAGAAAAAATAGAACATATTGTATGGAGTGATTCTTATATTTGTGTTGTTTTAAAAAATACATCTAATGACGGAAAACACCGTGTTCAGCTTTATAATTTTAATGGGAAAAAACAACTTGATATCATCATGAATGATGATTTTGAACGAATCTTACTTTCCGGAGAAGATATTGTATTTTACAGTCGATTGAGTTGTGTGATTTATACGATACATGGAAAGGAAAAATTCAGAGGAAATTTTGAGAGAAATGTAGAGCAGATCTATCCAATCAATAATGAAGACGAATATTTATTGATAGGGGATGGAACGATGGATTTGATGAAGCTAATTGAGGCAAAGAACTAAAATTTTAGAGATGATATGTAATAAGACAGCAAAAAGTAATACAGAAATGGAGAGAAAAATGAATACTTTGTGGATAGGGGTAATAGTGATATTAGTACTCAGCGGAATTTTGGGCTGGAAAAGAGGATTAATAAGAACAATATTTTCTTTATTTTCTCTTATGACGGCATTATTACTAGCATATTGGATCAGTCCAGTAATTAGTAAGTCACTACAGAAAAATGAAAAGGTTATGGATTATTATACACAAAAGGTAGATGAATTTTTAAATTTAAAGGAAACAGGAAAAAAATTAAATGAGCAAATCAAAATAATTGAAGAATTACCAGTACCAGAATCAATAAAAAAGTCATTAATTGATAATAATAAAGAAGAAATCTATCAGGCTTTAGATGCAGAAAGTTTTTCAGAATACCTTACTAATTCTATTGCATGTTTTATATTAAATGCTATGGTGTTTTTTGTAATTTTTCTACTTGTCCGAATTGGACTTCATATTCTCTGTTTTGTGTTAGATATTATCAGTAAACTGCCGATTTTAAATGAATTAAATCATTTTGCAGGTTTGGCAGTCGGGGTTTTACAAGGATTACTTTTTCTTTGGATTGCATGTACAATTCTTACTGCATGTAGCGGAACACAGTGGGGACAAGATGCAATGAACATGATTGGGCAAAGTAAATTACTCAGTGTAATTTATAATAACAATCTAATTTTAAAGTATATTACAAATCTGTCAAAATTATTGCTTTAATTTTGAAAAATGAAAAGGAGTATAAGAGATGAACGAAGTATTAAAAAGATTTCAAAATCTTGGTATTATTCCAGTAGTAAAGATTGATGATGCTAAAATGGCTGTGCCACTTGCAAAAGCTTTATGTGAGGGGGGACTGCCAGTAGCTGAAGTTACATTTCGAACAGCAGCAGCAGAAGAGGCAATTCGCAGCATGACACAGGCATATCCAGATATGTTTGTAGGTGCAGGTACTGTTTTGACAACAGAGCAAGTAGATCGTGCAGTAGATGCTGGAGCAAAGTTTATTGTAAGTCCTGGATTGAATCCTAAAGTAGTAAGATATTGTATTGAAAAAGGGGTTACAATTACTCCGGGAACTTCTAGTCCAACAGATATTGAACAGGCATTAGAATTTGGATTAGAAGCTGTAAAATTCTTCCCCGCAGAAGCTTCTGGTGGATTGGCAAAGATTAAGGCAATGGCAGCACCATATGTAAATATGATGTTTATGCCTACAGGTGGAATTAATGAAAAAAATTTGAATTCCTATTTAGATTTTCCAAAAATTTTGGCATGTGGCGGAAGTTGGATGGTAAGTGATGCTTTAATTAATGCAGGAGAATTTGATAAAATTAAAGAATTGACAAAACAGGCAGTTAATACTATGTTGGGGTTTGAACTGCGTCATGTTGGAATTAATAGTTCAAATGAAAAAGAAGCAGAACAAACAGCAGAAACTTTTGAAAAAATTTTTGGATTTGTTAAAAACAGTGGCAATATGTCTGTTTTTGCTGGAACAGAAATTGAGGTGATGAAGACACCTTATCGTGGAACACATGGACATATAGCAATTACAACCAATTATTTGGAGCGTGCAGTTTATCATATGACTTTACAAGGTGTCGAATTTGATATGGATAGTGCAAAATATAAAGATGAAAAAATGACACTCATTTATTTAAAAGATGAAGTTGGAGGTTTTGCACTTCATCTTGTTCAACGATAAAAAACAATCGATATAATTTATCTTAACTGTTAATATATCAGATGGAGATGAATCCTACCTATATATCGAATAACTTACTCTTATTGGCGGTGGGATTCAATCCTTCATCTGTTTCATAAACTAGAATTTTTTTCTAGTCTAACAAGGTATTCTGTCGTATCTTCTTCAAACCTTTTCTGATCTGTCAAATGAAAACCATGTTTTTGATAAAATGAAATTGCTCTACTATTTTTTTCTAATGCCCATAAATGATCTGCGTGGAGTTCTTTCATCGCAAATTTAATTAATTCGTTACCAATTCCTTGACTTTGAAAAGAAGTATCTACATATAATTTACAAATTTCTGTTTCATTCATTTGAATAAAACCTTTTATTACTCCGTTATCAAATACATATATATTTTTTATTATTTCATCTTTTTTAAAATAATTATCTACTAAGGAAATAACTTGTAGCTCACCAAAAGAAAATCCTTCATCTTTAAATATTGGGAAAAAATTTATCCTGTTATTGAATACATATATTTCAGCTACTCTTGATAAATCCTCTATTCTAGCCTTTCTAATATTCATTTTGTAGTTCCCCTTTAGTTTTTAATTTATTAATTGTTTCATTATACCAAAAATTCGAGAGCATGGAAATAGCTAATTTCTTACCTTTGATGACAAGCGGTAAGTAGGGGATTTGATGATTACCTGAGAATTACATAAAAAAATTGAAAAAGGAGTTGACAATAGATTTAAACTATGATAATATATTAAAGCTGTCATAAATCAGGAAGCATATAAATAAACTAATATAGTAAAAATTCTGTAAGAAATTAAAAAATAAAAAAGTTCTTGACAGATAGATAACATTGTGTTAGAATATTAAAGTTGCTGATTGATATATTAAAAACAGCAAAAATAAAAAAAGTACTTGACAAATCAAGAAGCCTATGATAGAATAATAAAGCTAATTGTAAAATCAAGAACTGTACTTTGATAACTGAACAGTAAAACAACCTTGAAATTCCAAAAAAGAATTCAACTGGGTAAAACCAGAGAACAACCCAAGAACAGTAAACGGGAA
>CAJUGJ010000018.1 GCA_910586015.1 uncultured Lachnospiraceae bacterium
TATTTTTGTTACTTATGGGGTGTAGCAAAAACTATATAATGTATTGGGGTTTACGAATATTAGTATAACATTGAGTTAAAATAAAGTGTGCACAAACTTAAAATTCATCTGTATCTTTTTTTGTCCAGTTTGTCCACACCATATTTTATTACTATGAAAAATGACTAAAAATAGTACAAAGAAATTTGAATTATTTCAAATTGTTTTTATCTTGTAAAAATTTTGCTTAATTACTCCTTTGAAAATAATGCTGCGAATTCTTCTCCTGTAATTCTTTCTTTTTCCATTAAAAGCGTAACACATCGTTCCATAACATTACGATGTTCTTGTAAGATCTTTTTAGCTTCCTTATAACATTCATCAATAATCTTTTTTACTTCTTCATCGATTGTATTTGCAACTGCTTCACTATAGCTTCTTGTATGTGCTAAATCTCTACCAATAAATACTTCATCATCGTCATTATCATAATTTACCATTCCGATACTTTCAGAAAATCCATATCTTGTAACCATACTACGTGCTGTTCTAGTTGCCTCTTTGATATCTTGAGATGCCCCTGTTGTAATATCATCAAAGATCATCTCTTCTGCCGCACGACCACCTAAACTTACAATAATATCCTGTTTCATTTTTCCTTTTGTATAAAACATATCATCTCGTTCTGGCAGTCGCATTGTATATCCTGCTGCACCATTGCCTGTAGGAATAATAGATACCATATATACTGGATCCACATCTGGAAGAACATTAAATAAAATTGCATGTCCTGTTTCATGATATGCAGTGATTTTCTTTTCTTTCTCTGAAATTACACGACTCTTTTTTTCTGTTCCAATTCCAACTTTAATCAATGCCTTTTTGATATCTTCATCTTTAATAAAACTTCTGGATTCCTTTGCAGCACCAATAGCTGCCTCATTTAACAAATTCTCTAAATCTGCACCAGTAAATCCGGCTGTTGTCTGAGCTACTTGTTTCAAGTCGACATCTTCTGCTAATGGTTTATTTTTTGCATGAACCTGAAGAATTTCTTCTCTGCCGCGTACATCCGGACGTCCAACCATGACTTTTCGGTCAAATCTACCCGGACGTAAAATAGCGGGATCTAAAATATCCACTCGGTTTGTCGCTGCCATGACAATAATACCTTCATTGATTCCAAAGCCGTCCATCTCAACTAATAACTGATTTAATGTCTGTTCTCTTTCATCATGTCCACCGCCCATACCAGTTCCACGTCTTCTTGCCACAGCGTCAATTTCGTCAATAAAAACAATACATGGACAATTTTTCTTGGCATCTGCAAATAAGTCTCTTACTCTGGAAGCACCGACACCAACAAACATCTCTACAAAATCAGAACCAGAAATAGAAAAGAATGGTACACCTGCTTCACCAGCGATTGCTTTTGCTAATAAAGTTTTACCTGTTCCGGGTGATCCTTCTAGTAAAACTCCTTTTGGAATTCTAGCTCCAACTGTAATATACTTTTTCGGAGTTTTTAAAAAATCTACGATTTCCTTTAATTCCTCTTTTTCTTCTATCAATCCTGCTACATCTTTAAAAGTCGTTTTATTATCGGCATCTGTTGTCATTCGTGCACGACTTTTTCCGAAATTCATGACTTTGGAATTTCCTCCGCCACCCCCCATTTGACTACTTAAAAAAGAAAACATCAAAACAATTACTACAAAGCCTAAAAGATAGGGTAATACACTGGTTAAAAACCAATTTGGCTTATCAACCTCATAGATTATTGGAGAAATTCCTACCTGTCTGGCTTCTGCTTCAGCAATCGTAACATCGGTTACTGTAAAAGTAACCGATTTATTATTTTTATAAATTACTTTTACATTACCAGAATACATTTCCTCACTCAAATAGATATGAATGTTTTGAACATTTCCACTTTTGAGATCCTGCTGGTAGTTTTGATAGGTATATCCAGCAGAATTTCTTCCAGTCAACCCTTCTGACAAATAAATTGCTGCCATTACTATAATTAGGATTATGAAATAAATTCCATATCCTCGCATTGATTTTTTCACACTACGCCTCCTTCTCTACTGTCATACTGCCAACTTAATCTTCAAATTTTATTTCTCCAATGTAAGGAAGATTTCTATATTTTTGTGCGTAATCCAATCCATATCCAACCACAAAAGCATCTGGTATGGAAAAACCCGTATAGTCTACTGCAATATCTGTTACCCTACATTCTGGTTTATCTAAAAGTGTACATAGTTTTAAACTGGCAGGTTTTCGATTCTTTAATAATTCCATCAAATGGGAAAGCGTTCTTCCAGAGTCAATAATATCCTCTACAATCAAAACATCCTTTCCTTCTACTGGATCGTCTAAGTCTTTAATAATTTTTATTCTTCCAGAACTGACTGTCTTATCTCCATAACTGGAAACAGCCATAAAGTCAAACGATACTGGAACACAGATATGTTTTGCAAGCTCTGTTGTGAAAAACACGCCTCCTTTTAAAATACAGATTAGGTGGATTTGTTTTCCCTCATAATCTTTGCTGATCTGTTCTCCCATCTCTCGAATACGCTGATCTACTTTTTCCTGTGGTATCATCACCTTTATTTTTTCTGCCATCACATTGACCTCTCTTTTTTACTCTTTTGTTTTCATTCACCAACTAACTTTATTTAAAACTGTCCCTTTGTCCACATAGTTCTAAGTTAGCTATTAAAAGTCTTTTGGTATTCTCGGTAACATAATATTTTTCGCTAGAACGCAATCCCAATACCCATAAGATCTCATTATCACATGCTAACAAAAGACAGAAATCTCTCACTTGTTTTGGTACTTTCTTATCGATTAAAAGGCGGTTGATCGTTTTATGTGTTCCGTCTTTATGAATCTGTATGACATCTTTCTGTCTTCTGGTACGAAGTTCCAGTGTATTCTCTATTTTATCATAGTCAAACCATTTCGTATACTTATTTTTCGGTATTTTCATCGAATTCTTATATTCTGTCATAAAAATATGAAGTCTATACCCAGAACACAAAAAATCTCTTCCAACCGGCAAAACATATTCAAATGGAAATTTTGATGGTTCAAGCCAAATAGAAGGTATATTTTGTTGTAATGCAACCGACGATTCCTTCCAAAAATCTAAAGTTTCATAGGTTCTAAGAACACGACAGTGATTGGGAAGATGCAAAAGATTTCCAACTGGTTTTTTTGCAAGTTCTGCTGCTGTTGTCAGTTGTGTTGTTGTTATATTGTGGCTTCCCTCTCCCTTTTCATTTATATATTTTAGTATACGTAAAATTAATTCTCTTTGAAGTACTGGTGCAAGTTCTGAAAAAGAATTACAATAAATATAAACATGCTCCTCCTGTTCAAAAACCATTGTATTCCAGAGTTCACAAAGTTTCTCATCAAGCAAAGCTTTATATTCTCTCATCTGATCCGCCAAATTTGCAATGTGTTCAACTGCACGTGAATTAAGTTCTTTACAAATATATGGGAACAGTTGAAGCCTAATTTTATTTCTACTATATTCCTCAGAAAAATTACTGGAATCTGTCTGATAGGAAATATTTTTTTCCTTTAGATATCTTTCAATTTCTGTACGTTCCATACAAAGAAGAGGCCGAATAATATTTTCCCGTATTGGCGAAATTCCACATATTCCGTCGATTCCTGTTCCGCGAATCATCTGAAAAATTACTGTTTCTGCTGTATCTTCTCTATGATGTGCCACTGCGATCTTGGTACAATTATGCTCTTTTGCTTTAGATTGAAACTCTCTATAACGTAATATCCTACCTGCCTCTTCTGTTGACCAGCCATTTTCTTTTGCCTGTTTGGCTACATCTACCTGCTTTACACAAAATTCTATCTCTTTCTTTCGGCAATAGTTCTCAACATATTTCATATCATTATCCGCTTCCTCTCCCCGAAGTCCATGATGAATATGCAGAACAAATAGACTTAATTCCAACTCACTGGAGAGTTCTTCAAGTACTGAAAGTAGACACATTGAATCTGCTCCTCCTGACACACCAACTAACACCCTGTTTCCACGGTGCAGCATTTGGAATTTCTCTATATAAGCCTTGACCTTTTTTACAAAATCATTCATCGTTAGGTTGCTTTTGTTCCCCTTTCTTTTTGGAATCAAACCTTTCATTTGTTTTATTCTACACCCAACCTAAAAAAAAAACAAGTTTACTTTTTCCAGATTCCACAGACCAAAACAGTCATATCATCGATTGGTTGATATTCATGTAGTTCTAAAGCTGCTGTTAAGACTGCATTTGCAATTTCCTGTGGGCTTACACTTTTTATCTGTTCTATAACCTTTTTAAAATACTCTTCCTTTTCTTCCTGTTTGGCAGATTCTAATACTCCATCAGAAACCATGATCACAAAATCTCCATCGTAAAGCTTTTTACACTTAATCTCATAATCTGCACGACGAATCATTCCAGCAGGAAGAGTAGACGAACTTACCATTTCTACAATTCCATCTCGTTTAATAAAGGTGGTTGCTGCACCAACCTTTACAAATTCACAAGTACCTGTACATAAATTTACAACACACAAATCCATCGTAGAAAATATCGTTTGATCAGGACGTAACACCAATACAGAATTAATCATTTTTACAGCAGATTCCTCTCGAAAACCTGCCTCTAAAAACTGTTCTAATAACTCAATTACACGTTCACTTTCTTCACATGCTTTTCGTCCTGTCCCCATCCCGTCAGATAGCATCATAATTAGATCGCCACTTTCTGGATACAAAAAAGAAAAATTATCACCAGATAACTCTCCTCTTGTTTTAGATGCTCTGGCAACCCCTGTTAAAACTTGAAAATTTGCATCCTCGCAAAAAACATAATCTGCATAATCTTTTCCAATCACATTTTTTGCATCTTCTCTTGGAACTAATCTACATTCTAAAACAATACTTAATAAAATTGCCGCTTCCTTTGTCGTAATACAGCGTCCTCCTGTACATTTTGCTCGCATATGCAGTTGGATTCCTCTATTTTCTCTTTCTAATACTAATAGTCGTTTTACACGTATTCTATGAGAGCGCAACATAGAGTAAACTTTTCGTTTTTGCATATCAACAATTTTTCCGGAATCATACAGTTTATCTGAAAATTCCTCTACAATCCTCGACATTTCATCAAATTGTCCTGCTACAACTTCTCTACTCTCCTCTAAACGATTATTCCATGCCAGTTTTAGTTTTGCTACTGAAATACTTCGATTGACTTCTCTGATAAAGTCTGTTGTTCGAATACAGTGTTCCAAAAAATCTTTCGAAACTTCTTCGAGAGTTACCTCTCCTTTTTGTGCTGCCTGTTTTAATAATTCTCTTGTTCGATTATAACTTTCATCAAATCTTTGGCTCCAACAAATATTACACTTCTCACAGCCCAAACAAAGTCCACTGGAAAGTTCTTCAAAAACACGATTGAGATCCTCTCCATCTAATTCCTTTTTCACACTCCTTAATTGTGAAAAGCTTTTTGCTAATTTTCCAAAAGAGGCAGATAATTCTGTCAATCGCTGTCTTGCTGTATTATGTAATTCTTCTGTCAGATAACCGATATCATTTCCTATCCTCATACATCGATTCCTCCTGTCTAAGCCTATTTTGTCTTATTTGAATATTCTATGTAATACAGGATTATATACAACTATCTCTGCGATCTTTGTCAAAAGATAGAAGCATGTCAGAAAAATCGTTTGACAAATTCTTTTGTGATTTCCGTTCAAAATCGAATTTAGGGAGTTAAACAATTATAATAAAAGGCTTTTAATACAAAAAATCCCTCTAACTTTAGCCAGCAGGATTTTTTAATAAAGGCATATTTGTTTTTTATTTGGATGAAAGGGCAGTTCTGTTATTTCCAATAGTTCATCATATATCATCTTAGGAATTCCCTGTTCAAATTGTATCAAACTGCTCTCGTGGTGTCCTCGCATTGCACATTCAGAAGGCTGCATTTTAAAATTAGTTAAAAAGCATATAATTTTTGAATGGCAAGTTTCAATAGAATCAGGTAATATTTTGTAATTCTCCATTCGTGCAATTTTTTTATATTCCTGCCCGATTGGTATATCACTTGCTGCATAAGCATGATGAAAATACAAACTATTTATAGCAAACTTATTTTTTTGAAAAATCTCATAGGCAGTCGGAAACATTACTTTGTATTGTACACAGTTTTTTTCTATATCTGGTATCAGCTTATTTTTAACAAGCTTTGGGTTAAACCATCCCCACAAAATAAGACGACTTTGCTCTGTCATACTTTTCATTCTTTACCTTTCTTTTTAATATAATATATAATATTATACATAAAATATCAACGTATTTTTGAATATCAGATCTTCAACAAAAATATATTTCTGAGTTTGTTATAAAAAAATTAAATTTAATCTTGACAAACTGAAAAAAAGTAATTATAATATAACTTGTTTTCTTGGCGAAGTAGCTCAGTTGGCTAGAGCATACGGTTCATACCCGTAGTGTCGAGGGTTCAAATCCCCCCTTCGCTATTAAGAATAAAGTATTCTAAAGCCGGTATTTATAATACCGGCTTTGATTTATATGGAGGATAAATATGAAATTATATCTTATTCGACACGGAGAAACACAATGGAATTTGCAAGGACGTCTTCAGGGGCAGACAGATATCGCGTTAAATGAAAATGGAATTCGTCTTGCTCAAATAACTGCAAAACATATGCAAAAGATTCCTCTTCACTTTGCGGTTACAAGTCCCCTAATTCGAGCTCGTCAGACAGCAGAAATTCTTTTAGAAGGCAGGAATATTCCTATTTATGAAGATGCTCGTCTTAAAGAGATTTCTTTTGGAGTATGGGAAGGTTTAGGTTGTCGTAAAGACAATTATGAAATTCCTTCTGAGCATTTTAATGACTTTTATGAGAATCCTCTTCAATTTGTTCCCGGAGAAAAAGGAGAAACAGTTGAACATCTTTGTAAGCGTACAGCAGAATTTTATGAAGATCTAATTTCGAGAAAAAATCTTGAGAATCAATCCGTTCTAATTGCAACACATGGTTGTGCTTTAAGATCCCTCTTATATCATATTGATCCAAAGGCTGACTTTTGGAGAGGACACGTTCCAATAAATTGTTCTGTAACTATAATTGAAGTAAAACATGGAGCTTCTAAAATTATAGAAGAGGATAAGATCTACTATGATTCAAACGATGTAGTTGATTTTTATAGCCATTAATCTGTCTTTTTTTCTGGCTGTAATAGTACCTCGTCAGGATATACTAATCCTAAATACTGTCTTGCTACATCTTCTATAAAACGTTTTGTTTGAACATATGCCTTTTTTTGATCTAAATCTTTACTACGTTCCTGTTCGTCTAAAATAGAAAATTCTAGTTCTTGTTTTTTTTCTAACTTTTTATTATACTCTGCTTCTAATTGTACACGTCTATAGCCGACTACGCTGCAGATACAAAGAACAAGTACTGCAATAATACGTAGTTCGGCTTTTCTTTTCTTTCGCTTTGATTTTGCCATAATATCCTCCTGTATAACTACAAACTTTCTATTTTTATTTTAACTTTTTTTTAGGAAAAATTCAATCTAATTCTTTATCCTGTTTCTTCTGTTTTTTCTGTTGTTTTACTTGTTCTTTTTGTTGTTTTATTTGTTCTTTCTTTTGCCTTTTTTCCTGCTTTTTTTGTTCCTTTTGTTGTTTTAACTGTTCTATTTTTTCTTCTTTTTGCTTTTGTTTTTTTTCATATACTACTCTCTTTTTTTCACACTGTTTAGAATATACAGTTGCTATCTTTTTACATAGTGCTTTACATTTTAATACTAAAAAACGAATTGGATAGGTTAATCGAAAGAAAAAACGGTAAATCAAATGTCCTGTTTTATGTAACAGATTTGTGACACTTCGGACATAGAGTTCACTTAAAAAAGAATAATACAACCACATTCCAAATGCCATCCCCAGTGCTGCATAACCTCTAATTGTTCCATAATTTTTTTCATAGATCATACGAAAGGCAAGAATTCCCGCAGCACCCCAAAATAAAATGTCCTCTGCTGCAATGGCTACCCACCTATGTACAATAACACGCCTTAAAATTCGGAAGATATCATAGCAGAATAAAAAAGCAGCTCCGAAAAGAAAAGAAGACAGAAAATATTCTGCCTCCGGAAAAATATCCGTGTTCATCCTCTAGCCTCCTGTCTACTGAAACAGTCTGCTCAGTATAGATTCTCCATTCTTTGTATGCCCTTTGCGTTCTGTATAAATCAGACTATCAATTCGACCTGTAATATCTACTTCTCCTTTTTCTAAGGTGAGTCTTCCTACATGTAGTTGTGCTCCTCGGATTACCAAAATCCCCATTTCTGTATCTAAAACGATCTCCTGTTCATCAAAGGAACGGACATCCTTAACACCGGTAATTTCCGCCGATTTTCTTGCATTCATATTAATTCGATGAGATCTTATTGCCTGTGATGTTCTCTCCTCCATTGCTGCCTCCCTGACGGAACAATAATTTTCCAATATCACTATATGCTAAAGAATTCAAAATCATTCCCGACAGGAAAGAGCAATTTTTCACTTCTATAAATAACGGAATAACTCTTTGGCTTCCTCTTTTTTCGTTGTTTCCTGAACATCCATAACTTCTACCTTTACTGCCTTTGTTCCAAATCCAATTTCAATAATATCGCCTACTTTTACACTTGCAGATGCCTTTGCAGGTTTCCCATTAACTGTTACTCTGCCTGCATCACATGCTTCATTTGCAATAGTACGTCGCTTTATTAATCTTGATACTTTTAAAAATTTATCTAATCTCATAAACTTCTCCTATCTTCTGATTCACAAAAGATCCTGAGAAAAAAGGCTGTCCTGAAGAATTCTCCAAAACAGCCTACCGTACTTTTCTGATATCAATAAAGTTATCTTACTGATTGATCAGATCTTTTAACGCCTTACCAGCTTTGAATTTTGGTGCTTTAGAAGCAGCAATTTCAATCGTCTGTTTCGTGCGTGGATTTCTTCCGGTTCTCGCAGGTCTTTCTGAAACTTCAAATGTTCCAAAACCAACTAATTGAATTTTCTCACCTTTTACCAATTCCTCTGTAACAACATCAATAAATGCCTTTAATGCCTTTTCACTGTCCTTTTTGGATAACTCTGCTTTCTCAGCCATTGCTGCTACTAATTCCGCTTTGTTCATGGATATAATCCTCCTCTAAACATATAGTTCAAGATCAAGATGTTAATTCATACAGTATATTTATAAACTGAATATACTATTTTGTCAAGAAATTTTACTGATTTCCTTTGTAAAATCCACACTTTTTAAACATTGCTTCTTATTTGATATAAGATTTGGACTTGATTCTACATAAACCGTCTTTTCCTATAAAAATTCTTCTCCTTGAACAAAGGAGCGAATTTCTTCTGAAAGTCTATTCTTTCGCTCATACATCAATAAACTTCTTGCATACGTATCATATTGTTCACATCCATAATCTCTCAAAAATCTCATACTAAATGGATTTACAGTCAGTTGTGTTACAAAAATAACCATCTCTTGACCTTCCCCAAATGTCTTTTCCATAAAATCAAAAGCATACTCTAATCTTTTTAACATGAATTCTGCAATCTTTTCTACTTCTTCCTGATCTTGATAAAATAGCTCTCTTAATCTTGTAAATCCTGCCTCGGCTTCTGAAATATGTTCCTTCTTTAACTGTTGTGAAAACTCTTCCAGACGTTCAAGCATACGAATTTGTGCTATTTCTTCTTCTTTCTCTAAGCCTGCGGCTGCTTTTCTTTTTCTTAATCTCTCTTTTTCTTCTTTATTTATATTTTCCAGTTGACTTTGGGCATCTAAATCCTGTTTCTTATATCGTTTTAATGCTTGATATAGGGAATCCAGTGTATATCCTTTAAAGTAAAGTTTAGCAAAACCCTGAAATAGTGCACTAGATAATAAATTAGTAAAACTTAACTTTTCATCAAATGCCGCATCTTTTAATTGTTGTATCCTATCTTCCCGAATTATTCCATCTAATATTTCAGGAATTTGATAATCTTTTTTGTACTTTTGATATAATTCATAATAAAGAGAAAAATCTCCTGCAATCTCTGAGTTTTGCAAATATTGTTCCACTACAAAACGTGTTATTGGAATCTGTAACTCTTCATATACATATAGCAGTCGAGAAAGATCTTCCCAACTTCTAGCTGTCACAAATTTCATTCCCTGTGTAGCCGTTTTTATCTGATAAAAATTTTCCTGTTTTATCTCCAAATAGGAAAGAATAGAATCATGTACTTGATGTTCATAGGCATATTCTTTCCAAACATCAAAGTCCTCTTCGATTTTTAATATTCTAACTCGATCTAATGTAACAATATCAAATTCTCGAACTGATTTATTATATTCTGGCGGATTGCCTGCAGCAGCAATAATCCAGCCATCAGGAACTTTATGTCCTCCAAATGTTTTCTTTTGCAGAAATTGAAGCATAGTTGGAGCTAATGTTTCAGATACACAGTTAATTTCATCAATAAATAAAATCCCTTCTTTTTTTCCTGTTTCCTCTATTTTTTTATAGACAGAGGCAATAATCTCGCTCATAGTATATTCTGTAATAGAAAATATTTTTCCGTCAAATGTTTCCTGTTTAATTATTGGCAATCCTACTGCACTCTGTCTTGTGTGGTGAGTCATAGTATAAGCAACCAATCCAATCTCACATTCTGCTGCTACCTGATCCATAATAGCAGTCTTTCCTATTCCTGGTGCTCCTATTAATAAAAGAGGGCGTTTACTAAATTCAGGGATCTGATAAAATCCCATTTCATCTTTTTTTAAATAGGCATGAACGGTATTTTTTAACTCTTCCTTTGCCTGCTTAATATTCATCTGTTTCAACCTTTCTATTTACTTCTAATACTTCGTCGTCTAAAATAAATTGAATTGCCCAAGAAGGTAGAGTTCCATTAAAATGATCTTCCTGATAAAGTAAAAATGCTGTTTCATAAGGAGGGCGTTTTTCTGGAAATTTTCCATATCCATCTGTAAAATAAAGTAAACCTTTTAACTTTGTAATAATTCCATCTTCTCTTAATCGATCTAAATATTCAAATGCAGGACAAAAGTCTGTTCCTCCCATTCCTTTAATTGTAACCTCTTTCATAAACAGATCCAATTCTTCTTTTGATGTGATTATAGTATGTGACTGGACTGTAGCGTCACACTGAATCAAATGAATTTTCATCTTCTTAAAAAAACTTTCTCTGCTTTTTAAAATAGAATAGGTTTCTGAAAGAAAACGTTTTACTACATCTTCTGGACACGATCCAGAAGTATCTAATACAATAGCAAACTCCTCGATTTTTTTTTCTTCTCGATATTCTAATGATTCTATTAATGGAAGATTTCCATAATGAGAAAGTCCAAACGTATAAAATCCAAGATCAAACTCCTCTTCGTCACTATGAAGTTCTTCTTTCCAGACTGCAAACTGTCTTAAAAATGCAGAATATTTTTCCCTTTCTCTATATTGTATAGATAGTAAAAGTTCAAGTGTTCCTTTACAATCTCCTGCTCTTTTTATAAAGGTTTCCAAATTCGTTTTCATTAACTGTCCAAGCTTTTTCCAATGATTATTAACTAGAGAAGATAAGTTAGAATCTGTATTTGTATCCTCCTTTTGCTTTGTTTTCCAAAAGCTATGATCATCTACTGTAAATTCCTTTCTCCACTGTTCCAGTTTTTCTTTTTCTATCGGACAATTCCAAAGTATATGGTAAATCCTTTCTGCCGTCAATACCTTTTGTTTTTTAGAAAGCCATTCATAACATTCCTTTCGAATATCTGAGATAATACGAATCACAGATGGATTTTTTAAACTGTCAATAATAGATTCCACTGCAATATCACAGGCTAAATCCCAATCTTCTTCTCTAAACTTTTCTTTTGTCCAAAGATGTTGAAAAATACAGTGAAAAATAAGATGCAGATATAGACGATTTACTAATACTGGATTCTGCTGATATACTTGAATTAAAAAATTAGGATGAAAATAAAGTTTCTCTCCATCTGTTCCTGCTAAAAAAGTAGAAAGCATTTTTTGATAAACCAAAGTATGAAAAGACGCATCTAAAAAACGCATTTCTAAATATAGTTCATCTCTTGATATTTCCAAAATACGTTTTCCTAACTCTTCTGCCTGCCATCTAGCTCTCTTTTTCATAAATATCTCCTTTTTAGATTTTTTAATACTTATTATAAACTATAAATAAAAAAGGGTAATCATATAGAAACAATATGTTCCTGATTACCCTTTTTTATTAAAAAATAGATTAAGCTAAAAATCCCCGATTTACTTCATTCGGATCGATATATGCCTCATTTAAAGTCCCTTTTCCATAAGTAAGTCCCGCATAAAGCTGTTGTGTATTTTGCATTACTGGACCAGAATGATCGAGTAAACTAATTTCTTTAAATGCCCTTCTGAGCGTTTCAATAACAGAAGCAGCCGCATCTAATGCCTGAGGTTCTTTATGAAATTGTGCTCGAATTATCTTTTTATTAACAAAAGAATACAAGCTTAATAGATCATGAGAAATCGGAATACTAAAATCTAATGCTCCAATCAATTCGTTTAAAAATCTTAATGCGTGTTTTAGTTCTTTTTCATATAACTCTCTGTCTTTTTTTTCAAACGCTGTCTTTGCAGAACGGAAGTCTTCCAAAATAATTTCATAAGTAATCACTACTAACTCCGTTCTGGAAGCCTGTGTTACACGCCTTGTAAAATCTTGGGCTAGTTCCCGATCCATCTTCATACTCCTTTTTGTGGTTTTATATCTCTAATTAGCCTTGAATCAAAGATAAAATTGTCTGAGGACGTTCATTTGCCTGTGCTAACATCGCAGTATTTGCCTGTACTAATACATTCTTTTGTGTATAGGTTGCCATCTCTTCTGCCATATTTGTATCTTCAATTCTAGACAGTGACTCAGTAATATTTTCAGAAGAAACGTCAAGATTTGCAATGGCATGATCTAAACGATTTTGATATGCACCCAATTTTGCACGAACAGAGGATACTTGTTGAATTGCAAGATCTAAAGTAGCAATTGCTCTTTGTGATCCCGCTTCTGTACCTAAATTTAAGTTCTCAATTCCAAGTGTTTCTGGATCTACTTTTGGAATTCTTACTATCATTGTCTGTCCTTCATTTGCTCCAATCTGTAAATCCATTGGTCCAGCTTCTAATAAATTAACTGTCACATCTATTTCTTCCGAAGCCCCCGGTTCTGACTGTTCTGTTGTTCCTGTCGCATCAATTCCATTATAATCTGTATTAGCAGCTCCAGCCTCTGAACGAAGCTTTATTTCAAATCCATCCAAATCCGAAATAGTAATAATGTTACCGCTTGTAGAAACAGTTGCTGAATTTTTGAATCCACCGACTAATTCTGCTTTTGCATCAACACCCTTTGCACCTGCTCCTTCAAAATTAAGACCAAATACGGTACTTAGTGCCTGACTGTTACAATGTATTTGAATACTTTCACTGGAACCATATTCTTTTGTCATAAACACAAGAGGTCCTTCTCCTAACGGTACTGGCTCATAAAAAGCATAGTCTGCACTTGATGGATTCCCGTCTGCCATTTCTTCTCCCGGTCCCAGATAATTTCCAGCAAATACTCTCACATTCATCGTGTCACATGTACTCTTTAATTTTTGAAATACCTGTTCATAAGTATCTGTGCTTGAAACTTCTACATCTAGTCCATTAATATTAATCTTTCCACCTACTCCGATCGGATCTTCTTTAGCACCAGTAAAATCCTCACATACTAACACTGCCTGTCTTGCATCTTGTGTCACTTTAATATTATAGTCTTTTATTTCTACCTGATCTGTCTGAGAAATAACCTGTAATTGTTCATGACTGGAATAGCTCTTACAATCAATATTTCCATCCAATAGTGTCTTTGTATTATATTCTGTTGTATCAGAAATACGTAAAATCTCATTGCGTAACTCTTCAATTTCTTGTTGAATCGCCTGTCTGTCCTCATCTGTATTTGTTCCATTTGCCGACTGTACTGCAAGTTCTCTCATTCTTTGTAACATGGTTTCTACTTCATTGAGTGCACCCTCTGCGGTTTGAATGACAGAAATACCATCGGAAGCATTTCTGGAAGCCTGATCAAGTCCTGCAATCTGAGTTCTCATTTTTTGTGAAATTGCCATTCCAGCAGCATCATCTGCTGCATGATTAATTCGATAACCACTAGAAAGTCTTTCCAAACTTTTATCCAACATTGAATTGTTTTTTCCCAATGTATTATTTGCTCTTAATGCTGCTATATTATGATTAATTCTCATGTTGTCCTCCTAATTTTGAGAGTTTAAACAGGTAATAAATGCCTTTGCCATATGATAAAGCTTTGATGTATCTGTTGTTTGTTGTGTTGTTTGAGTATCTGAGATTTTATCTGACATTTTTAAATATGTTCCAATATTATTTTTATCGACTCCATAATAAATTTCTTTAACCTCTAGTTGTTCTTTTGCAAACTCCTCTTTTAGTTTTGTTTCTAAAGATTTTGCAAATTCCAATCCCGCAGCAGTTTCAGAAGTGATCAGACACTCTAATACACCATCTTTTATCCTAGCTTCTGCTCGTAAAAGACCATGGGCAGTATCCAATGTAATTGTCGCCTGTCCTCCCATACCACGATGAACAACTTTTAAATTCATATTGGTAATTCCTTTTTCAGTCTGTACTGGAATTTCATAATATTCTTGTTTTGCCAAACTTCCAGCTAACAAAACCTGTCCTCTAATCCCAAATAATTCGTTTCTCTGTTGTGTAGTTGAATCTTCTGAAGAGAGCATTTTAAAGATTGAATTATCTAACTTTTCTATAAACTTTTCATACTCTCTTTGCAAACTTTCTGCATCCTGCATAGATTCTATCAAATCCTCTCCAGATTCTATAGAATCGAATTGTCCCGCAGATAATACCTGTCTAACTGCCTGTGCAAGTCCTCCATTTTCTGCAAGTCCCTTTGTTGCGGCAATCATTTCTATACTGTTTGGAATCTGATATCGATTTAAAAATCGAATAGCATCTGAACTGTCTTTTAAAATATTTCGAATTGCCTGTGCACGTTCTTCATATTGTTTTATATGTTCCGGATCTTTCATCTCTTTTTTCTTAGAGAGTGTTTCGTTCAATGCTTCTAAGGTCATCGTTTCCACTTGTTCTGGCATCTCTTTTGATATCTGTGCCAAATGATTTGGAGTTAAAGATTCTCTTGCCTGTTGTGCTAAAAGTTTTGCATACTCTTTTTGATGTTCCTCAAATGCAGTTGAAATTTGACGATCAATTCCATTTTCAAATCCACTGCCTTCTTTTCTTTCTATTGCATCTTTCATTCTTGCATCAATTCCATTGCCATTTCGAACTCGAGAAGCTGTCAGTAAATTTTTTAAAGTCATCTCCTGTCCTGCTTTTACCACTGAACCAATCACTTCTCCATCATTTTTTGAGATTTGATGCAAAAGCCGATAAATTCCAATATAAGATTCTCTCTCTTTGGAGGAAATTTCATGACTTTGTTCCAGATCCGCTAAATAGTTACTGAATCGGATTTCTTCCGTAACTCCAAGTTCTTCCTTAATTTCGGATGCGATCTCATTTACCTCATCCACTGTTAATTCTAATGGATTTTTTCCTCTTCGTATCATCTCTACTGTTACAGAAGGCTGCATATTTTTAAACATCTGGTTTACTTTTGTATCATATAACTTGATTCCCTCGATCGATTCCTTGGTCAAGTCCATTTGATTATAGCCTAAAATTCGTACTGCTCTTTTATTTGCTTCCGTTAATTCTAATCCATTATCTCTTAAAATATCATCTACATTCTGAAATGCTTTTTGAATGGAATCACCTAAATCAGAGCGTGGAGAAGTCATTAATGTTTCATAAGCTTCTCCTGCCCGTTCTAGTACCGCTTTGCTGTCTTTTCCCTCTTGTGCCAATGTACCAACTGTAATTTCGTTTCTACGTACATAGGTACTTCCAAGCAAGGAGGCAGGAGCGTTTTTAAGTTCCTCTACAGATTCTATAGTCTGGCGAAGTAAGGTTGCTTTTTCTGTAGAAGTCAAATCTGCTTCTTTCATCAGATTTTTATAATATTCTTGTTCTAATTCTTTTAATCCTTCTACAATTCTATTCAACCCTTCTGTATCTAGTTGAATTCCTTTTTCTAAAAGCTTATGTCCAGATTCTATCGTAAGTTTTAATCGAACCTCTTCTAGTTGTCTTCTTGCATGAATTGTTATAATATCTAATTCCGCAGAATTCATTACAGAAGCGATTTCTTCTGTAATCGGTTTTGCAGATAATTCTTTTTGTGCATTTCTAAAATCATCTAGCGTTAACTCTAATTCCTTTGCTGTATGATTTTGTCTCCACTGCTTTGCCGCAGCATATCGAAGCTGTTTTTCCGAAACTTTAGAAAAATCCTCTATTGCCTGTTTTATTTTATCTTCACTGGTATCTAATAAATTTGCCTGTTCTGGTGATTTTCCTTCCTTTAATGCCCGAATAGCAAATGCAATTCGATCCTCTTGAGAAACGGAATTCTTTTGTTTTTCTAGCTGCTCATAGGCACTAATCTGTTCTGTAGTCACAGGTAGCTCTCTTGTTAAAAGCCATTTGGCAACTTCTAATTGATGATCATTTGCTTCCATTCCATCTTGTTTTAACCGATCGACAATAGCAGGTTTGAGTGACTCAAAAACTTCTTCTGAGAATGGAACAATCTTTTCTCTCTGACCGCTATGTACTGCCTTATAGATATTTTCTATTGTAGGCTCTAAATTGTTTTTTAATAAATATCCAATCGCAGAATCTCTTAAATTAGAAAATTCCTCTGCTTGGCGAACAGCAGCAACAATTTTTTCAATATTTTCTTCTGTTACTGGAAGGTTTGCTTCTTCCAACTGCTTTGCAATCTGTTTTTCTAATCCTGTCTTTGTCTCACTAATATTAGAATGTCTAACCTGTTCTGTTTTTTCTTGAAACTGTTCCTTTTGATTTTCTAATCTCTGTTCCTTTATGGCGTGTTGTTCTTTTACCCGAATTACCATCTGTTCTAAACGTTCTAATAAAAGCTTTTCCGGCAAAACACCTTCTTCTTCAAGGGATTCATAGTCTTGTCCTGTCATCTGTTCAGAATGAGAGGTCTGTTTTTCTTCTTCGGATTCCTCTTTCATATCCTGAACTAAAAACTCCGAAAATGTTTTTCCAGAGTTTACCCAAGTACAGATCATAGCTCCGCCCTTTTGATGCGAAGCATCGTTTCCGATCTCCTTTAATACAATACGATTCTTCGATACATCCATGATCTGAAATTTACGGACTTGACCTTCCTTGGCGTCCTGTACTGCATCCTTCGAAAAAGACATTTCTTTTCCGTCAAAGTTAATGGAAACGGTATCTGAAATCTTGGAAACTATGCCTTCGAGAATTTGACCCTTCTCATAGTCAGGCTCTTTAGATGTTGATCGCTCTGACACAGAAGCATATTCTTTTGCAGCATTGGCTGCATAAATTCCATTCATATTCATAGTATTCATAGATTTCAACTTTACCTTTCGTTTCGTTAATATATATTTCGGAAACTTTCTTGAAAATCTTAACTTATAGAAAAAAAGAAAGAGTGTTGTTTGGTAAAGCCAAATAAGGAAGTTCTTATGTAAGGGTATGATGTAACTCAGTAAAATGGGTTACACTGTATCTTTTTGTTATGTCACAAATTTGAAATCCTGCGGATTTTTTCGTATTTCTTCCATCATAGCAAAGATTTCCTGTTTAGTAGGAATATCTATCATTCCAACCGTCGTAAAGTAAATATCTACTTTCACATAATAATAATCACTTGACTTATCGTTGTTGTAAACTTCTATATACTCAATCAGGGATTTGATAAGTGTTGGAGTAAGCTTCGTAATATCCGTCATTTCACGCAGGGTACGGAGTAAAATCCTTAAATTCGTAACTTTGAATTTTAAAGTCGAAACTGTCTTTTACGCTTTCCAACTTCCGACAGTTCAGGGCAATTCAGAAGCAGTGGTATTTTCGCTTAGCAATCCGTTATGTTATCTGACTTAAAGTCGTCCTTCAAAATTTGTGGTGAAATTTATGTATTCAGTTATAGATTTCCTATGAGTATACTATTAAATTTGGCTTTCAAAACCAGAACTTAATTAATATGCTAATTAATTTTAGTATACAAATTTTGAATTATGTCCGTATTTAGTTGTTACAATTCTCTCAAACTTATGTTATAATAATCGCGTACATTATTCATTTTTTATATGCAGAAAGTTGGTGCCTGCTTGAATAAAAAAGAAACAATACTATTGTGCCGAAGCAAGAAAAGCGAAAAATTCCTACTCAGCTTGATGATTTTGCTGTACCGACAGTTAATACTTATTCCATTGAAACTACTGTTGCTGAGAAAATTGATGCAATCCTCAGCCTGATGGAATTTTCCAGCCGTATGAAAGACTATTACGATATTTATTATCTTGCCAATAAATTCGACTTTGACGGTAAGGTGCTGACCGAAGCACTCAGAAAAACCTTTGCGAACCGTGAACACAATTTCACAGTAGAGCAATTTGATCAGGTTATGAACTTTGAAGGTGATGCGGTAATGCAGAAGAAATGGAAAGCCTTTGTTCATAAAATCAACACGAAAACGGATAATTACAGTACCGTGTTGAAAACAATAAAAGCCTTCCTGACAAAACCGTTTACAGCGGCAGTCAGAGGCAAAGAGTTCACTGAAAAATGGTTTGCTGTAGAAAATCATTGGAAGAAAGAAGTGTGAAACAGATGCCTAAGATAATGGAATTTATCGAAAAAGAAACCTCTCTTCGTGTCCGTCTTGCTAATAGATATACTACCGTAACAAAGTACGATTGTGATTTGACAAGTGAATGATGGGAAAAGTTTAAAGCGTTGACTCCTGAAAAACTTTTTAAAGCTAAATCTATATTGCATTAAACAAATTCAAAGACGGTGACTATTTATGCGAAGATATACAAAACCTTATGGTTTTGCTTTAAGTGTTTTGCATGTCGCTATTCCCATATGTAGATAGATTTTATTTCTTTTTCGGGAAATTGAAAGGTTCGGCAAATTATAATTGACAACTTGCCTATATGTTACACCCAGTTGCTCAAAAATTGTCTTTTCCATAATCTTAAACCTCTGTCATTTTAACTTTGGATTTCTTGATTGGTGTTGGCAATTTCGATTAAAATATTATCAATTATAGCAAACGAATTTCAGTCTGACAAATGTGCGATTTTATAATTTTATATTTGAGTATAGAGAAAGCCAGTGAAAAAAGCATTTCTGCCTTTTACACTGGCTTTTACCTTTGCTATCGCCCATAAAGTTAATATTTGGCTGTTGCTTTCAAATTACTTCCTTATGTGGTGTTAGCATTTGTAACACTCTTTCTTTTTTTCCCCTATTTAAAAGTTACCTTAAAACTGCCATAAGCAGAAGGAAGCACTGGAGTGATTCCCTTAGAAACATTTGCTGCTATTCCTTTATACCGATAATAAATTGTACTTCCTTCTGGTGCAGAAGTTTTCGTTAGTTTTATCGGTGTATTCTTCTTTACTGCTTTCCAAACAGCTTTTACAGGATCAAAGCTTTTTCCTGGTTTAACGATAGTATATTCATATATCAAAGAAGTTGAAGCATCTGAAAACTGTAAAAACAGATATTTCGCGTCCTGTGTATAATGGCTTATTGTGGTTGGTGCTGCCTTTTGTGCTGGTATGGTTAAAGTTTGTGTCTTGGAATAAGGTACTGCTGCTGTAGCAATCTTTCGAAACAACACACTACCAGCTTGAGCGGATTTTCCATCTTTGTATAATGTATTTGGGAGTAAAGATTCTAATGTCATTGTCTTCATACAATTTTTCCATGTGTTTCCGCCATCTAAGCTATACTCCATCTTTTCTGTTGTATTTAACTTTAATGTTTTCATATTAACAGAAACATTAGGTGCATTCCCACGTTTTGTAATAGAAAGTGTTGCCTCTTTACTCGGACGAGAACCCGGATCTTGTGCTGATGTTCCGGGTGTCTGTGCTGTTCGAATTACAATTTTTGCACCTTTCACACGAAATTGTTCCAAACTGCTTACAAATTGCTTATACTCTGCACTGCCCTCTTCTAATGAAACGGTATGCCAATTATAGTCGGTATTTTTTCTCCACTGGAAATATTCTGCATCTTCTGTATTAGAGATCGTAACCATTCCATCTACTTTATCAAATTTTACTTTGATGGTATTTTGTTTTGGAATTGTTACTTCTGTAATTCTTGTGTCTGACCCTCCTTTAAAATAGAGAGTCTTATTACTGGTTGCCGCAATCCATGAAATATCGGTACAAGCATAACCTTCACTGTTTACATAATACTCTAAAACATTCCAAGTTGACTTATTTGTGGAAAAATAAATGACAGAATTACCATTTGGTTTTAGTTTTAACTCTAACGCATTATAGTCTATGGAAGCCACTTCCACCTGACTTGCATTGTCTGCGGCAAAAAGCGTTTCTGCCTTATTAAATCCTATACTAAAGCACGCAAGAGCCACAGTTAGAATTAAAATCATTCTTAATTTTCTAATTAACTTCATGGGCTCTCCTCCTTAATTTCCGGATGTATCTGCCGATGCCGCTTTTAAAATGGTCAGCTTACATCCTGTCGAAATTTCAAATCCATTACTGAGTTTAATAATTACATTATTAGTACTGGTTGATTGTCCAACTCCATTTGCATCTGCTTTTAACAAATTGATCTTTTTATTCGAAAGCGTAATCGTAATTGTATTTCCAGATACACTTGCTTCATGAAGAATACTTTGAGTTCCCCATATAACATCTGAAACACCCACACTATAACCAGAGTCAGCTTTTGTAAGTGTCAACTTATAGGTATTAACTGGAGTAGTCACACTATTGACTAACTTACCATTTTCATCATATTCGTTCTTAGTTGTACTTTCGGTTAAACTGCCCTCTGTAATTGTCCATGCAATCGGTGCAGCATCTAATGTTGCAGTTTCTTTTAATGTCATATAAACCTGATTTGTTAAAACTTCTCCATTTTTCAAAGTGATGATAAATGGCTGTTTTGTATTGGTAGTCTTAATTGACGTTTCATCTTCAAACTTATCTACATGAATTGTAACATAGGCACGTCTCGCCTGCATACCTTCACTATTGGTATAATCTTCATAGCAAATCATTGCATCTGGTGCATTGGCACTAGAATATGCCTGATATGCTCTTTTTTCTGCATCATCTGCTTTTTCACCTGAATTACGTGAAAATTCTGCAACATTGAGCGTATACGCATCATACGTAATCTTGTCTATGGTATTTGGAGTAGTTGTTTCTTGACCGATTGTTGTGCCATCCATTATATTCTTTGTTCCAAAGTCAAGGATAAATTTAAAATACGTATCATCCTGTGTTTCCTTTGATTTATAAAGGCGTTCAAAAGCGGTCATATAACTGTCATAATATTCTCCATAGTTGCTCTTATCATAGGAAGATGGAGTGGTTGCTTTACTAGATGGATACAAATACAAAAGAATTCCTGCTGTATCTGTACTTACAATCTCTTCACCATTTGCTAAAACAAGTTTCGCATATAATTTTTCTTCTAAAGCAGAAGATAATTGATCTAATCCAGCGGTTGAGGTAATTTTTGTTGTAATAATGTATGCTCTTTCTGTTCCAGCCGCTCCTGAATCATTATTTTTAGCAACTGTACTACTACACTCTGCTGTTCCTACTACATTTCCATAAGAATTTAAGAATGTAATGGAAGATACTGTAGTTTTTGTATAGCTGAAAATAGTAAATTCTTTTGTCTTTCCATAATTTCCAGCATGAATTGTTCCTGCCGGAGCGACAACTGTAGTTACACCTGTCAGTTGTGTTCCATCTGGATAAGAAATTCCATCATCTCCAGTAATTTTTACAGAATCTGAAGCAAGTGCAAAATCCTCTTTACCTAAAGAAGAAACGGATTTTTTACGAATATAAATCTGACTTCCAACTGGTGCTTTTGTTTTGTTTAAAGATACTGGTGAACTAGAAGTTAAGCTGCTCCATGTCATATTTGAATAATCAGGCTCTGCCTGTACATCCTCTTTTTTGACAATACTATATTCATAAGGAGAAGAACTAGAAGCTGCCTTTACCAAAAGTTCTAATGAAGAAGAACTGGTATAGGAAATACTTGCTCCAATTGTATCTTTATCCGGTGCTTTATCTTGAGCTGGTATTGTAATTGTCGTCAATTTTGATTCTTGGGTAGAAGCGGTTGCTTTCTTTTTAAACTGAATGGAAATATCCTTTGTTTCCTTACCAGAAGTCTTTACTGCTGTTCCTGAATATAATGCTTCTGGTGCAAGTTCTGTTAAGGAATAATTTTTTGTAGAATTAATTTCTTTCCACTCTTCTTCTTGTGTGGTGTTTCCATCTTCGTCTAATGTTACAAGTCGATACTGCATACCACTTTTTAAGGATACCATAAAGTTACTTGCATTTATAGAAATAGATGGTGCTGCTGACTTTGCTGGTACTTTCACTTTGATTTCCTTACTTGGGCGAAGACCAGGACTGGTTTGAGATGTGCCGTTTTCTGGAGCTAGACGAAAATATAAAGTAGCTCCATTTACAATAAGATAGCTTAAATCTCTATTTGTAGTTTGCTTATTCCACTCACTCCAAATGGTACTATTATTCTTTCTCCACTGAATCGTTCTGCTTCCTGCATTTGTAAATGATACAGGGTATTCAGAACTTGCACGATAAGTTGCCTTTAGATTTGTTATTTGTTTTGGTAAGACAACAAGTCCTGCGTCTGTTGATACATCCCCTTTGAAACTAAGTTGATAGTTCGTCGATACACTGATCCATGAAATGTCTACTGTAATTCTTCCATTTTGAAATCCCTGAAATTCTTCCCACTTCTTTTGTTTTGAATCGGAAAGGTAGAGTTTAGAGTCAGAGTTGGCGGATTGAAATGTAATAGTACTTTCGTCGTAGTTGATTTCCACAATCGTCAACTGTTTTCCAGATGCAGCGATTCCATGAATACCAACAGTCAAACTAATTAATACTGCTACTAATGCTATTGCAGCAATGCTAAAATACATTTTTCTATGCTGCTTTAAACACTGCCCCTTATTATTTTGTTCTTTCACGGACGTATCCCCCTTTCTTTGTTTTTATTTTTGGATTTGATAGAGTTTTTATCATCTTAACTATATAAATCCTTTTTAGGATTATCGACAAGAGAGTCAGAAAACTTTAGTTTGTTTTCTGACTCTCTTAAGTAATATCTTTTATTTTAACTGAAACATTCCAACTAAATCCGATACCATAGAAGCCTGTGCAGAAAGCTCTTCACTGGTTGCAGAAGTTTCTTGTGCAGTAGCTGAATTAGCTTGTACGACTTCTGATATATGATTTACTCCAATTTCTGCCTGCACCATTGCCTGTGCTTGATCTTTGGCAATATCACTTAAATTTTTTGAACTTTCTGCGATCTTTTCAATTCCATCGACCATTTTTTGAAGAGAATTTGCTGCATTGGTTGCTGCTTGATTTCCCTCTTCCATTTCTTCAATTGTGCTTTCAATCAATTTTCTGGTATTCACTGCCGATTTTGTACTTTGTTCAGCAAGACTTCCAATTTGTTCTGCTACAACAGAAAAGCCTTTTCCTGCCTCTCCTGCTCTTGCCGCTTCAATCGCTGCATTTAATGATAAAAGATTGGTTTGAGAAGCAATATCTTCGATCTCTGAAATAATATTTCCAATCTTTTGGGAAGTTTCATTAATTCGCTCCATTGCTTTTACCATAACTTCCATCTCTTCTCTACCTTTATCTGCTTCAACTGCATACCTCTTTGCTTCAACATAAGAGGACTCTGCGGTTTCGGCTGCCTTCTCTACTCCATTTGTAATATCAGTAATCGTAGCATGTAACTCTTCTACTGAACCTGCTTGATCCATAGCTCCTTCTGCAAGATTTTGTGACGCCTGTGCCATATTGCTTGCTCCAGCAGAAACTTGTACCGATGCTTCCTCAATTCTTTTTAATGTTTCATTCATCTTATGATTCATCGCTATCATAGAATCACGTATATTTGAAAATTCTCCTACATACTGTTGTGGAATTTTTGTTTCTGTCCCGAAATTACCTGTAGCCATTTCCTCTAAGAAATTGCCTGCATCTTTGATAATTAAGCTAAGAGTATTTGCCATATTTACTGTTTCTTTTGCCATATCTGCTACTTCATCCTCTGTATCTGTTTTAGGAAATGGATCGGATAGATTACCCATAGCAAATGTTTTCAGACGTTTTGAAAGAGCTCCTAATGGATCTGCAATTCCTTTTGAAATTTTCTCTCCCAACAACACAGAAAATATAAATACAAAAATAATTATAAGAGCAATCACAATTATAAGAACAATTCTTATAATTGCCAACTTTTCATCTAGCTCATTTCCAGTATTTACATTTAACTCCATAAGTTCATTTAAAGAAGTATTTACTTCTTCGTATAATGAGGCAAGTTCACTTGCTGCTCTTGCCTGAGCTTGACTTCTTTTTTCAGAATCATTTGTATTTCCCAGTTCTATAATTTCATTATCTAAATCCCAATATTTTGTTAATATTTTCTCTGCTTCATTATAAGCAATATTCTCTTTCTCTGCGGTCAAAGTATTTTTTATCTTTTTAAAATATTCATTAAAAGATTCTTTTTGCCGAAGATGAGTGTTGATTCCCCCCTGAACAATACTTTCATCTGCATAAGAAATAATTTGTCTGGTTGCACTTCTCGCCTCTGATAATGCCAATCTTGCATTGCCAATATCACCTTGCGAAAACCCATAATTTTTTAGGGCAAAAGCATACTGTCCAGAGATATAAATCATAGCTATACAGCTTGCAACAGCAACAATACTTATAATACTACTGATCAGAATGAAGGACAATGTCAGCCTTTTCTTAATGTTCATTTTTTTTAACATTACTAAATTCCTCCTTGAGCATCTTTCTATATGGTTTGTAGAAAATTTTTGGCAGACTCCACATTCCTTCGAAAATAGCTTTCAAGTTATTTTTATTGTATTGTTACAATTGACAATCACCCCCATTTTTCTTCTGATGACAAGTTGTTTTTTATTATACACTTCCCCCTTTCTCTTTTCAAGATTATAAAAGATTTATTTTATTTCTCCTTTAATTTGATCTATAATAGAAAGTAATGTATAGGTTTTTGTAAAAATGAATACATTATTACGAATCGCTTTATTTTAGGAGGTCATAATGAAGAAACGTAACAACATTATCATTCATTTCTGCTTTTTTCTGACTTTAATAAGTTCTATCCTTTCTTTAAATGGATGTGATAAAAAACAGCAGGAACAAAGTCCCCAAAAATCATTTTTAGAGTTTACAAATGAGATCTTTCGAGAACAAGTTACTTCTGATACGATTTCATTACACTATGTTCTTGCAGATCCCAAAAATTTTGGAATTGGGGAGATAACCCCTTCGCTTGGTGAATTTAGTGCAAAACAAATGCAAGAAAATGCTTCTATCTGTAAGGAATATCTTACTACCTTAAAGTCATATGATTATGAACAATTAACAAAAGAAGAACAACTTATCTATGACTGCCTAAAATCCTCATTAGAATTAGATAGCTCTATGGCAGATGATATTTATTTACAGGAAGCTCTAGGCCCTACTTCTGGTCTTCAAGCACAGCTTCCAATTCTCTTTGCAGAATATGCCTTTAACAGTAAAAAGGATATTGAAGATTATATTTTACTTCTTTATGATTTAGGTCGTTACTATTCAGAAGTTGAAGAATTTGAACGTGAAAAATCAAAACGTGGATATTTTATGAGTGATGAAACAGCAGACGCTATTATTAAACAATGTCAATCCTTTATTGAAAATCCAGAACAGAATTTTTTAATCCAATGTTTTTCTGAAAAATTAAATGATGTAAAAGAATTAAGTAAAGACGATAAAATTTTATTAGAGGAAAAAAATCGGGATGCTGTTTTAGAATCTGTAATTCCTGCCTACCAAAGTCTCATTGATACTTTAACTGCCCTAAAGGGAACAGGAAAGAGTACAAGGGGATTATGTGGATATGATGGTGGTAAAAAATACTATGAAAAAATGGCACAGTCAAATACAGGTTCCTCTAAATCTGTAAAAGAAATGAAACAGGCTTTAAATAATGAATATAAAGCTTGTATGACAACGATGGCAATGCTTCAGCAAAAGAATCCAAACATTTTAGATGAGTTTGATTCTATTCAATATCCTGTAAATGAACCAAAAGAAATTATCGAATATCTTAAAAAAGCAATTCAAAATGATTTTCCACTCTTAGAGGAAGTTTCTTATTCTATAAAATATTTTCATGAATCTTTACAGGACCATCTAAATCCTGCCATGTATTTGATTCCGCCTATTGACGATGCCAACCAGAATAATATTTATATTAATCCAAAATCACAAAATCAAAATGAACAACTCTTTTCTACACTTGCACATGAAGGATATCCCGGACATCTCTATCAAAACGTCTATCTTAGAAAGATTAATCCTGCTCCTATTAGAAGGCTACTATCTCCTACAGGCTATGAAGAAGGATGGGCAACTTATGTAGAGGCATATTCCTATGAACTAGCAGGATTAGAGGAATCTATGGCAACTTTATTAAGTGCTAATACGATTGCATTTCAATGTTTATATTCTCTTACTGATATTGGAATTAATTATGATGGATGGGATTTGAATGATACTCTTTCTTTTTGGATGCCTTTAGGAATCGATAGAGAAACTGTAGAAGAAATTTATCTTTCTATGGCATCGGAACCTTGTGTTTATCTTCCATATGCGATTGGCTGTCTAGAGTTTTTAGAACTCAGAGAAAGTGCAGAAGATGAATTAGGAGATAAGTTTTCTCTTAAAGAATTCCATACCTTTTTAATGAATCTTGGACCTGCACCATTTGATATTATTGAGGAGCATATGGAACAATGGATTGATACAATAAAATAATTAGAAAATCTTTGGAGAAACGATTGACATTTACAAGCAAGACACTTATACTTAAAGTGGTGCAAATTTTAAGTACCACAATAAGCAGCTTTAACGATAGAGTGTATTTAAAAATGTGGTCGTAGTCCCATTCGCTTTATAGGATGGGTTAAGACAGTAGTTCACAAGAACAATAGGAGGAATGTGATTATGTCAACAAAGGCTTATTACAAGCATGACGAAATCGGTACAGGCAAGCCTGGATTTTCCAAAACCCGTTCGATCATCGAAGCAGCTTTCTACGGAAACAATGTCGTAAAGGTAAATACTTTAAAGGAAGCATACGAACTTGCAAAAAATTCTCCTGGTACGATTGTTACAGATATGCCGGTTTATAGAGGAGAAGAATTCGGTCTTGAAAAAGATGCAAAAGTTTTATTATTCAACGATGGTTCTATTACTGGACGTTATGCAGCAGCAAGAAGAGTTGCAGGTGAACCGGGTGTTAACTGTGATGAACTTGACAAGATGACAATGGATGCCATTTATGATACTCGTTGGACGACCATGTATCATGCAGAAGTTTTTGTAGGTCTTGATCCTGAATTCATGGTAAAAGCACATCTGCTTATTCCAGAAGGAGAAGAAAACCTTCTTTATTCTTGGATGTTAAATTTCCAATACATGTCGGATGAATATGTAAAGATGTATAAGAATTCTAAACCAGTAGGTGATGGAAAAGAACCTGATATCTATATTTTCTCTAATCCTCAATGGAGAGGAACAGATAAGAAGGGCTATGATCCAAAGTGTCTATGTTACTTTAATACAGATACCAACTGTGCAGCAATTCTTGGTATGAGATATTTTGGCGAACATAAAAAAGGTACACTTACGATTGCTTGGGCAATTGCAAACCGTAATGGATATGCTTCTTGTCATGGTGGTCAGAAGGAATACACCTTATCAGATGGCAGCAAATATGTTGCATCTGTCTATGGTCTTTCCGGATCTGGTAAGTCTACTTTAACTCATGCAAAACACGATGGCAAATATGAAATTAAAGTATTGCATGACGATGCTTTCATTATTAATAGTGATACTTGTGCATCCATCGCATTAGAGCCTACTTACTTTGATAAGACTGCTGATTATCCTGTAGGCTGTGAAGCAAATCAGTATCTTTTAACTTCCATGAATAATTCTGCTACTTTAGATGAAGATGGAAAAATTCAGATTGTAACCGAAGATATTCGCAACGGAAACGGACGTGCAATCAAATCAAAACTTTGGTCACCAAACCGTGTAGATAGAATTGATGCCCCGGTTAATGCAATCTTCTGGATTATGAAAGATCCTACTATCCCTCCGGTTGTTAAATTAAAGGGTGCTTCTTTGGCATCTGTTATGGGTGCGACACTTGCAACAAAGAGATCTTCCGCAGAACGTCTTGCAGAAGGTGTAGATCCAAATAAATTAGTTGTTGTTCCTTATGCTAATCCATTTAGAACTTATCCACTTTCTAACGACTATGAGAAATTTAAGAAATTAGTTGCAGAAAAGAACGTAGATTGCTATATCATCAATACTGGTGATTTCATGGGCAAGAAAGTAAAACCAGCTGATACACTTGGAATTCTTGAAACTATTGTTGAAAATAAAGCGGAATTTAAACCTTGGGGTCCATTCTCTGATATTGAAATTATGGATTGGGAAGGCTTTATTCCAGATATGAATGATGCAGAATATCTGACTCAGTTAAAAGCTCGTATGAGTGACCGTGTCAATGAAGTTGCAGCATTTGCAGAAGAAAAAGGCGGTTATGACAAACTTCCAGATGACGCATTAGAAGCTTTAAAGAAAGTCGTTTCAGAATTAGGTTAATATAGTAAAAAGGAGCTGTCGCATTGAGAAGTTTAATACTTACTACGATAGCTCCTTTTTATTTACACTACTATGGAAGATAATAAAACGCATCTTCTGGTAGACTTCCTCCAACAGAATCTGGGTTTTGTTTATATAATACATCTAAATATCCACTTACTTTTTCTTTCATATCTTCCCCATCTATCCAAACAATATTACAATAAGGAATTGCTTTTTTAGCTATAGCTGCTTTAAAAATATCAAATTGTTCTACTAAATCTGCAGCATCTTCTACATTTTCATTGACGTAGGCAGTCGAGGCAGAATACTCCTCTAAAAATTTTTTTACTGCTTCTGGATTTTCTTCCAAAAACGTTTTATTTACTACTACAACTCCTGTAATTAAAGAACTTCCATCTTTCGTTACTTTATTCCATTCTTCAGTTACATCTAATGCAATTCGAACAGATTCATTTTGTGCCATGACTGTTGTTACATAAGGTTGTGGTAACATTGCAACTGCATCTGTTCCAGCAGCTAATAATGTTGCAATTTCTGTAGCTTCTGATTTATACTCAATCGTGAGATCCTTTTCAGGATCCAATCCATTTTCTTTCAAAATATAATTTAATGCAAACTCAGGAGTTGTTCCCTTTCCAGTCGAATAAATTGTTTTTCCCTTTAAATCTGCAATGGACTGAATTTCATTCCCTGTTTCTACTATGTAAAGAACTCCTAGTGTATTGACTGCTGCAACTTTTAAACCACCTTTTGAGCGATTATACAAAACAGACGCTAAATTACATGGAATTGCTGCAATTGAAATATCTCCTTTTACAATCCCAGCAGTCAATTCATCGGCTGTTCCTGCTGTTTGAAACTCATACTCTCCTGTAGTTGTTCCTTCTTTCGCATCTGCCATCAACTTAACCATCCCAATGGCAGTTGGTCCTTTCAAGGCAGCAACTGAAATTTTTGTCTTTGTAACTGTTGTACTCTTATCTTCCTCTTGTTTTTTTGCACAGCCTGCTAATAGACACAAACAAAACATTAACACTACTATGCTCCACTTTTTTTTACTCATTTTTTCCTCCTTATCTTTGACATCAGATTTATTCTTTTGCCTCAGCATCCCCATTATACGGCGTTTAAAATAAGAAGTCAAGTCAGTCCTTATCTGTTTTTTTGTGACCAAATAAAAATCTCTTTTCTTTCTTTTTAGGCTCAGTATCTATAAAACCTTCTTTATCCTTTTCTAAATCTTTCTCTCTTTCTTCCTTCCACTGATAATATTCTTTATCTAACTCCTGTGAATCCATTCCTGATGTTTCACTATGCCAAGATTGGTTTACTTTTACTTCATAAGAAACTTTCTTTGGAGTATCATCAAAACTACTTTGTTCTTCTAATGGTTCTAAGGCACTCTCATCCACCACAGATCCAACTGTTCGAATTTGTGTTCCATCTGTAATCGATTGATCTGACATCAAAGAACGTTTCTTTACTCGAATCTGTTCATTTTCGGTCTGTAGAATTCCTTTATCTGGAAAGAATGTTTCCATAATTCCCTTTGGTTTTATCCCTACATAAGTAGTTCTTTCATGATCTTCTCTTTGTTTCCATTCAGAAACTATAATTTCCTCTGACTCCTTCTCTGTTATATCCTGTTTTTTATCCTTTTTCTCTGTTACAATAGAAGGCTCTTTTAAAGTAGGTTCTTCTTTTGTTATAGCCTGCTCATTTTCGGTTTCTTTTTGTGTCTCTAATTCTTTTTGATGTTCCTTCTCTCTTTTACGATCGATTCGGTCATTATATTTTTCGATAATATCTTTATATTTTTGCCCTTGTTCTAATACTGTCAACTGATTCCTTAGTTCTTGCTGATCCTCACCTATCAAAGCTACCTGACTTTCTAGTTGTGAAGCCAAAAATTCATATTCTTTTTGAATATCCCTCCCTGCTTTTTCTACTGCTGCTTTCAAATCTAATAACATTCGATCGGTATATAACATAGCTGCTGCATAAATATCTTCGGATACTCTTGTTGCCTCTTTTTCTATCTTCTCTTTTTGTTCTTGAAATCTCTTTAAAGCAATATCTCTACTGCGCTGTGTTGCTCCATACTCATCCATCATTTCACTGACAGCATAATTTAACTCTTCCAATAAATCAAATACTCCTCTCTTTGGAACAATAATCATATCTTCTTTTCCATGATACTGTTTACATTTAGAAAAGAGTAAATGAATCTCTTTCATTACTTGTTCTATACTCTGCGCCATTTTATTTTCATTCTCCTCCAATTAATGGAAAACTAATTTTAAACTCAATTTTGTTTTTATTATAATCAATTTTTAAATTAATGACAAGCTTACTTTTAAAGGTAAAAATAAAATAATGATATCTAAAACATGGTAAATTAGGTATAAGTTATTATTTTTTTATTACTTATATAAGAAAATAATATATTGTAATAAAGTTTATTTTATTTTATAATAAAGATATAAATTTTCTAATTAATTTTTAATTGATTAGAAAATAGAGTTCAATCAATATAGTACCAAACTTTAAAACAGAATTAGGAGGAAGGATTTGTTATGCTGAATTTAAAGAACATGAAAATCAAGAAAAGATTGTCAGTTTCCTTTTCACTCGTATTGGGGATTGCCAGTATAGCGGCAATCGTAGGCTGTGTTGCCATGTTAGTTATCTCAAATCGTTATTCCCACGCATTAACTTATTATGGTTTTGCACAAGGAGATATTGGTAAAGCGCTAACCGCTTTTGCCGAAACTAGAAGTTCTCTTCGAGCTGTTATTGGCTATGATAGAGAAGAAGATGTTCAAAAGGTTATGAATATCCACGATGAAAAGAAAGCACGCTTTGAAGCATATATGAAAGATGTTAAAAATTCTATTATAACAGATGAAGTAGAAGTTGCATATAATCAAGTTATCTCTGAACTAGATGAATATTGGAAAATGGATGCTGAAATTCTTTCTATTGGGGCTTTTGCAAATGATGAACAAAAACTAAAAGCTCAAGATATGGCACTTAATCAGTTGACACCAATGTTTGATGATATCTATGACGCTCTATCAGAATTATTGAAGTTAAAAGTAGATAAGGGAAATGAACTCAAAACAACATTAACTACCTTAGAAGTTACCTTAGTTATTGTTGTTATAATTGTTCTTTTAATAAGTGGATTAATTTCTATTAATTTAGGAAATGCTATCGCAAAAGGAATTGAAAAACCAATTTTTGCCTTATCTCAAAGATTAAAAACATTTGCACAGGGAAATTTACAAGATCCATTCCCAGATAGTAAAACAGATGATGAAATTTCTGAAATGACAAAAGAAGCTAAGAAAATGGCAGAAGATCTTAAACTAATTATCCAAGATTCCAGCAGTATTTTAGCTAAAATGGCAGAAGGAAATTATACAATGGACACCAAAGTTAAAGAAAAATATGTGGGTGGTTTTTCCTATCTGAATGCTGCGATGGAAAAAGTAAGTCGTCAAATGAATGAAACTTTACATCAAATTAATAATGCTTCTAATTTAGTATCTTCAGGTTCTAACAATCTTTCATCAGCAGCTCAATCTATGGCAGAAGGAGCAACCGATCAGGCAGGTGCTGTGGAAGAACTTCAGGCAACATTTACCGATATCGCAGAAGGAGTACATAAAACAGCAAAATCTGTGGAAGATACTTATCTTCAAGCTCAGAAATATGCAGACGAAGCAGAACAAAGTCGTACAGAAATGCAGGCATTAGTAGAAGCTATGGGGCGTATTAATGAAACTTCCAATAAGATCGGAAATATTATTTCTGAGATTGAAGATATTGCTTCCCAAACCAATCTTTTGTCATTAAATGCTGCGATTGAAGCAGCAAGAGCTGGTGAAGCTGGAAGAGGTTTTTCTGTGGTAGCAGAACAAGTTCGAAATCTCGCAGAACAGAGTGCAAAATCAGCAGTTGATACCCGCCAGTTAATCGAAAGTTCTCTACATGAAGTAGAAGAAGGCAATCGAGTTGCAGAACGTGCAGCATCTTCTCTTGAAGAAGTAGTGGATGGTATTAAGAAAATTGCAGATGCCTCAAAAGGACTTAGTAACATTTCCGCTTCGCAGGCAGAAGCAATGGAACAGGCAGAGCTTGGAATCAACCAGATTTCTGAAGTTGTACAGTCCAATTCTGCAACAGCAGAAGAATGTTCTGCTACAAGTCAGGAACTTTCGGAACAAGCTGCTTCTATGAGTAACTTAGTAAGTGCATTTGTATTAAAAAAGAGAGACTAATCATATAATTCAAGAATATTATAGAAGCTGTTGTGAAATAGAATTTAACTCTATTTCGCAACAGCTCCTTTTTAAATTTTATTTATACTTTAAAGCGATATCCAACTCCCCAGATTGTTTCAATATACTGCGGTCTTGAGGTATTAACTTCTATCTTTTCACGAATTTTTTTAATGTGAACAGTAACAGTTGCAATATCTCCAATCGATTCCATATCCCAAATTTTTTGAAATAATTCCTCTTTTGTAAAAACATGATTTGGATTTTGTGCTAAAAAGGTTAAGAGATCAAATTCCTTTGTTGTAAATGACTTTTCCTCACCATTTACATAAACTCTTCTTGCAGTTTTATCAATTTTAATACCGCGAATTTCAATAATTTCATTTTTTTGAACTCCAGATCCAATCAGACGCTCATAACGTGCTAGATGTGCTTTCACCCTTGCCACTAATTCACTTGGAGAAAACGGCTTTGTCATATAATCATCCGCACCAAGTCCCAAACCACGTATTTTATCAATATCATCTTTTTTAGCAGAAACCATGATAACTGGAGTATTTTTCTTTTCTCGGATCTGTTTGCAGATTTCAAATCCATCTACATTTGGAAGCATGAGATCTAAAATAATTAAATTAAATTCCTCTTTTAATGCTTTTTCTAATCCGGCATCACCTGTATTTTCCATCTCCACTTCAAATCCTGAAAGTTCTAAGTAATCTTTTTCTAATTCTGCAATCGCAACTTCATCTTCTACAATTAAAATTCTGTTTTTCTCCATAATTTCATCCTCCTGTTACAAATTCTTTTCTTCTGTTGACTTTGTTTCTTCTAAATATTTTGGCAATGCAATATAAATTGTCGTTCCCTGTCCCTCTATACTTTCTGCCCAAACCCTTCCAGAATGTTCTTCTACAATTTTACGTACAATTGCAAGTCCAAGTCCTGTTCCTCCTTTTTTTGAATTTCTGGAAGCATCTGCACGATAAAACCGATCAAAAATAAACGGCAGATCCTTTTCTGCAATTCCTACACCATCATCAGAAATAGAGATCTGAATTTGCTTTTTATATTCCTTAATATTCATTGTAATTTTTCCACTTGCTTTTCCTAAATATTTTACAGCATTTCCTACGATATTATTAATCACTCGTTTCATTTGTTCTGGATCTGCAAGCACTTTTACAGAATGATCTACCTCATTTTCATATACCAATTTAATATTCTTTACCTCTAAATCCAGTCGCAACTCCTCCATACAATCTTGAAAATAGTCTGTTACAGGAATCAAATTAAAATTATATGGTATATTATTACAGTCTATTTTTGCGAAAAAAGAAAGTTCATCCACTAAAACACTCATATCATTTGCTTTATTATAAATCGTTTTCAAATATTTTTCCTGTCGTTCTGGAGTATCAGCCACTTTATCAATTAAACCTTCTGCATATCCTTTAATTGCAGTTAAAGGAGTTTTTAAATCATGAGAAATATTACTGATCAGTTCTCTGGAATCTTGCTCATACTGCATTTGTACTTCAATCAAATCCTTTAAATGAACCCTCATCTCTTCAAAATCCAAACAAAGTTGTCCAATTTCATCATCTGAGTTTCCAGTTATAGAATAATCTAAGTTCCCATTTTTCAGCTCTTTTGTAGCTTCTTTTAAAGTGTTTAATGGACGAATCATTCCACGGTAAAGCCAGAAAATAAGTATGGTAGCAGTTATTATAATAATTACTAAAAAAGAAATAACTACCTGAATAGCCGAATTTTTAATTTGGGGCACTAAAGTAGTAACATCTGTAACAATGAATATAGTTCCCTCTTCTCCATCTGAATAATAAAAATCTTGATTTTTTAACAGTACAGGATTTTTACCACTAATATAGATTCCTCCATCTAATATTGTGTCATACTCCCCAAAGTTTGGAAGCATGGTTATTATTCTGGAAGAAGATTCCATATCTCCATTAAAAACAATTTGTTTTCCCTTTCGAACCAGCAAATAAGAATATTTTTTTCTTAACTCTTTGTTAATTTCCCTTATATAATCCTCATTCTCCAATTTTTCTGGATTCTTTTTTGCTGTTAAATTAAGCTGATTAAAGATAGAACGAGTCAAACGATTTAAAATATTCATAGGATTTGCAATTACTTGTATGGTATCTGACTCAACATCATATGTTTCCTGAATTGAGTTTAGTTGATATGTTACAATTAATTTTCCTGTCAGTATAATTGCAAATACTGGAATAATAATCATAATAATAAATGCTGTTTTAAGACGTCTCTTCAAATCGATAACTTCTCACCGCCTTCAATTTTTCCTAAGTTTTCCTTATATAAGAACAAGTGATTTATATTACATTTTAATAGTAGTAAGTAAAATGTCAATATATATTATGATAAAACACATAAGAAATAGCAGAAAATATCTGTTTTTTAGTAGTTTATGAAACAGAGCTTCCCTGCTTTATTATTTATCTCTATAAAATTATTATACTATTCCATATTTGGCACCACAATCTGTTGACCCACATAAATTTTATCTTCATTGATAATTTGGTTCATATTTTTAATAAATTCTAATTTTGAAGTTGAGCCATAAAGTTTCTTACAGATCCCAACTAGAGTATCTCCTTGTTTTACTGTATAAATAAAAACATCTTCTCCCGTAAGTGGTGGAATAGATGTATCTGTAGTTTCTTTCTCCTCTGGCATTTCGGTTGGACTTGGAGTATTCGTTGGAATAATATCAGTTGGACTTGGAGTTTCGGTTGGACTTGGAGTATTTGTTGGAGTAATATCAGTTGGATTTGGAGTTATAGATGAATTTTCTATCAGATCCTTTTCTTGTAGTCCAGAAGAAGATGCCTCTACAGATAAATTATCTTTATTTTCCTTATCTGACTGCAAAACCGTTAAATTTCCTCCTGAAATATTTTCGTTTTCCTCTCCAAAAATATTTTTATCTTTTTTAGAATCATCTTCTTTTTGAAAAGACTGTGTAATATTATGTATTGTTTCTTCTAAACCTTTCATCTTTTCTTGATTTCTCACAGCCGTTATTCCAATTACAAGTACTACAAGTGTAAGCATAGAACCAGCTAAATACATGATTCTTCGAATTGCCATTGCATTTTCTTTTTTTGTCTTTTTTCGGTTTGCCTCTGAATTAATTTGTTCCTGCCACATGGAAGTATGTGTTCGAAATTCACGTACTGCACGATCTTCTACAAAAATTTCTGCTTTTTTAGGTGGTCTATGATCAACCAGATACCCTTGCATTTCCTCATTTTTTTCATAATAGATAAAATATCCCGGTATTGGTATCATTGTTCCTTCTTCATATTTATAAAATTGTTCTTCTTTTTCTGTAATATCATATAAATAAAGAAGCTTGTCCTTTCCTGCAAAATTATCTAAATGAGTATTTTTGAGCATTTCCGCACGGTCATCTCTAAAATCATTTCCACATACAAACCATCCCGCAATTTCTGCCTCTGGAAAATACTTTTTAATCATTTCATAAACCCCTGTCCAAGTATCTTCTGTAAATACAATTTTATCCGCGTCCCAAATTTGTTCTAAGCGAATTGCTCCATAAATAAAAACAGAACGTTCTTCCTGCGTTCTTTGATACTCCCCAACTAACACTGCCGTTGGATTTTCTGAAAGTTCTTCTTCACTCAACTGCTTCATATACGTTTTTACATAATCTTCGACATATATCTTTAAACCATCTTCTATTTTTCCGATCTGGCGAATATTTTTTGGAATTGTACGTTTTTTGTCCGTTGTTTTATGATTATAGGTCTGTTCCATGTTTCCTCCATCCTTTCTTAATTATATTTATTAAGAACCAAAATCATATAACTAACATTCAGCCGTATCTTAGCATAAATTTTATATAAATTTTGTCGTTTTTGTGAACTATTTTCAATTAAGTTTACGACATGTGAATCCGATAACTGACGTTTTAAAGCACAAATCTTAATTCAAACCTTATTTTCGCCGCAAAAAGTTTCGAACAAAAACAATTTCAGTGATCTTTTGTAAAACGTTTTTTTGTCTAGTCTTCTAAAAAAAGTTCATACTTTTTGTGGAGATTTTAACCATGCTGGAAAGGTGGAACAAATTTGAATCAAATGAAAGTAAAGAAAGAAAAGATATATTATTTTAATCCAGAAGAACAACTCGCCTCCTATTATTTTGGGGAAGCCTTTTCTAAACTTCTGGAAGAAAACTATCGAAGAGGACAAGAACTTGTATTTTTATGTATTGGTTCCGATCGTGCAACTGGCGACTGTCTTGGCCCTATTCTTGGATATAAACTTACTAGACTTCCTTCTAAAGATTATTTTGTCTATGGAACATTAGAACAGCCTGTTCATGCAAAAAATCTTGCAAATACAATACAAGAAATCTATCATACCCATATAGATCCATTTGTAATTGCTATTGACTCTTCTCTTGGACGTGCTACGCATATTGGATATGCTACTCTTGGAAAAGGTCCTTTAAAACCCGGAGCAGGTGTAGATAAAGATCTGCCTTGTGTTGGGGATCTTTTTATTACAGGGATTGTAAATTTATCAGGAATGTTTGATCATATGTTACTTCAAACAACAAGACTTAATGTAGTAATGTCCCTTGCTGATCATATTTATCTTGGAATTCGTCAAGGAATTCGAATGTGTATTCGAGGATTTCATTCTATTCATTCGTAAAAAATAAAGGGTTGTCACTTTAACAAATGAAAATTCGTGAAATGATAGATTTTTTTAAATTTTATGGACAGTTTCATCTGAAGAAGAGTCATGCGTTAAACTATATAATAATCATTCTTGTGATACTATTTGTGGAATATATGGAGAAAAACTTACTATCGATTATGTTTTATTGACAATGAAGATTATTCTTTTTTGAATGTCATTATGGAAGTCAAATGTGTTGACATATTATTACTGTATTTAATTGAAAAAAAATGTATTTATAAAAGTAAATATTTTTATATATAATACACATACAGCCGTCTTTAAATTTTGGACGGCTGTATGTGTATCGCTATATCAATATAAAAATCCTTGTCTTTATCTTTTGAAGATTTTACTGTCTCAATACGTCTGCTTATAAATTTTGTCTGTTTTTTATATGCAAACAAGAATAATAAGTGTTCTGATAAAGAAGTATTAAAACAGAATTTCTCAATATTACTTAACAAAGTAGATTGGCGTAGGCTATTATCTTCTTCTATAGTAAGTGTGTGAATACGTTACTTCGGCTCTCCAGTTCCATCGACCTTGTCATAGTAGTAGTTGGTAAAATACCTCACAATAATGCCACCATATCTACATTATCTAAAATAAATATCAATTTTCTTGAATCCCATGTTTGAAAGAACACTTTTACTTAGTCAACTTCTATCAATATACTTTCTATATGTCCATCTTCTATAGGAAAACTATTCTTTTTTTCTATCTCCATAAACTTCATCTACTCTTTCAAAGGACTCAGACAACATAGAATTTAATCCATCAAGTATTTTCTCATATATAGTTATCCATTCCGATAATCTATTCTCTTTAAAAAGTAAAATAACTGAAAGAATTTGATTAAACAATTCTTCTTTTGTAATATTTTTTCTATAATTTTCATTTTCATAAAAATCATTTTCAACCCATTTGTACCACTCATATGGAGTATTGTTGAAGTCTATTCCCCATTCATATACTTCTAAAGGCCCAAAAGACACTTTTTTTATTATAACAATATCTTCATTTTCATTAGGAACTAAATTAGGTTTTGTATAACACCAATTCTCTATAAAACAAGGTTCTCTCGGAATATCCAAAGCTTTCGATAAATTCAATAGTTTCATTTTCATTTTTTTATATTTTCTATCTTTTCTATTACTTGCGCAGCACTCAATTTATATTCTGTAAATTCGTTCTTAGCATCTACGAACTCCTCGGCGGATAGCTTGAACTGGTTATTTTTCTATATTTTTTAATGAATTTATTATCTATATTCTTCAAAAATCGTTCTCGTTTTTGTGCCAGTCAGAGCCTCCGTTTTCTTCTGTCCGCCCTTATCTACATGATGCTAGCACCATGTAATTATTACACTAAAAGGGACAATTTATCTGCCTTCCCTCAATTTTTCAAATATCGCTATAACATCTGGCTGTGTTGGAGTGAACTTTATGCCGCATTTCAACATACCCATAACTTTTTTCGCTTTCTGCCCAATCTCTCTGGCGGTATGCTCACTTGTCAACATCAGATGATTTCTGGCGATTGTGTATTCCCGCTCTATGTATTCTTCCATTATCGGAAACATATCTTGTATCAGAAATGCGCTCTCCCGGCTGTCGTCCAGTTTAACTATATGGAGAATATCGCAATGTTTCCCTACTTTTTTTTCTTCTCTATAATCTTCCTGTATTTATCAACGCGGCTAGATAACGGTATCATCCAGTATATACCCGTATTCGTATCTTCAAAGCAGTAATAATGTGGTCGGTTTCCCGCCTTATTTCCTTTAAGATATGAATCTGGCATATCTTTAAAAAATTTTTCTTTAATAATATAAAAACCTGTTTTCTTCATTTGCCTGTCCTTATTACGAAAAAGTCCTCCGCCTTATGGCGAAGGACTACACTTTCAACCCAACCATTTATATACCGCATATCGGTCAGCGGTAAACTTTCAACCCGACCATTTATATACCACATATCGGTCAGTGGTAAACTTTCTTTGTATCTACATTCTAGCAAGCACAAACAGGAAAGTCAATAGGACTTTCTATTAAAATTTTATGTTTTCATTGCATAATTTATTCCTAAAACCAATCAATTCTTAACGTTATCTGCCTTATCATATATCAACGACATATTTTTTCCTAATTCCATAATTTTAGCAATACCCTGCATCATAAATATTCTTTGTGTCTCTAACGTTGTCCTTTTCTTATTTTCATCCGATAAATTATTATATTCGTTTAATATTTCTTCTACTTTTTCAAAAAATTCTCTACCAAAACTTTATATAATCTTTTATTTCTTGCATTTTTTCATTCATAACAAACAATACTTTCCTCTCAAATATTACAAATCACAAATGTTTGCAATTCCACTTCAATAAAAACTGATTTGTTGAATTGTTCTATGTCATAATCTTACAAGTTAAAAGAGGTTGTTGCACTAATCTTTTAATGTAACAATCTCTTCATCTATTTTTTTGTTTCATCGGATTTTGTTTGTACCAAAAGAGCATTTTCTTCTGTGTTTGCTTTAGCATAGGCAAGTGCCTCTGTAATTGTAGTAGCATTTCCAGCTTCCATACATTCAATCATTTTATCTAAAAGCGGGATTGTCATAGTTTCCTTCCCAATTAATGGTTCATATTTTTCAGAAATTTCTAAAGCAAATTGTTTTCCCATATCTTCCGCTTTTTTTTGCTGTTCATATACCTGATCGTGTTTTTGTCTTAAATCATTTAGCTCATTTTCATATTTTGCCTTAATATCTTTTGCAATCGCATATTTTGTAGCAGATTCAAAAGTCACCATAGCTTTTTTCTTTTCTTCCGCAAAATTAGTCAATTCTTCATCAAGTTGCTTTAGTTCTTCATCAAATTTTCCTAATCCATAGACACTTTCATCCTTATCCTTTTGAATTGCCCTCTTCATATGGTTTATCTTTTTCTTTGCCGCTAAAGCCATAGAACGCTGTGTTTTTATCTTTTTATATGCCTCTATATGCTTTTCTTTTATCAGCCGATTGATTGCAATATAAAGACCGCCAAATACTAAAACTGTCAAAATATAAGTAATAATAAGCCAAATTACATGTTCAGGAAATACATATCGATATAAAAGAAATGGAATGGCACCTAAAACTAATACTAAAGTTAAAATAATAAATCCAATATCTTTTAGAGTACTTGGTGAAAATAAAGCATAGTAGTATCCATTATTAAAGATACTAGGAATTTTTTCTGCTTTATGAATTTTTTTAATTTCCTCTAAATACTGCGTTCTTTCCTCTCGAAGTTCTGCTGTTTCTAGTTCTACCCGCTCGGAAACCTTCGCATTTTTTTCTTTTTCCTTTTTTGATTTTACTTTTTTAATACGTGCTCTGGTGCTGTTTATCTGTTCGTCAAAGGATGCAGAAAGTTCATCTTTGCGTTTTTTTGTCACTGAAGCAGTTTCATCATTTTGTGCTTTTTCCTTTGCTGCCAGTTGTCTTTCTAAATCATCTTCTTCTGCTGCAAGTTTACTGCTTTTTTCTCTATATCCAGTTAGTTCAAGAAGATTTTCCTTCATTGTATAAAGTGTTTCAATTCCACTGGATAAGATACTGGTAGTTTCCTTATCTTCCATAGAACCGCCTCCTATATGTGCACCATCCGATGTTTCCATCTTATTTTATCATAAGACTATACGTCCTTCTAATGCACGTAGCAATGTAACCTCATCGATATATTCTAAATCTCCACCAACGGGAACTCCACTTGCAATTCTGGATAATTTAATTCCAGTAGGCTTTACTAATTTACTGATATACATTGCAGTAGCTTCTCCCTCTAAGCTTGAATTTGTTGCAATAATAACTTCATCTACATCCTCTTGAAGTCGTAACATCAATTCTTTTAGCTTGATATCTGTTGGACCAATACCAAGTGTAGGTGAAATAGCTCCATGCAGTACATGATATACCCCTTCATATTTTCCTATTTTTTCATATGCTGCAAGATCTCTTGTATTTTCTACTACCATAATCATCTTGCGATTTCGTTTTACGTTTGTACAAATTGGACAAATTTCACTATCTGTCCATGTACAACAAACTTTACAATAATGAATATTTTTCTTTGCCTGTACCATACTTTCTGCAAGATGTTCTACTTGTTCTGTAGGCATACAAATAATATGAAATGCCAGTCGTTGTGCCGTCTTTGCACCAATTCCCGGCAGTCTTCCTAATTGCTCAATTAGACTGCTGATTTGACTGCTGTAATAATCCACGTCTTTTTTCCTGCTTTCTCTGAATTTTCTTAATTGCTGCGACAGACGACATTTTCTTAGAACATACCTCCAAATCCGCCTCCAAGACCATTAAGACCACCTGTTATTGAATTCATTATATCGGAAGACTCTTCTTCCATCTTACGCAACGCCTCATTCGTTGCTGCCACAATTAAATCCTGAAGCATCTCAATATCATCTGGATCAACTACTTCTTTAGAAAGCTGAATCGATGTCACTTCTTTCTTTCCAGAAACACAAACTTTCACAGCTCCTCCGCCTGCACTTGCCTCCCATACTTTTTCTTCAAGTTCTTTTTGTTTTTCTTCCATTTGTTTTTGCATTTTCTGAGCCTGCTTCATCAAATTATTCATATTGCCAGGCATCATACCTCCCGGAAATCCTCCTCGTTTTGCCATTTGATTACCTCCATTCTTTCTTTTCCTATTTTTTAATTTTCAAATTCGATTGGAACTCCCTTAAATATCTTTTTTAGATCCAAAGTTTCTTCTGCTTTCACCTCTTTAGAAGATTGTAGTTTGGTAACAACTTTCATTTTTTCTCCAATAACTGAAAAAATAATATCCTCTATTTCCTTTAGATGTTGTTCTTTATTGACTACTTGTAAATCCATCTCACTATTAAATAATAACACTATCTCATTTTCTGCTCCCTGTGTACATTTAGCGTTCATTAGAGCTATTTTAATTAGTGGATGTGTCTTTGCTGTAATTTTGTTCCATGCCTTTATAACAATATTGCAACCTTCTGAATCTGTTGCCGAAAATTCACTTTTATCATAAATATCTTCTTTTATAGCAGTTAAAAGTTCTTTTTGTTCTGTAATATTATCATTTTCTTCTAAAGTCTTTTCTGAAACTGAAATAACACCATGTTTTAACTTTTCTTCGAGTTTTTGAACTCTCTCAGTCAAGGAATCATAATCTCGTTCCATCTCTGGTCTACATAACTTAATTAAAGCAACTTCTACTAAAACTCTCTTTTGTACCGCAAACTTAATTTGATTAGAAAGATCAGAAAAAATGCGGATATATCGCATCAATGTTTCTGCATTTGTCGTTTTTGCTTCTTGCTGTAAAAGTTTTTGTTGATCGGTAGAAACTTCTAAAAGATCTGCCATCTCATCGGATGCTTTTAATAATAATAAGTTTCTGAAATACCAAGTAAAATCAATCGTAAACTGATATAAATCTCTACCCGAAGTTACTAATTCTTCTAATAAATTAATACAACTCACTACATTTTCCTGTATAATATCTCGATGAAATCTTACAAATACCTCTATATCAACCTTTCCTAATACTTCTAATACATTATCATAGGTAAGTTTTTGTCCTAGATAAAATGAGATACACTCTTCCAATAAACTTAAAGCATCCCTCATTGCACCATCGGCAGCTCTTGCCACATAACGCAATGCTTTTTCTTCTGCCTCAATTCCCTCTTTTTCTATCAATTCTTTTAAACACTCTACAATATCCTCAATAGTAATTCGTTTAAAATCATATCTTTGGCATCTGGAAAGAATGGTGACTGGAATTTTATGCACTTCTGTTGTTGCTAAAATAAAAATCACATAGGAAGGAGGCTCTTCTAATGTTTTTAACAGAGCATTAAATGCACCCGCAGAAAGCATATGAACTTCATCAATAATATACACTTTGTACTTTCCCTCAGTAGGAGAATACTTTACCTCTTCAACAATTTCTCGAATATTATCTACACCATTATTGGAAGCAGCATCAATTTCTATAACATTCATAGAAGTTTGATTTCCAATTACCTTACACATAGTACATATTCCACAGGGATTTCCGTCTACTGGATGTTCGCAATTCACTGCTTTAGCAAAAATTTTAGAAACAGTAGTCTTTCCTGTTCCTCTTGTTCCACAAAACAAATAGGCATGTCCAATTCTTCCCGCTTTGATCTGATTTTTTAGAGTAGTAACAACTGCCGTTTGCCCCTTTACAGCTTCAAATGTATTTGGTCGGAATTTTCGATAAAGAGCAGTATATGACATTTATTACACCTGTTCCTTTCCTCATCGTTTCTCTAACTCCTAAATTTTATAGTATCATACAATTTCGGAAAAAGCAATCTAGGGATTACGGAAAAACCTTTTGAAAGTGTTGATAATCTTTGTTTTTACTCCATTCTCCACCCCAAGTAAATCCTCGTGAAATAAATGCTTTATAACAGACATCATCTTTTTTAATATAATAATCACAATCTATATTTCTATCTGCATACTCTTTTGCTTCTTTTGGCAAAGTTTTTATTTTTCCCTTTTCTTCTTTTACTTGTGGATTATATAGTGGATTTATGTCCACTGCCAATCCATACGCATGATTAGACAGTTGATTTGTTCCTTCTACTAAACGAAAATTAAAACAGGATGTATTATTTGCCTCCATAGAAATATCATCATCTGCTTTATAATTATCAATTAAAACTATTCGTTCAATTGGATATTTAGCATCAAATAACTCTTTAAAAATATCAATTATATCATCTGCAATTAATTTGTTAACTACTAACTCTCCAATATAGATCTCATTATCAAATCCATAATGCAATATCCTGATATATCTTAAATTTTCTAGTGGTACTGTACAATTTTCTCCAAAAGAGTTATTTTCCATTCTACTATAGACCTCTGGAGAAATTTCTTCTGTCCAAAAACAAGCTGCAAGCGTTGCAGCATTTGCAGTAATGACTTTAACCATAGAAGCTGCTGGTACAGTTTTAAGACTTTCTACTACAGAATTATCCACTTCTTCTGAAGATTTTGGAGAAACCACGGATCCAAAAATATGAATTTCTTCTAACTCTTCCTGTCTATATTCCTCTATTTGAATATTTTTAGAATCTGCGGAAACATATGGAATAATAGATGGTTCAGGAGTTGGACTTAACAATCTCTCTTTTGGCCACTGTGTAGGAACTGAGGACTCCTCTTTAATAATTAGCTCTGAAGGTGTACTATAATTACTGTTTGTCTCCTTTGCTGCACATCCACTTAATTGATTGACAGACAAAATGCAAACGAGGAACACATAAATCACTCTCTTTATTTTTTTCACTGTTTCCTCCTTTCTGATCTGTCATTATATCTTAATCTTCCTCTATCACTTGAATTTCTAGATAATCAAATCCAATCGTTTCAACAAAGTTATCTTGTGTAAATCGAGTTTTATTGTGTCTTTTAAATTCTGATACTGTTACATCAAGCCAAATAGGTTTAGATAAATCAAACGCATAACAAAGCTCATCTAATGCCGCAAATATTTTTTTCGTTCTAGTTAAGGAAAGATCTTCGTTACAGATCTCCATATCCTGAAGCAGACGATTTCCCTTTACTATTTTTCCCCATAAGCGAAACATTTTTTCCTCTTTTCTATAAATTTTAAGAAAGTACACTAAAACGGAATACTTGATCGAACGTTCGAACCGTTTTAAAATTTCCTTTTACCTTTAATTCTCCTGACATAAATGCCCCTTGAAAAGTAGTACGTCCATTGACTAATCGGCTGACTACTGCTTTTGTTGTTGTTGCTGTAATATCTGCGTTCTCTTTTTCGCCATAATAACATTTTAGATGTTTTCCATCAACTTCAAGTACGATCGACTTTCCTGTGTCCGACATATGTATGACATAAGAAGCCATAAAGTCTACTGGTTGTGGCTGAAAATTATCTCTGAAATTTTTTATAAATTCAAATTTAGCATCACTGCTATCTGTTCCCTCCATCATACCCTTAAATAGTTCTGTTAATTCTTTAATATCCTTTTTTTGCTTTTGAACATAGGCATCATCAGAAACATATTCAGAAAGCTGTTCACTTTCTTGTGGAGTTAAATCAAGTGGTGCAGTGTATAAAAAGTTTTGCTGTTGTGCATAACTACTGCTTGGCAAAGTTTTTAACCTCTTATTTACTGTACGATATAAATTTTCTGCACTTTGTTCAATAATCATTTTATAATCAGAATTTGTTTCAAATTCTACATGATCTGACACATAAGCAATAAGTCCTTTACAAGTAATTCCTCCAAGTAGTTCCCAAGCCTTTTGTAATACCAGCTCTCCCTCTTTTTCTCCAAATGTATTCGCCATTACAATAGGAAGCATATAAATATTTTTTATCCGCTCTTTATCTGCATAAAGCCAACAAGCATCTAAAAATTGCTGCATAAATCCGCCAATGCCAAGCCATTCGATATGCACCGCTAGAATAACACCATCTGCTTCCTTTAATGTATTGGGTAGCATAGTAATCCCATTTTTTTGTTCATAAAGATTATATCTTGTCACATCCACATGCAATTCTTCCAAAACTTCTGTAAACTTATTCAGTACATATAAGGTGGGATCTTCCAATAGACCCCTTCCGCCATAATAGATATTGATCTTCATAAACTTTTTTCCTCCTGCTTATAGACAGCCCTTGTTTTTCGATACAAAATTGCGGTTAGAAAGATTCCAGCTAAAAGTCCACCAATATGTGCTGCATTATCAACTCCTTGGCTGGTAAAACCTCCATAAAGACCAAAAAATACAAATAAAATCATTTGTCCTTTACTTAAATCTTCTAGACGTCCTTTATTAATAATAATAAGATACGCAACTGCACCACAGACTCCAAAAATTGCTCCAGAAGCCCCTACACACATCGGTGTAGTTTCTTGATACATATGATACCCCATAGATACTATTCCTGCAAGAACTCCTGAAAATAAATAAATAATTAAATATTTCCATTTTCCAATAGCTCTTTCTAAATTATCTCCAATAAATAGCAGAACTATCATATTATTTAAAATATGATCTTTTCCACTATGTAAAAACATATATGTAAATAGTCTATAATACTCTCCTTCCTCCTTTACAAGTGGCCAAAATAATGCCCCATAATCAAGAAGGCTTTTCTCTTCTTTATAAAGTAAATAATTTATAATCGAAAAAATAATTACATTTATAATAACCATGAGAGTATTCATTAAACTAAAAGATTTGGATTTCATTCTAGAGCTCTCCGTTAAAAAATCTCCTAAAGCAATACGAAATTCCGAAAATCGCTCACTTTGATTTTCAAACAGTATAAGTGCTTTAGAAGAAGAATTTATTATCCATACACAATCATAAAGGGCGGCACACTCTTTCATCTGTTCTGATTCATTTCCATATAATAGACAAAGAAATTCTGTTTGAAAAATCTCTGTTTCTCTATATTTCTCCTCTATCTGATTTCGAACGGATAGAAACTGTTGTACTGTAAAATTGCTCTGATCAAAATCAAATAAAAGAACAGTAAAAATAGTTCCATCTTTTTGTAAACGCTGTTGAAACAAATAAATATGTTCTATGTTCAATCTAATACTAGAAAATCCTATTTCAATTAAATAATCACTTAATTTTTCAAGCAACATCCAACCACCGCCTCTACTGATCTAATGCCCAAGCGATAGCACATTTTACTGCTCTCTTCCAGCCATGTAAAAGCTCTTCCCTCTCTTTTAAATCCATATTGGATTGAAATGTTCTTTCTAAATTCCAATTCGATTTAATTTCTTCTATATCATTCCAATATCCAGAAGAAAGTCCTGCCAGATATGCTGCTCCTAATGCAGTAGTTTCAATACAGCTTGGTCTTTGTACCTGTGCATTTAAAATATTTGCTTGAAACTGCATCAAAAAATTATTTGCACTAGCTCCTCCATCTACTTTTAGTGTATTTAATAAAATTCCTGAATCCTGTTCCATTGCCCGAATAACATCATATGCCTGATAGGCAATCGATTCAACGGTTGCACGTACCATTTGTTCTTGAGAAAAACCTCTTGTAATTCCTACAATAGTACCTCTTGCAAATGGATTCCAATAGGGCGCTCCTAATCCTGTAAATGCTGGAACTATGTAGACTCCTCCACTATTTTTTGTTTTTGCAATCAACTCTTCCGATTCCTGTGCAGTTCGTAACATCTTTTGTTCATCACGTAACCACTGAATAGCAGCACCTGCTACAAATACGCTTCCTTCTAAGGCATATCCTTTTGTTCCTTCCAAACCGGCAGTAATTGTAGTTAATAATCCATGATTAGATAAAATGGGGTTTTCTCCTATATTCATCAATAAAAAACATCCTGTCCCATAGGTATTTTTTACATCTCCCTGTTCAAAACAGCATTGTCCAAATAAAGCTGCCTGTTGATCTCCGGCTGCTCCTGCAATTAAAATTTCTCCTCCTAATAATCCCGGCTCTGTATATCCAAAAATACATCCTGATGCTTTTACTTTTGGCATCATACAAAGAGGAATCTTAAAATATCGAAGTAATTCTTCATCCCAACAATATTTATGGATATCAAACAACATTGTTCTAGAAGCATTTGTATAGTCAGTTACATGAATTTTTCCCTTTGTCAGATTCCAGATAAGCCAAGTATCAACTGTTCCAAATAATAACTCTCCTTTTTCTGCCTGTTCTCTTGCCCCTGAAACATGTTCTAAAATCCATGCGATCTTTGTACCTGAAAAATAGGGATCAGGAATTAATCCTGTTTTTTTTCTAATTAAAGAATCCACACCATCTTTTTTAAGCTGTTCAATCTTATCCGCTGTTCGGTGACACTGCCAAACAATTGCAGGATAGATAGGTTCACCTGTAAACCGATTCCAAATAATCGTTGTTTCTCTCTGGTTTGTAATTCCAATCGCTGTAATATCTTCTGATTTTACTCCCAGTTTTGCCATTGCCTCTGCTGCAACTCCGATTTGAGATGACCAAATTTCTTTTGGATCATGCTCAACCCAGCCTGTTCTTGGATAAAACTGTGTAAATTCCTTTTGTGCCATACTTTTTATTTCACCACTATGGTTAAATAAAATACATCTAGAACTTGTCGTTCCCTGATCAAGTGCCATAATATACCTTTCTTTCACAATCTCTCCTTTCTCAAATCAGAAACTTCTGCAGCTAAACAGTTTCCGCCGGTTAGATTGTACCATATTAGAAAGTAGTAGGCAAGTCTTGCTTTTTAACCTTCAATATAAACGCAGGAATAAATTTTTATTCCTTGTTTAATCTTTTTATTATATGAGAGTCTTTTCTACATGAAATGTTGCATTGGCAAACTCAACTACATCTCCTGTTTTAATCTCTTTATATCCATTCACTGGCAACCTATCTCCATTAATAAATGTTCCATTTGTTGAATTCATATCATAAAGTAAAATTTTTTCTTGATCTTTTACAATCTTTGAATGAATTCTGCTGACCGCTGAATTAGAAAGGGTACTATTTGTTCTTGTCTTTAATTTTCCAATATAAAAGGGAGTTTCATCTATAATAATTGTCTGATAGAGTTCTTTTTGTTGAGGAATCAAACGAAGTAATATACTTTCTTCTTTTATTTCAGGTTCAGTTGTTAATCCCTGTTCTTTTTGTCTAGGATCAAATAACACCACCGTTTCATCCTCATTGGCTTCTTCCTCTATCGATTCTATTTCAATATCTGGATTATATATTGCAATCTCATTTGAATTTAGTCTATGAAAACTTATCTTTGTATTTAGATTCAAATGAAATAATACTTTTGCTACAGTAATATTAATTACAAATAAAATAATAAGCAATCCTGATAATTTCATTCCATCTAATTTATTTCCAAATGTATCAAGACATAATCCACTATAAATAGCAATACCCCCTAATCCAATAGAAACCAAAAAACATATTGTCATGAAAATAATATTGAAAGAAAAAGAAGTTTTTCTTAAAGATTTTACTTCTGGCTTTATTTGTTCTTCTTCTGATTCCTGATTATCTATATTAGGCTCTTCTAAATTAAAATAGGGTTCATTTGAGGTATCTTTTAAAAAACTTTCTAAATCATGCAAACTACTTGTATCTTCTTTATTTTTCATATAAAGGCTGTATAAAAATAAAATCGCCTTTTGATCTTTATAATCAATATGATTCATTAGATATTCCATTAAAGAATCAAGTTGCTTTTTTAATGATTCTTTTCGACCTGGGAAATAACAAAATCTAACCTGATAGGAAGGAAGATGAATAAAGATATATTCTTGTTCTAATAAGAAAGCACTTTCTTCTAATAAATATATTGAAATAGAGCGGATACAGTCAAAAAGTGCTTGAAATAGAAGTTCTAATTCTTTTCTATTCATACTATTATGTTCTATAATACTAGATAAACTCTGTAATCCTGAAATATCATAACAATATTGAATTTGATTATTAAAAATTCGATATTGAACTGGAAGTAGTCCCTTAATTTCATTTCGGATAAGCATTTCACTTTGAAATTCTTCTTCTGTTCCTTTTTGTGCCTCATCCTTATAAAGAATCATTCTATTCTGATTTATATCATGTTCAAATTCAGCTATAATCATTTTATTCCCCCTATAATATCTAATCCTAATGTAATCATTCGCATCTTTTGTGCTTGTGATATCTTATTTCCCTTTACTTTAAAATTAGTATCAAACTGTCCTTTTGGATAGACAAAGGGAAGAAAAGCAGATACGATTACTGTATTTTCTAACACCTTCTCTTCTATTGAAAATTCTTTTATTTCCATCATCCAAAGGTCTTTAGGAGGAATTTCTCTTTCGATTTTAATATGATCTGCTACCTGATCTGCTATAGCAAGTAGACAAACACGATCATGCAGATAAAAATTAAAATAGAGTAAAAACAAGAATAGAAAAAACAAGAAAGGAAACAAAAATACCATTTCTATTGTATATTGTGCTTCTAAATAAAATTTCGTTTTTTTATTCATATCCATAGAACGAACAGATACCCTGTTGTAAGAAAAGGAATCAAAGGAATTTGTCGTCTTTTTTGATATCCACAGAAAACAGTCACTCCAATACCAAAAATAGCAGCAAAAAGTAGACCATAAAATACCACAAGTAGACATTTCCACAATCCTAACCCAATTCCTACTACTCCTATCACAACAGCATCTCCTCTTCCAAACCTCCCTTCAGAGCAAAGACTAAAAAGATAAAGAAGTCCTCCAAATATTCCTCCTGTGATATAAGACCAAATCCCAAAATCTTTCTGAAATAAAAGTCCAATAATTAAACAAGGTATAATTCCTAAGAGTACTAATAAGTTTATACTTCTTTTTTTAACATCTTGTATACTATAAATACAAAACATAATTGCTAGGGCAATTCGAATAACTACTTCTCCTACTGACATTTCCCTCATTTTTAACCTCTTTTCTTTTAGCGGTTTCTTCCTTTTTGTGTTTCTTCACATTTTTTACACTTCCTTTTACCCTCTTTCTGTGCCTGCTCTAAAGAAATGGTTCTTACTGTTCTTTTTAAACCACTACAGGAAATATCTGTATGATAGTGATTTCCATATAGAGTAATAAAAACAATTTTTTGTTTATTTAAGGGTATTTTACAGCGTTCACAAGAAGTATATTTTGAACCACTTTCATTTCGTTTTGAAGAAATACTCTCAAAATCCACTGCATCTATTGATAGTTTAATATGAGAACATTCTTTTGTTTCATGATAAACATTTCCTGTTTCTGTTATATAAACAAGAGTTTCTTCTTTTGGTATCTCTTCTTGTTTTTCATTCTCTAAAGAACTTCCTGTAAAACTTCTTAAAACTACTTTTCGAACAACAGAAATTTTCGGAAGAATTTTCCCAAACACAGGAAATTGCATTTGATAACGCATCCATATAACAATCCGATCTTCTTTTTGTATGTGAGAATTCCAAAAATGTATCCCCGCTTTTCCTCCAACAATCCATCTATCTTCTAAAAAAGCTTCTGGAACATTTTGTAGTACCCTTGCTCCAATTAAAACGGATTCTGCTATTGTATCTATTATTTCTTCAGTATCTTTATTTTCTTCAAAAACAGAGGATAAAATGGTTAGTTCTTCTCCTGTCTTACTAGCTGCAAACCGTAACACTTCATCTATCTCTAAAAAGCGATAAAAGGATATCATAGAAAAAAACACAAATAGTACCACTGGCAGAATAAATACCATCTCTACTGTAATTGAAGCTTTATAATTACTATTTTTTTTCATTTTTAACCACACTTCTAAATAATCTTACTATATAAAACTTATTTCTTAAGGTGTCAGTGGCTCTCTGCTTTCTCTGTAATATATTATTTTGATTCTGCTGTAGACTTCTTGGAGAGACGGTTTATTTTTTCAGCAAATAATAGAAATATATTGTATGACAAAGCAGAGAGCCACTGACACCTTTCTAAATTCTTAATAGGAAGCTTCAAGAGAAATCTCATATGAATAATTACTTTTGTCCATTGTATGACTAAGCCATGGCATAGAAAACAAATATAACGGAAGCATACATTCGATCTTCGATTGATAACTGTCAACACAATTTTGAATATAAAAATAGGGATCATAATAAAAACGAATTGTTTCCTGAATCAAATCCATTGCTCTTAGATTTGTAGTGTCTAAAGATTGTAATATTAGAAATAATCTTAGATAATCCAAATAGATAAAACCTGATGAATCCTGCGGTAATTGATCTGCATGATATTGTATTTGTTCTTTTGTTAAGGTCATTAATTCTGCAAGATCGATTGCTGGATTTTGCTTTGGTAAAAATGAAATTCTCTTTCCCTTCATAATTGCTGAAGTTTCTACTATTGCTAAAGCAACTGCCCATATTGTTAAAATCAAATATTTTGTCAAAGCAACCAGACCGGAAAGACCTGTAAATCCCACTGTTGCAACTGCTGCGGTATATGCCTTTTCTACACAAGAATGATTACTTAAAAGATAAATTATATTAATAGGTACTCTCCAAGAAAAAATTTTATTGATAGCTGCCTGTAAATTATTTTTATCCTTTTTTTCTCCGAATAGCAAATATTCCAACTCATAATCTAATCCATGATTTTTTCGAACAGTATGATAATATCCAAAGTGTTCTTCACAATAAGAAATTACTCTTACTTTTTCCAAAATATGTTCTGCTGTATCGGAAAGTTTTTCATATAGCTCATTACTTTGCGAAAAAGAAAATAGATCTGGTATAGAACTACTATTTAAAAATTCAAAAATTTGCTCTAACAAATATTCCTGTCCAGAAACTCCATAAAATATAGTTGGAAGATTTATCTGTTCTATTTCTTTTTTAGAAAGAGAATCCAGTCCTTCCTCTAAAATTTTATCCTGAAGCAGATTTTGTATTGTATGTATTATTTCAAACTTTTTTGTTTCTTCTTGTAATCCACTATAATCAAACTCTGGAACTATTTCTGCATATACTTTATAAAGACTTTCTTTTTTATAAAGTAGATCTTCAAAATAAATTTCTCTTTGTAATTTATCTTGTATTTTAGGAAGTGTTATACTCGACATATCTTGTAATAGTTTTTTCTGTTCTAACAACTGTTTTTCTATTATCTGTATCTTTTCAAATGCCATACCTTCTTTCATTTTCTTTATCTCTTCTTTTAACTCTTTGCTTTCTGGTAATATTATTTCCAGTATCTTAATCTCTTTTAAAATATTCTCTCGACTATTTTTCATTTCTTCTATTATTTTAAGTGCAGCTTCATTACTTGTCTTACAGTCCTTTTCTAACTCAACTAATTTCTCTATTGCTTTTTGATATTTTTTTATTTCTTTATTCTCTTTTGAAACGGTTTCTTTTATCTGTTTTTCTAATGCTCTTTTTCTTTCCTTTAACTGAGTTTCTTCTACCTTTAATAAAGAAAATTTCTGTTTTATTTCTAAATCTTTTATTTGATTTTTTATTTCTGTCTGCTTCTCACCATTAACTTTTAGATCTTGTTGTATTCTATCTAAAATGGTTTTCTTTTCTATAATTTCTTCTTGTAGTTTCTTATATTCTTTTGCCGCCTCTCTTATCTTCTCTAATTCTTTACTAGAATCTATATAATTTTCTTTTAGTGCTTTAAATATATGTAAATGATTTATTTTTAGTTTTCCTGCATCTGGAGTACCTAAAATCAATCTTTTGGTAAAAACTTTTTCTGTTTTTATTTTGTTTGTCCATGTCCTTTTTAGTATTCCATTTTCTATACAAACTCCATCTACAAACTGCATCAGTTGTAACATTTTCTCATCTATTTGTGCAGCCATTTCTGCCAATTCTATCTGTTTTTCAAGTAATGTTTCTGTCTGTTCTAACTCATGAAATACTCCTGCTTTAGATAAAAGCCATTTGATTATATTTTCTACTTCTTGATACTGCATATAGTCTATCACCTGTCTTTGAAAAGGTTCTCCACGATCTGACATAAGAGTTTTAAGTTCTGTAACTTGTAACTTAGATACAAAAGCATTCGATAATAATACTCCCTCATTTTCAGTTGTGTTTTCAGTAATCCAAGCATTTGTTTTACTTGCTAATTCCTCTATATCTAACTCTCCTTCTTTTGTCTTTATACAAAGTCCAAAAATATGGAATTCATCATAAAGTGTTTTATGATATCCTGCTAATTCTGATAACATTGCTTGATGAAGAATTCTCTCCATCTGAACTTCAGATAATGATATTGCTGCGGATTGAATGGATACTGCTAATAAAGAAAGAAGGATAGGAAGAATTAAGGCAAAGTAAACCGTAATGACTGCCTCTTCCAAAACCTTATACAATCTTACCTGCCTTTCCCTTTATAGAATCAATAGCATCATTTATAATATTTTCAATCTCTCCTTTAAAAATTATAACTAACCCTAAAATAATAACTAAAATTAAAATAACTTCAACAACTCCAAAAGCTTCTAAAGTAGTTGTTTCTTTTACTATAGTTCTTTTTTTCCATAATCTAAACCAAACTGTCCAAATAAGCTCTTTAAATTTTCCCTTCCATTTTGTCATTTTTAACCTCCATACTGTCACTATTTCTAAGCTATAATCAATAAAAACTTGTAAAAGCTGGTACAAGTACAAGAAATAATACAAGAATCAATAGTATCATCATTGGTGCTAATAGTTTTGTCCCTGCCTCTTCTCCTAAACGTTTTGCTAATTCTCTTTGTTCATTAGAAGAAGTAATCGCTTCTTGTTGTAGTAAAGGAAGGATACTGCGACTTCCTTTTTTTAAATTTTGTACTAGAATTGTACTAAATTTAAGATATAATAGCATTTTACATCTTTTTCCGAATTTTTCATAAGCTATCTCTTCAGAAACTCCAAGTTCTAACTCATGAAGAGCAATTCTCATCTCTTCATATGCAAAATGAAACTCTTGCTTTCTTTTTACCTCATAATCTTTTATTATATACTCCCATGCTCCACGAATTGTCATACCTGACCCTAACAAAAGTGTCATCTGTCTTATTATATTGGGATAATCTATTTCCATCTGTCGCTTTCTTTTATTTTCCTTTTGTTTGATTTCATATTCCATACCTTTTATCAAACAAACTGTTGTCATAAAAAACAATAAGAAAAAAGAACCTATCCTTGAATTTTTCTTTTCTTTCCATATTAGCTTTTTTCCTTCTATTTCTTTGGGTAGGGGTAAAAGAGATTCTTTTGAAGTATTTTCTTGTGTAAATTTTAATATCGCTTCAATTTCTTCCTGCAATTTTTCTTCTTTCGATTGTTCTTTCGGAAATAGTCGTACAGGTATCTGAAAATCTATTTCTTGTCCATAATACTGTAATATTGCAGATAGAATTGTTACTGTTCCTTCCGGATCAATTTGCTCCTGTTTTAGTGTTCCATCTAGTCGGATAAGATTTGTGTCTATCTTCCACTCTACCGAATATCCTGCAACTTTCTCTGGAAAATTAAGTTTTTTTGTCACCCGATCTATCGTATTATCTCCTAATAAAAGAGTTTCTATCTGACTTCGTATAGAAAATAAAAAGTTTTCTAATTCTTCTTTTGTTTTTTCAGAAGGCTGCAATTTTATCAAAACCTCTCCTTGAATTCCTTCTGAAGACTTATAACTTAAATAAGAATTTATGGCTTTTTGTTCTGGTTTTACTAGAAAATATCCTTCTTTCAAAAACATCTCTTCTTTAAAACCTATTTCATATAAAAATGCAAAAATTCCAAATACCAAAACAGAACACAGCAAAACAGAAATTTTATTTAGTAAAAAACAATGGTATTTTATCCCTGCATCTTGATCTGGATATAGACTACGAAACCTTAAAACTCTTTCCTGTTCCTTTCCTACCTGTCTTTTTCCCTTTGGTAAATGTAATAATATCCAAGCTGCCATAGGATAAAAGATTTTAAAAGGAGCTTCCTTTCTAGAAAGTTTCTGAATGAAAAAAGTCTCTGTATTTCGTGTTAAGAAAAAAAATAGTATAAATATAATAATAAAACTACTCCAAAATAAAATTCTTTTCTCTCCTTCCCAACATATTTTTTTTATAATTCAATCGCTGCAATTCGTCTTGCCCAAACCGCTGCTGCCAAATTGATTCCTAATACTATTGTCATACACAAAATTCCAAGTAGGGAGTGATAAAAAATATCTAAATATCCCGGAGAACAAATTCTAAAGTATAAGATTAAAATAGAAGGGACTAATTTCATAAATTCTGCCTCATATTTTTTTCCAGATAATATAGTTTCAATCTCCTGTGCAGTTTCTAACTGTATTCGTATCATTTCACTTGCTGTCCTTGTCACTTTTATCATATCTCCCCCACTTCTTTTTGCAGTCAAAAATACTGTGACAAAGCTTTTTATGGATTCTATTTTTCTTCGATTGGCAAACTCCTGTAAAATTTTTTCCATCGGAATATGATTATTAAGTTGACATTCCATTATTGTAAACTCTTTTGTTATTTCTGCATTTACAGGATATAATAATAACAATTCCTTTTTAGCTTCCCTCCAAGCATTTTCTACAGAATATCCTGCTTCTAAAGAAGCAGAAATACTTTGGAGGGCATCTTTCCATTGAATGGCAAGTTCTTTTTCTCTGACATCTTTCAATTTTCCTGTTTTTTTCTGTCTTTTATAGTATATTAATAAGAATATTACTACAATTATGCCTATCACTAAACTGTCATAAAATAAAATTCCTATTGCCAAACCAGAAATAATGAAATATACTAGCCTTTTTGAAAATATAGCTTCCAAATAATTGAATACACCTACTTTCTTTTACTTAACTTTTTTAAATTGAATCTTCTACTTCTAATTCAAGCATACCACTATGTTTTAATTTTAAGTGATGGATCAGTGGATTTTGGGTTCGTTTTAATGTTCCAATAATCTTTCCTTCCTCATCTTCTGCTTCTTCTCGAAAAACAAAAAGGGGATTTAATTCAATCTCTCCGTCAACACAGTCTAAAACTTCTGTAATCTCTAATACCTTTCGACTATGATCCCTTAATCTTCCCAAATGTACAATGAGATCTAACGCAGAGGCGATTTGTCTACGGACTGCTTGAAGTGGAATCTCTGTTCCTAATAATACCATTGTTTCTAATCTTGATAACATATCTGTAGGTGAATTAGAATGTCCTGTAGAAAGTCCAGAATGACCACTATTTAGTGCTTGTAACATATCGATAGCCGCAGCATCTCTCACTTCTCCTATAATAATTCTACTTGGTCTCATTCTTAATGCAGACTTAATTAAATCTCTAATTGTGACTTCGTTTTCTCCTTCTACATTTGCATTTCTTACCTCCAAGCGGACTAGATTAGGAATTCCTTGAATTTGTAATTCCGCTGAGTCTTCTATTGTGATAATTCTTTCATCCTTTGGAATATAACTAGACAGCACATTTAAAAAAGTCGTCTTCCCGGAACCTGTGCCTCCAGAAATAAAAATATTATAGCCACTATAAACTAACCGCTGTAAAAATTGTGCTGCCTCCTGTGACAATGTTTTAAAAGATATTAACTGTTCCATATTCATGGCTTCATTTGGAAACTTTCGAATTGTAATAATCGGTCCATCTAGGGCAACAGGAGGAAGTACAATATTAACACGAGAACCATCCGAAAGTCTTGCGTCCATAATAGGGCTTGTCTGGTTCACAATTCGATTGGAAGAGGCTGCAATCTGTTGAACGATATCTGTAAGTTTTTGTTGATCCGTAAAGTGTCTATCCCATTCATAGATCATTCCTTCTCGTTCAATAAAAATATGGTTTGTCCCATTGATCATAATTTCCGAAATTGTCGAGTCCTCTACTAGATCTTGAAGAATGTCAAAACGGCGAAGAGAATTAAAAATTTCTTTTTGTAATCTGGCTCTCTCCTTCATACTTAAATAATTTTCTTTGCATCGTTCATTTAATGTCATATGAATCATTGTTTTTAATTCATTATCTGTTAAATCTTTGGAGAGATCGATTGTATTTAAAACCATAGAACGTAAAGATTCCCTGATATCTTCCTCTCTTTCATTCTCCTTTCTTTTTTTTTCACAATATACCTTTGATAAAATTGCCTAACACCCCCTCTATTAAATCTTTTTGTCCTTTTAATCCATCTGCTAATCTTTCATCGTAGGGTGGTCGAATTCGATGTAATTTTTTATCAATCTCTGAATCATTCATATAACACTGTCGTAGCCATTCTTTTTGTTTTTCTTCCTCTGCTGTTGTTCCAAAAAAAGGTTCATAAATCATCTGACATACAGAAAAAAGTCCTGCTGTTGCTCTGCAGATTGTCCCTCCATCAATAATAATAACTTGATACTTTAATTGACTGCTTAAAATATTTAAAAATTCGATAATTTCTTGTGGTTCTATCTCTGTTAAATCTGCCCAATGTAGACATCCTACATAATAGTCTAAATGTTCTGCATGACCTACTAGTGCTGCTATTTCTTTTTCAGGATTGACCCCTTGCCGAATCCAATATATAGCTTCTGTAATTTTAGGCTGCTCTAATGTAATTCCTGCTCTTTCTGCTGTAAAAAAAGGATCAAAACTTATAAATACTGTGCGATAATACTCTGCAAAAAATACTGCACTTGCAAGAGCTAAAGTAGAACAAAAGCATCCTCCCGCTGGCGATAAAAACCCTAAAACTTTAACATCCTCTGAAAGAGAAGGCTCTTCTAAAACACTATCTTTTTTCTCATAAAGTCTTAAAATTTCTTTTTTTATATCTTCTGCTGACTGAAATTTAAAAATAACTTCCTGTTTTCCTTGTTCAGCTACTTCCTCTCTATCTGAAAGAATACAGATCTTACCTCCATGAAAACTTGAAGTAGCCTGTTCATAAAAGGAACGACCACATAACAAAAATTCAACGATATGTTCTCTTTTAAACTCTTGATAACTTCTAAAATCAGTAAATGCAACTGCATGGAACAAAAATGTCGAATCACAATTTAAAAATCCTGTCAATCTGCGCACATACGATTCTTCCTCCTCTAAAACTGCTAGTATCTTTTTTTCGATCTACTACACCCCCAAATCTATTCTATTTTTATTATGTTAAATGGTGATTACCATAAAGAACCTTGAAATGGTTCTATGGGCCTTAATTGGCATTGGAAAAGCAAAGAATATTCTTTTGTTTTTTAATGTCTTTAGCATACTCCTTTTCTCGTGTTTATGTCAAGCCTATATTATTATATTTCTTCAAAATTGGAGAATGTAACAAAGAAAAGAACGAAGTCTTATGCAAAACTTCTTATTCTGAAAACTTAATAGAAAATATTTAAAAAAGCGGCTGTTATGTAAATCAAAAAAAATCCCGGAACTCCTAATGCCCCTATAATTCCGGCTGTCACAAAATTAATCCCAACTCCTATTTTTAAGTTTAATCCAGAAAGTAAGTAATTAAATGCACCTATTGCTGCACATCCAAACAAAGCACGTAAACATGCTTTTCCCAATGACTTATAGTGATAGATAAAAATATATCCAAGAAAACATACAGTTCCAGTTATCATCATAATTAAAGAAACAACCTTTGGCATACCAAATTCCTCCTATTTTATTTCCAGTTATTTAGATATTAAAGAATAAACTTACCAGTTTCTGACTATAATATAAACAACAGGTAGTCTTTACATAAATATGAAAAGGAGGTAATTTTCATGAGTTTATTTCATAAAAAAAAGCAGAAAAGACCCAGTCCTTTGCTGCTTGAAATTGCGGATACAAAACGTGCCCTAGATGCCGCATATTCTATTTTTGAAAATGTTATCGATCCAGATCTTATCGATTCTAGCATTTATCAAGTAAATGCAATTCAGGAAAGATATAAGTACCTATTAAAACAAGCAAAAGCAGCAGGGGTTGCTTCCACTATTCTTCATACAGGACAATAATTGGATATTCCCTTCTTTTCGCAGTCACATATTACAATCACATAAAATAGAGCAGTCACAAAAAATCAAATACAAGATATGGTAAAGTTTGATATTATATCTTGTATATTCAATTTTTAGTGTAACTGCTCTATTTATCTTTCTATTTCTTATTTTATAACTGCTAATGAATATGGTGGCAATGTAACTTGATTTCCTTCTACTTTTACTTTGCTTCCATCTGTGCTCAGATAATTTCTAAGTTGACTTACTTTATAATCTGAGAAGTTAAAAGAAACTGTCTTTTCCTGTGTTTCTGACAAATTCATGAGTATTACAATTTGATTTTCTTCCCATGTCTTTACGAATGCAGCGACATCTTCATCCGTAATTTCATTTATAACAGCAACTGTTCCTCTTGCAATCTCTGGGTTTTCATTTCTTAGACGAATCAAATGTTTATAAAAATTGACAATAGATAAAGGATCTTCTAACTGCTTTTCTAGCGAATCAAATCTATTTTCCTGTGATTCCATGTCGGCTGGCCCTCTGGTCATTCCATCTACATTTTTATCTGACCAATACATTGGTGCACGTTTATTTTCATCTCTTCCGCTACCAGTCATACCAATTTCTTCTCCATAATATACAAACGCATTTCCTGTCATCATTAAATTCATTGCTGCTGCCATTTTAATTTTTCCTTGTTTATAACTAAAATAACCTGCTGCTCTTCCTAAATCGTGATTTACGAAAAATGGTGCATCAATAGCATTTGGAGAAAAGCTTCGAATTCGTTCCTGAAATTTTACCATTGCCTCTGCAAAGGAACGAGCAGAATTTTGAGTTCCTGTATAATTTAATACTTTTGCAATTTTTCCTTCTGTATCTGCAAAAGCAAAATTAAAAATACTGTCGATTCCACTCTTATAATACTGTGTGAGATTTAAATAAGAATCCCAAACTTCAGCTACTAAATAATTTTCCTCATTTAAAGATTTTACATAATCATTAACCCATTGAAGTACCTCTACATTTTTATCAATACTTCCTGTATAGTATTCTTTTGCAGCATCTAAACGAAAGCCTCCTACTCCTAAATTAAGCCAGTAAGACATCACCTCTTCTAAATCTTTACGAAGTGCTTTATTTGCTAAATTCAGATCTGGCATTTGCTGTGAGAATACACCCTCATAATAATAATCAGTATCCTTAATTTGATAATATGCACCACTGTCAGGCTTACCCTTTACAATGTTATAATATCCTATATAAGGACATTCTGTTTCGTTAGGTTCTTGATCTTTTGGAAGAGAACTTAAATATTCTTCTGCTGTTTTAAACCATTCATGTTTTGGAGAAGTATGGTTTAATACTAGATCTAAAATTAACTTAATGCCTCGTTCCTTGCAAGCACTCACTAATTCCTTAAAGTCCTCCATTGTTCCATACTCAGGATCAATCGCATAATAATCAACTACATCATATTTATGATAAGAAGGAGAAGGCATAATTGGCATTAGCCATATTCCATTAAAGCCCATATCTTTAATATAATCTAACTTCTGTATTACTCCTTTTAAATCTCCAATTCGATCTCCATCACTATCATAAAAAGAATAGACAAAAATCTCATAATAGGTTCTATAATTATCATCGATTATATTAAGTTCATGTTCTGTAAATTCATAGTTGGAATTATCCGTTTGCTGTGTCTTTTCATCATTTGATTTTATATCTTCTTTATCAGAATTTTTACTGCACCCTATCATCGATAATAAAATGAAACTTAATACTAAAAGCAAAATTTTATAGCTATGTTTTCGAACTTTTCTCATATTTTTTATACCTTTCTGTATTACATTCTTCTTTTTTCATAAAAATAAGCTGTTGCAAAATAGAGAATTTTATCTATTTTACAACAGCCCTACGTCTTCTAAGAAGTTTATTAACCCTTTACTGCTCCAGATAAACCATCAGAATAATATTTTTGTGTGGCAATAAATAAAATAGAAATCGGTATAGATACCAATACTGCCCCTGCGAAAAATCTGGTATAAAATGCCTGTATATTTTCTTTGGTAAGCATATTCCATAAACCTACTGCTACTGTAAAATATTTTGCGTCAGTTCCTGCAATAACACGGCAGAAAATGAAATCCAGCCATGGTCCCATAAAGGAAGTTACTAAAGTATATACAATAATTGGCTTAGAAAGAGGAATCGTAATTCTCCAGAAAATTTGAAACTTAGTTGCTCCGTCAATGGAAGCCGCTTCATCAATCGATTTCGGAATTGTATCAAAAAATCCTTTTGCAATATAAAATCCAAGACCTGCACCACCAGAATATACTAAAACTAATGATACCATCTTTAAAACGCCTTCTGTCAATCCAACACCCTTTAAAATATAATATATTGCAATCATAGACATAAAGCCCGGAAACATTCCCAAAATCAATGCAATATTCATAAATGGCTTTCTCATCTTAAAACGCATTCTCGACATGGAAAAAGAAACTGCTAATACGTAAAAAGAAGAAATAATACAAGAAAAACAGGCAATGATAAAGGTATTTAAAAACCATCTTGGGAAGTTAAAAATATCTGTTTCTGTAAATAATCTAGTGTAGTTAGATAATGTCCACTTTGTTGGCCAAAAGCTGGTAAAGTAAGAACCTGTTTCCCCACGGAATGAAGTCATAATAACCCACAGAATTGGAGATACCCAGATAATTGAAAGGACAGCTAAAATAATGTGTACTATACTGGATTTTGTCGCTTTAAATGACTGAAAAAGTGCAACAAACAGTAAAATCGCTTCTATCCAGAAAGTAAACTGAAAATTCTTCACATAAAATTTACTGTCTAATAAGCCTGTGGCATTTACCTTTTTACAAATTGAAACCATAATCAGAAAATGACAAGCCAATGAAACAACCAATGCTATATCTGCAATATGATAACTGCTCTTTTTATGTGCAACCAATGGTAAGATAGCTGAAACAACAAGTAAAATTACTGGTAAAACAAAAATCAGTTTTGTTAAACTATAGTTTTTAATTGTTGCCGCTGCAAGTGTATTCCCATCCATTCCAATAGAAGCTAAGAATAGAGAGAATAAAGACATACTGTAATTTCCCTTCGATACAAATGGGAAAAATAGAAAAACAAGTGCAAGAAGGGAAAGTACTGGTACAATAATTTGATACTTTTTTCTATAATCCATCATATTGTAACTCATTATTGGAATCCCTCCTCATTCTTATAAGATCCTGTTCTACGGTACACGGTTAAAGAGAATGTAATTGAAATAATAAATACTAAAATACCAATTACAGCACCATAGGAATAATCCTGATTATCAATCGTCAACTTATAAAGCCATGTAACAAGTAAATCTGTTTTTCCGGCTGTACTCTTGTAATATTCCGAAGTTGCAGGTGCTCCGCCGGTTAAAAGGAATATAACGTTAAAGTTATTAATATTACCTATAAAACTTTGAATTAAGCTTGGTGCAGTTACAAATAACATATAAGGCAGAGTAATCTTAACAAATGTAACAACTGGATTTGCACCATCTACTTTTGCCGATTCATAAAGTTCTGCCGGAATATTTTGAAGGATTCCTGTTGTTGTAAGTAATGTATATGGAATACCAACCCAAAGGTTTACTATGATAACAAGTACTCTTGCACTTAATGGATTTTGAGCACTTCCAAAGAACTGATAGGGTGTTTCTAAAAATCCCATATCTTGTAATAATACGTTGAGTGCACCATTTGGACTTTGAAGCATCTGATTAATTGCGAGTAAAGATACAAATTGAGGAATAGCAACAGAAAGAATAAAACAGAATCTCCAAAAACTTTTGTATTTTACATCTTTGCGGTTAATCGTTAATGCCAGAATCATACCGAAAATATAGTTTAACAGGGTTGCAAAAATCGCCCAGATAATCGTCCATCCTAATACTGGCCAGAAAGTCTTACCGAACTCTCCACCAAAGTCTAAAACTTTTTTGAAATTGATTAATCCTACCCAATCGAAAGTATTATCTTTATTGGTTCGATCATAGTCTGTAAATGCCATTAAAATCATAAATACCAAAGGCATAATTGTAAAAAGTACAATTCCCAGACAAGGAAGAGATAATAGTGTTCTATGAAGTTTTTTATCAAATGCTATTGCAATATCTTCTTTAAATGATGGTATTGTCATGTTGTTAGCTTTGCGATATTGAGCTTCATATGCAGATTTTAATGACGCACGAAGCACAAGGATCAATGCTGCTGTAAGAAATAAAGTGATAACAGAGTACAGCAAAATCAACATGGAATTATCTGGCTGTACATATTCAAATAATTGTGTTTCTTCATTAAAAATCTGTTGTTGGTCTTTTATATGTCCTAATGATGGAAGTAGTGAAAGCTGTCCTAACCCAAAGCTAATCATATAGATAATATATGTGATTTCTGCTGCTAAAAATATCAGCCCCTTGATAATCTGACCATGTACCAAATTACCCAGTCCGAAGATAACAGCAGACAATTTAGTAACTAAATTTCCTTTTTTTAAGGCATTTGTCACGGTATATTCTGTTGGAAATGCTTTTGATCCAACAGTATTTTTTTTACCTGCCATGCTCGTTCCTCCTCCTAGTTTTTACCCCATTTTAAAATTATGAATCAATGGAGTTACAAGGAGCTATCGCTAAGAATTGAATATACAATTTTCTGAATGCGATAGCTCCTGCAACTAAATTATAAGCCAGAGCTCATAATTGCATTGCCCATGTTTTTAGTCTTTTCAGCCGCATTTGCTTTTGTTACGTCACCTTGATCAATTTCCTTACCCATGGTTTCTGCAGGAGTCCAGAAATTTTGCATTTCCGGAATCATTGGCTGTACTACAGAAGCATTAATAATTTCAAGAGTTTGTGCATAGGAAACTTCATCTGCTACAACGGCTGGATCGTCACTTAGAGAAAGACAAGTAGGTGTAATTCCTCTAGTAGCAAAACGAATTTTTTGGCACTCTTCACTGCCTAAATACATAGCTAATGCCACTGCTGCCTGCATATTCTTACTGTTTGCATTTACGCCGATTGCCTTAGATCCTGCAAAGGATTTCATCTGTCCACTTGTTCCGTTAATTGTTACTGTAGGAATCTGAGTTGCTGCAAAATTCTCTCCTAATGCGCCTCTGATCTGATCAGCATCCCAAGAACCAGTAAAGTAAGCACCTAATTTTCCCTCTTTCATTAATGCGATAGAACTTCCATTATTTTCTACAGAAAACTTTGGATTTGCTTTTAAATCTACAAGATATTCTGTTACTGCACTTAACTCACCAAAATTTGTGCCTGCTGCTGCATCTGCACCATTCTCTCCAAATAATTGTCCACCAGCTGCATAGTAGAATGCAGCAATATACCAGCTATTAGTCAAAGGAAATGCTACATTATAAATACCATCTCCTAAATCCTTTTCCATCATAGTATTAAGAGATTTTACATCTTCTTCTGTAAACATACTCTTGTTATAATACATAAACCATGTATTTGGAGTAAATGGTACTCCATAAACTCCTCCATTATAGGTTACAGAATCTACCATAGACTGACTATAGTTACTTTTGATTGTTTCCAGATTGGAACCACCAATCTGAGCGATTGCACCAGAAGCTACTAAATCGGATAACTGGTCATTTGCATACACATAGACATCTGCCGCAGCAGTAGGATCCTTAGAAACTTCTGCTTTTGCGTCTGCTTCAGAACACACCCCATACTTAAATGTAATATTCCACTCTGGATGTGCTGCATTAAAACTTTCACACATTGTAGCTAAAATTCCTTTGTCATATCCTTCTCTTGGTGCTTGATCTTCCTGTGGTCCCCATACTGTTAAAGTAATATTTTCCCCTGAACCCTTATTATCTGACTGTACTGGAGTTGGTGTATTATTGGTCTTGGAGTCGTCTTCATCTTTCTTTCCACATCCTGTCAACCCTGCAAATGCAAGAGTTCCAGCAAGTAACAGTGCTAAAAATCTTTTGCTTTTTCTCATGATCTTTACCTCTCTTTTTTTGATTTTGAACGGTCTTACCGTTTTCCCGATTTGGGAGTCCCCCTAATAATTGCAACTATTTTGGAGTGGAGTGTATGTATTTTTTTCTTTTTTCCTTCCGCAACATGAAATGTTGCGGAAGAAACTTTCGTTTCTTCCTAATCAAACAGCCTAGGCTGTTTGATTAAAAGGATTTTGAAAATTTTAGGTTAAAATGGGTTAGTTATACACGCCAAATCTCCTCGGCATAATCACGGATTGTTCTGTCGGACGAGAATTTTCCTGAATTTGCCGTATTAATAAAACATTTCTTCCGAAAAGCATACGTATCAGAATAATCCTTATTTACTGCCAATTTTGCTTCCACATAAGGAAGAAAATCTAAAAGCAGATAATAGTGATCCGGTTTATGCCAACTTGCACCCTCTAAAATTGAAGTATACAATTCTTTAAACATTCCCGTTCCTTCATCATCAAAGGTTCCATCTACTAATGTATCTAAAACCTGTTTGATTCTTGGATTTTCCTGATAAAGTTCTTTCGGATCATATGTCTTACTAATCTTTTCAATTTCTTCTACCCTTGCACCAAAGATATAATTATTCTCTTCTCCTGCCTCAGCAACAATTTCTACATTTGCACCATCATACGTTCCAAGGGTAACTGCACCATTTAACATAAACTTCATGTTTCCTGTTCCAGAAGCTTCTGTTCCTGCGGTAGAAATTTGTTCAGAAACATCGGCGGCTGGCATCAGTTTTTCTGCATAAGAAACATTATAATTGTGTACAAAGACTACTTTTAGTTTATCTTTTACTTCTTCATCAGCCTCAATTAATTTTGCAATTTCATTGATAAATTTAATAATTGCTTTTGCCCTTAAATATCCCGGTGCTGCTTTTGCACCAAAAATAAATACGGTTGGATTGAACTCTTTGATTCTTCCATCTTTTAGACCAAAATAAATATCTAAAATGGAAAACGCATTTAAAAGTTGTCTTTTATACTCATGTAATCTTTTTACTTGAATATCAAAAATAAAATCTGGGTTGATTGTTATGCCTTCTTGCTGTAAAATATAATCTGCTAACTGGCGTTTTTTAATCTTTTTAATATCATCAAATTGTTTTAATACTGTATTATCATCTTGATATTTCTCTAAATTTTTCAGACTATCTAAATTTGTAATCCAACTATTTCCAATTTTGTCAGTAATAAATCCTGCCAATTCCATGTTAGAAAGAGCAAGCCATCTGCGCTGTGTAATTCCATTTGTCTTATTATTAAACCGTTCAGGGTATACTTCATACCACTCTTTTAATGCGTCGTTCTTTAAAATCTCCGTATGAAGCTGTGCTACACCATTTGTAGAATGGCTTGCATAAATCGCAAGTCTTGCCATATGAATCAGACCACTATCAATAATATTATACTGTTTTAATTCTTCTTCTTTTACTTTTCCTAATCCCTTTAACTCCTTTACCATTGCCTTTTGTATCATAACTATATATTTGTAAACATTTGGGATTACTGCTTTAAAAAGATTGATGCCCCATTTTTCTAATGCTTCTGCCATAATTGTATGATTTGTATAGGCAAAGGTTTCTTTTGCAATCTTTAATGCTCTTGCAAAGGTCATTCCTTCATTTTCCATCATAAGGCGGATAAATTCTGGAATTGCAACTACAGGATGTGTGTCATTTAACTGAACTGCATATTCACTGGAGAAATAATTAAAATCATTTCCATGTCTTTTTTTGTAGGTGCGAATAATATCTTGAATAGTTGCACTAGCAAAGAAATACTGCTGTTTTAAACGGAGCTTTTTACCTGCATCTGTTGTATCATTTGGATAAAGTACACTACAGATAGCATCTGCATTTATTCTATCTTTTGCTGCTTTATCATACTGTTGATCATTAAAAAGTTCAAAATTAAAATGGATTAATGGTTCTGCTTGCCATAATCGTAAAACATTGATCTTAGAGCCGCCATATCCTATTACTGGACAGTCATATGGAACTGCATAAACAGACTGACCTTTAAAATCGATTTGAACTCGTTCTTCTTGTTTTCGTACACTCCAAGGATCCCCCCATGAAGTCCAGTCATCTGCAGTTTCTCTTTGAAATCCATTTTCAAAATATTGTTTAAATAGACCAAACTTATAGCGAATTCCATATCCATTGAGAGTAATTCCAATCGTCGCTCCAGAGTCTAAAAAGCAAGCGGCAAGTCTTCCTAAACCTCCATTGCCAAGAGCAGCATCTTCTACTTCTTCAAATACTCGGATATCAATTCCATTTTCACTCATCAATTCTGTAAATTGATTAAACAGTCCTAGACTAAGTAAGTTGTTATAGACCATACGACCAATTAAAAATTCTGCTGACAGATAACAAACTTTTTTCTCTCTGCCCTCTAGTGCATTTTTAGAAAAATCCGAATCAATTTCTGCCATAGCTGCTTTAGAAACTGCATGATACAATTCAATAGTAGAGGCATCTTTTATGGATTTTCCATAATTCAATTCTAATATTGTACTTACATTTGCCTTAAAATTGTTCATTTGACTTTCTCCTATTTCTTTTTTGGTTTTTCTTTGTGACACCCCAGTCTATCATAAATTTTGCATAAATTCCAGTAATATGTTGTATCAATTTGCTCATATTGGCTGTCTGTCATTCTCCATCTCCAATTACATCCAACTGTAGATGGAAAATTTGTTCTTGCCAAATTATCCAGTTTGAGTAAATCCTGCATCTGTATAATAACAACATTTGCAATACAAGAAAATAGGCTTCGAATAATACTGTCTGGTAATTCTTTTGTTTTTTTCACTCCATAGTAATCTCTGATAAACTTCTTTTGTTTTTTTGTTCTGCCATTTAAATAACCAATTAGAGTTTCATTATCATGAGTTCCAATATAGGCGATAATATTATTAGAACTATAATTACTTGGAAGATAAGGACTATCCTCTGGTCCATCTAAACCAAACTGAATAATCTTCATTCCCGGAAATCCAGTCTTTTGGATTAAGTCTATAACAGGCTTTGTCAGCACTCCAAGATCTTCTGCAATAATTCCAGAATCTCCAATTGATTCTGAAATTACTTTTGTCAATTTTTCTCCCGGTCCTTTTTTCCACTCACCACCAATTGCAGTTGGACATTCTGCTGGTATTGACCAATAATTTACAATTCCAATAAAATGATCAATTCGAATAATATCATAAAATTCTGCATTTGCCTTCATGCGTTCTTTCCACCAAGAGAAATCATTCTTTTCGATTGCCTCCCAGTCATAGATTGGATTACCCCAACGCTGTCCTGTAGCAGAAAAAATATCTGGTGGTACTCCTGCAATATTGACTTCCTCTCGGTTGATATCTAATTGAAAATACTCACTGTGTACCCATACATCTGAACTATCCATAGCCACATAAAGAGGAATATCTCCAATAATTTTAATTCCCTGTTCATTTGCATATGTCTTTAATTTCATCCATTGCTCTCTAAACTTAAACTGGCAAAATTTCCAAAACTCAATTTCATCTGCTAACTTTTCTTCATATTCTTTTACTTTCTCTGGACGATGAAAACGAATTCCTTCTTCCCACTCTTGCCAAGACTTATTTTCAAAAGTTCCTTTGATAGACATATACAAACTATAATCTTCAAGCCAATACTTTGTATTTAATAAAAAAGTCTGATATTTTTTTGTATCTTTATGTGTACTTCGTTCAAATGCTTTTCTTAATACCTTAAAGCGATTATGATAAATTACTGCATAGTCAATATCATTTTCCACTTCACCCCAATCATAGATCTCTATCTCCTCATTAGTTAAAAGCCCTTCTTGTACTAAGGTATCTAAATCAATAAAATATGGATTACCTGCAAAAGCGGAAAAAGATTGATAAGGACTATCTCCAAAACTGGTAGGCCCCACTGGAAGTACTTGCCAATAACTAAATCCATTCTTCTTTACAAAATCCACAAATTCATACGCATGACGTCCTAATGTGCCAATTCCATAATTTCCCGGAAGGCTACTAACAGGCATTAAAATTCCTGCTCCTCTATTGAGTTGTTTTGATTTTTTTTTCATCACGAGCCACTTCCTTAGTTATTTTCGAAAACTTTCGAACTGTTAAGTTGATAATAGCATATTATACGATTAATGTCAATACCTCTTTTGAAACTAATTGTGTAATTTTATCTTCATATATAATATTCTTTCCAATTGTTTTGTTGAATATCACAAAAACATAAGAAAAAATCATTAAAAATTCTGCATCATATTATAAAATGAAATTAAAAACAAACGTTGAAAATCTATTGTTTTAGGATTATACTAGAACAATGAGATTACATTCTTGGGAGGGCTTTATGGCAACAATTAAAGATATTGCACAACGACTAGGAGTTGCTGTAAGCACTGTATCAAAGGGTTTAAATGGAGCAAGTGATATTAGTGCTGAAATGAGGCAACTTGTTCTTGACACAGCAGTTGAAATGGGATATGCGTCAAAAAAGATACGTTCAAATGGAAATCGGAAGGTTTGTATTTTAATCGAAAACATGGATTATGAAAATATCGATCAATTCGGTTATGAAATTGTTATGGGATTCAAAATATATGCTGCTAGAAGGAATTGGGAGGTTTCTGTGATTCCTTCAAATCTAAATATGCAGACTGCTGAAAAATATGACACCTATATGTTAAAGAATGGATTCTGTGGAGCATTTCTGCTCGGTTTTTCTCTCCATGATGACTGGATTAAACAATTAAATAAAACAACTGTTCCTACTGTTTTATTAGACAATTATATCGCTGGTAATCATCATGTAGGCTATGTTGGAACAGATAGTTTTGAAGGAATTTCTCTTTCTGTAAAACATTTAGTAGAACTTGGACACAAAAAAATTGCATTTTTAAATGGCTCAAAAAATTCTATGGTTTCTGAAGAACGTCTACAAGCTTTTCTTCAAAGCATGACAGAAAATGGACTGACTCCTGATGAAAAGTTGATGGAATATGGTTATTATGTGCCTGATTGTGCAAAATACCACGTTCCCGGATTTCTTGAACATGGTGCAACCGCTATTATTTGTGCCAGCGATCTGATTGCTTCTGGTGTAATTACAGAACTTATCAAACGAGGTCTTCGAGTTCCTGAAGATATCAGCGTAATTGGCTATGACGATCTTCCAATCGCCAAACAACTGAATCCCCCTTTGACTACAATTCGTCAAGATCGAGTCGATCTTGGAAGAAGTGCCTTTTTGCTGTTAGATGGTCTAGTTCATAACATCACTATCAGCAAGCTGCTTTTACGTGCTAAATTTATTAAACGTGGATCAACAAAAGAACCGACGGAATAAATCCGTGCGGTTCTTTTACTAAATACTATTGTTGTAAGTTCTAACAGATCTCTGCTCCAGATGGCATATCATTTTCTGGTGTCATTAAGGCAAGTTTTCCATTCTCGTCTTCTGCACATAGTAACATTCCTTCCGAAACAATCCCTGCAAGTGTTGCAGGTTTTAAATTGACAAGTACCATTACTTTCTTTCCAACCATATCTTCTGGTTTATACCATGCCTTAATTCCAGATACGATCTGTTTTATTTCTGATCCAATCTTTACTTTAGAACAAAGTAATTTCTTTGACTTTTTCACCTCTTCACAGGCAATAATCTCTCCAACCTGAAATTGAAGTTTTGAAAAATCCTCATATGTTATTTCAGGCTTTCGTTCTAAATTAATTTCGGTTTCTTTCTTCTCTTCTATCTTTTCTTTTATTTTTTCCTCATTCTTTTCCTTTACTTGTTCTAATATCTTTTTTGGATCTAGACGAATAAATAAAGCTTCCGGATTTTCTGCCACTTTTGTTCCAGATACAAATTTTCCGAATTCATGAAGTTCATCTATTGTTCGTGCTTTGCTATTCATCTGTGATAAAATTTTTTCAGAAGTTTCTGGCATAAATGGAGCAAGTAAAGAAGCCCCAATACAAATTCCCTCTGTCAGATTATAAAGTACCTGTGCAAGACGAGGTTTTAAACTCTCTTCTTTCGCAAGTTTCCAAGGCATTGTTTCATCAATATACTTATTGCATCTTTTAAACAGAGCAAAAATTTCTGTAATTGCATCGGCAACTTTAAGCTGTTCTATTTTTGCTACTGTCTTTTGTGCCACTTGCTCTGCTATTAAAATCAATTCTTCATCTATTTCTTCTTTAACTTCTGTCTGTTCTACAATTCCACCAAAATATTGATTTGACATGGAAATTGTCCTCTTTACCAGATTTCCCAAAGTATTTGCAAGATCGGAGTTAAACCGCTCTGTAATAAGTTCCCAGCTAATAACACCATCGTTTTCAAATGGCATTTCATGTAGTACAAAATATCGTACAGCATCTACTCCAAATAACTCTACCAGTTTATCTGCGTAAATCACATTGCCGCGGGATTTACTCATCTTTACTCCCTCTGCTTCCTTCGAAGAACTATCTGTCTGAAGCAGCCACGGATGCCCAAAAATCTGTTTTGGAAGTGGCAAATCTAATGCCATTAACATAATTGGCCAGTAAATCGTGTGAAATCTTAAAATATCTTTTCCTATCAAGTGTAGATCGGCAGGCCAAAGCGTCTTAAACTGTTTGGTCGAATTGTTATCGCAGTCATATCCAATACCAGTAATATAATTACTCAAAGCATCAATCCAAACATAGATTACATGTTTTTCGTCAAAGTCTACAGGAATTCCCCACTGAAATGAAGTACGAGATACACATAGATCCTGAAGCCCCGGCAACAAAAAGTTGTTCATCATTTCATTTTTTCTTGATTCTGGTTGAATAAACTCAGGATGTGCATTGATATGATCAATCAGTTTTTGTGCATACTTACTCATTTTAAAGAAATATGCCTCTTCTTTAGCTGGTACGCACTCTCTTCCACAGTCTGGACATTTGCCATCGACTAACTGAGAGGAAGTAAAAAAGGATTCACAAGGTGTACAATACATCCCTTCATAATAGCCCTTATAAATATCTCCTTGTTCATATAGTCGTCTAAAAATCTTTTGTACCTGTTTTTCATGATCGGAATCTGTAGTTCGAATAAACTTATCATAAGAGGTATTCATCAGATCCCAAATCGATTTAATCTGTTCTGCTACACGATCTACATATTCCTTTGGAGTAATATTAGCTTCTGATGCTTTTAATTCAATCTTTTGACCATGTTCATCTGTTCCAGTCTGAAAAAAAACCTCATATCCCTCTAATCTTTTAAATCTTGCAATACTGTCTGCCAGTACAATTTCATAGGTATTACCAATATGTGGTTTTCCAGAGGTATAAGCAATCGCTGTTGTAATATAATATGGCTTTTTGCAATTCTCAGACATTTTGTTTCCTCTCTTTCTTTTCGTTTTTGTGGTTAAAAAAATGACCCCGTCTATTAAAGACGAGATCTTCCCGCAATACCACTTTAACTCTACACAACTGCCTTCACAGTGTTGCAGATAACGGCTGCTCTCCGTCATGACCTAAATAATTTCGTTCAGCCATGCAGCTCCAAGACCATGTTCAGCAGCTTCTTTCATGATCCGATTTCAGCAAAGGTTATATTCCTTTCGGTTCTCTCTGTGATGTTTTCACTGCCTACTCTTCTCTTCTATGCCTTTTTCTATGAAGTTGATTTCAAGTATAACACGAATCATTCTGTTTGTCAAAGTGAAATTGATTTGTCCTAGATTTTGGGGGTTTCTATTACAATTTACTTTACCAAAACTTTTGCTTATGTTATTATAAAATTATAGATTCTTGAGAAAGAAAAGAGATAAAAAGTGATGGAAAAAGAATTTTTAATGAAACCAAAGATTGATTTTGCTTTTAAAGAAATTATGGTAGAAGAACAAGTACGTATCGGATTTCTTTCTG
>CAJUGJ010000019.1 GCA_910586015.1 uncultured Lachnospiraceae bacterium
CCTTTCTGGAACATCCCTTTGGGTTTCAGCACTGCCCGAACCGCTTGTTTGATGATGGTATTGTAGTTTTCTTCCATATGCTTTTCCTCATTTCGAAATCATATCAAAACCTAGGTTAAACACCCATTAGCTACATGTTGTAAAGCTTTGTATGGTTTTTATCTCATTACAAAATATCTTCTCAACTCCAATTTGTCAATTATTAAATATAACAGATCCCCTCACCAAAAACAATCCCTGCTTTATGTCCGTTCCGACTATCCAGACGGTCAAGGGTTTAAGAGTGGAGATTTTTGCCGTTGCCATTTCGCCGCCGAACGTTTCGTTCGAGTGGAAAATCTGAAAACTTTTGCTCTTTGCACCTTATACAACGGTCTGTGCTCTTGTTAAGCGTTGCTAAAAACGATGTTTTATTACATAAAAAAGCAGAGAACCAATCACTAATAAAAGTGATCGATTCTCTGCTTTTTCGGAATGTTCAATATTAAAAGAAATTAACCTTCAATAGGAATATAATGATTCTTTTCTTCTATGCTCCTTTTTTCTTCTTTAGGAAGTTTAAATGTGAGAACACCATTTTCATATTTGGCATGAATATCTGCTTCTGTTATCTGCTCTCCTACATAAAAACTACGACTCATACTTCCAGCATAACGCTCCCGTCTTACGTAATTGCCCTTTTGATCTTTTTCATCTTTGTCAAGTCCTTTTGCTGCATTCACTGTCAGATAACCACGATTTAACTGCATTGTAATTTCATCTTTTTTAAATCCAGCTAAATCAATATCTACAATGTAATCTGTGTCGGTTTCTTTTACATCTGTTTTCATCAAATTTTTCGCATGTTTTCCGTATAAAGTCTTATTCACATCTGGAAAAGATGGGAATTCAAAACCATCCATAAAATTATCAAATAAGTTTTCTCCAAAAATACTTGGTAATAACATAAGTCATTTCTCCCTTCTATGATAAAAAATAGTATCTACTACATTTGAAGTAGCATTTTGTTTTATATGTTATATATGTAATATAACAGACTTTATTAGCAGTGTCAACAGGTGAGTGCTAATAAATTTATAAACGATTTATAAAAAACAGATAAACTAAAATTTTTACAGAACAAACACTTGAATCGATTTTTATGGAAAATGTCAACACAAAGATTCTTGAATTTTTGCTTGAAATCTAAACAAAAATAAAGTAAAATTGCTGATAGTGCTAATTTATTTCTACAAAGTATGGTAGATTTTTTTACGATAAAGAAAGAATAGAAATAACGTATAGAAGGGAGAGACTACATATGAAAGCATATGTAAATATGAGCCGGGAAGAACTTTTATCATTAAGAGCAAGTTTAGAAGAGAAATTTAAGACAGAAGAGGCAAAAGGACTTTCTTTGAATATGGCAAGAGGAAAGCCGGGTGCTTCTCAGTTAGCAATTTCTATGCCAATGTTAGATGTAATCAATGGACAATCGGATATGAATACTTTACTTGGAAACGATACTAGAAATTATGGCGATTGGGATGGTATCGGTGAATGTAGACAGTTGTTGGCGGATATGATGGAAGTAAATAAACCAAATGTAATTGTATGTGGTAATTCTAGTCTGAATATTATGTATGATACAGTGGTACGTTCTATGGTAATGGGAGTAAATGGATCTACACCGTGGTGTAAGTTGGATAAAGTAAAGTTTTTATGTCCAGTTCCAGGATATGATAGACATTTTAAAATTACAGAGTTATTTGGAATTGAGATGGTTAATATTCCTCTGGGAGAGGATGGACCAGATATGGATTTAGTAGAACAATATGTAAACCAAGATGCTTCTGTAAAAGGAATCTGGTGTGTGCCAAAATATTCGAATCCAACAGGGATTACGTATTCAGATGAAGTAGTAAGACGTTTTGCAAATCTAAAACCAAAAGCAGAAGATTTTCGAATTTTCTGGGATAATGCCTATTGTATTCATCATATATTTGATGATATTCATGATAAAATTCCTAATATTTTAGAGGAGTGTGAGAAGGCAGGAAATCCAAATATGGTTTATGTATTTGGCTCTACTTCCAAGGTAAGTTTTCCGGGCTCTGGTGTATCTGCAATTGCAACTTCGTTTGAAAATATGGAGTATATTAAGAAATTTATGACAACACAGATTATCGGACATGATAAGATTAATCAACTTCGTCATGTCAGATTCTTTAAAAATATAGATGGTTTAAATGCACATATGAAGAAACATGCCGATTTACTTCGACCAAAATTTGAAGCAGTGCTTAACATTTTGGAGCAAGAACTTACAGGTCTTGGAATTGGAAGTTGGACAAAGCCAAGAGGAGGATATTTTATTTCCTTTGATGCGATGCCGGGATGTGCTAAGTCGATTGTTGCTAAGTGTAAGGAGCTCGGATTAGTTCTTACTGGTGCAGGAGCAACTTATCCATATGGAAAAGATCCTCAAGATTCCAATATTCGTATTGCGCCTTCCTTCCCTACTCCAGAAGAGATGGTAGAAGCGACAAAAATGTTTGTTCTTTGTGTAAAACTTGCTTCTGTAGAAAAATTATTAAGTGAATAGAGTATATAAAAACAGTGGTTTTTCTTTTTTAAAACCACTGTTTTTATATACTTTTTAATTTCTAAATTTGATTATTGAAAATTTGTTATATTTTATATAATATTTTCTGATAAATATAAATTATGCCATTCAATGGGTCACAAGCAGATGAAAATCCTAACCTATCTTATATAAGATTTTAAAAATTTATGATATACTATTATTAGTCCTAGAAAAATATAAAAAACAGATTTCACAGAAATGGGGGAAAATATGAAACAGGATAAATATGCTTTGAATGTAGAACGTGCATTATTTAACTGGTACTATAGCGGAGAAAATGCTACACCTAAGCCAGTTTTTAATGCAGTCCAAGAGGGGCTGAAGAATGATATGCAGGTACTTGTCCCTATTGAAATGCCAGATATAGTTTCCAAAACTGTAAAAAATCCAAAGCAGATAAAGGTTGGTGATATAATTACAGTAGAAGAATTTGCAATCAAATTATATCATTTGCCTGCAAATGAACAGGGGAAGTACTTTATTCCACTGTTTACAAGTGAGGAGGAATTAAATAAAAAAGGGGCTGCTTCTGTGATAAATCAGTCTTTAAAAGAATTATTTGAAGCAGTTGGTTTATGGAAGGATTGTTTAGGTTTTATTCTCAATCCATGGGATAAAAAATTAATGCTTAGTAAGGACGTTATTAAGATTATTGTATCATATCAGACAATATCTCAGCTCTCTTTTGTAAAGGGCAGTGTAGTAGATATGTATGTTGATGCTATTGTAAATGCTGCAAATAAAAGTTTACTTGGCGGTGGTGGAGTAGATGGAGCAATACATAAAGCAGCTGGTTCAAAACTATTAGATGAATGCAGAAAGCTAAAGGGATGTAATACTGGTGAAGCAAAAATCACAAAAGCCTATAATATAAAATATGCTGACCATATTATACATACAGTTGGTCCAATATATAGTGGAAAAAAACAGGATGCGGATTTACTATCTGCGTGTTATAAAAATTCTTTGGATTTGGCATTAGAAAATGGATGTAGCAGTATCGCATTTCCGGGAATTTCTACAGGGATATATGGATATCCTTTAGCAGAAGCTACTAAAATTTCACTGTTTACTGTATTACAATGGTTTAAAGAACATCCAGATAAAATAATGAATGTATATTTTTGCTGTTTCAAAGACAGCGAATTAGAAGCATATAACGAATTAACAGGAAATATTTAACAGTTAAAAAAATTAATAATACTATCAATACCAAGAAGTGTTTGCTTATTTTCTATTGATAATTTTTCATTTGTATTATGGCAAGATACTAATTCGTGAATATTATAGCAATTCATATGATGTAGAAGGGTTTGTGCAGTTTCATATGCCTTATTCATATATCCATCTCCACCTCCTACTAATATAACTGCCCCTTTTTTGGATCTTGGAATCGCTATTTCCTTTCTGAAAAATTTTGCACAAAAATAGGTTTGTAATCTGCTTCCCACATCTAATAATTTTCCTGTAAGTTCTGAAAAATAGATTGGAGAGGCAATTAAAATATTATCACATTTTTGGATATAGCTATATACCTCCTGCATTTCGTCATCAATAGCACACCCTCTGTCTTTCCAGCAGTATCTGCAATCAAGACATGGTGAAATAGTACATCGATAAGCATTTACAATCTTATATTCATCTTTAATATTTTGAATAATGATAGAAATTAAGCTTTGGGTATCTCCATTTATTCTTGGAGAACCGTTAAAAATGAGTGTCTTCATAATAATACCTTTCTATAGATTTTTATAAAATATTATACTATATTCTAAAATACTTCTCAAGAAAAAAATTAAAATCCCACAACAATCTAATAAGTTGATCATGAATAAAGGCTATTCATATGTTTATTACAATAATTTTGGTAATATATTAAATTGAAATATATTGCTTCCATTCCAATTGTAACCATCATTCTGTTCTTATACCATTTTTGTCGGAATTATTGACTGAGAATCGTTTAAATGATATACTATATACTATCAAAGTAGTAGAGAAAGGAGTTACAAAAAATGGGGAAGACAAAAACAGAAAAACAGGTTACAAGTGGAAATATTCTTCAAAGACGCTTAATTTCCAGAGTATTGGGTTTATTTCTGATTTTGGTAACAACGTTGATTCTGGTATCAGGAGGGTTTATGTATTTTAGTAACCTAAATACTCTTCATGATATGGCAAAAGTGGCATTAAAATCGACTTCTTCTGCTGTAGAAAGAACACTACATACACTTGAGGTCAATGCTATGAATGTAGCAGCTTTAGAAACAATAAGAGATGTCAATGCGTCTAAGGAACAAAAATTAGAGGCAATGGAAGGAGTCCGAGTTCAAAATAATTATGATGAAGTAGGATTTGTAGAGCTAGACGGAAAGGGATATTCTAATCATGGAGATTTTGATTTTAATGATCAGCTTCATTTTCAGAGTACAAAACAAGGGAAGGTTTTTGTAGGAGAGCCCATCGTAAACCGTTTGAATGGAGAAGTTATTATTATATCAGGTGCACCAGTATATCAAAATCAACAGATTGTTGGAACAGTATATATTGTTGATGTAGTAGAGTCAGTAAATGATAAAATTGGTGAAATCAGTTTTGGGGAAACAGGTTATGCCTATATTATTAATGCAGAAGGAACCGTTATTTTTCATAAATATAAACAGATAATTGCTGAGGAAACAAATGCAATTAAATTGCAAAATACAGATAAAAGCTATGCTTCTTTAGCAAAAGCAACAGAGCAAATATTAAAGGAAAAAGAACCTGGATATATCACTTATAGATACAATGGCAAAAAGATGTTTGCTACTTATTGTCCTGTAGAGGGACATGAAAACTGGCGTTTAATTATGACTGCGCCAAATAGTGAATTTGTTTCTGTAGTAACAATTTCTTTGGCTGTAAGTACGCTGATTGCAATAATTCTTTTGTTTGTTATGATTTTACTCATGATACGTTTTATTAAAAATGTAATACTTCCTATCAATACAGTAACAAAACGACTTGCAAAGCTTGCAATAGGAGATTTAAAGACACCAGTTGAAGTTGTTCATACAAAAGATGAACTTGAAGTACTTTCAGAGAGTTTGGATGATACAATACGCAGTTTAAATCTATATATTTCGGATATCACAAGAGTACTTTCAGAACTAGCTGTTGGAAATCTGAATATACAGACAGAAGTTACATTTGATGGAGATTTTGTTACTCTTAAACAGGCAATACATACCATTATTTCTTCCTTAAATGAAACGATGAAGCAGATTAATAAAGCAGCAGATCTAGTAGCTGATAACTCTGAGTATACATCACAAGGCGCAAAGGATCTTGCTCAAAGTACTACGGATCAGGCAAGTGTATTGGAAGAGTTGACTGCCAGCATTACAGAAATTTCAGATAAGGTTACTTTAACAGCAGATAATTCCAAGAGAGCAAATGAAAAATTTATAGAAACAGAAAAAAATGTGGAAACTTGCAATTATCAGATGGAATCTATGATTGATGCAATGACAGAAATTAAGGCAGGATCTGCACAGATTGGAAATATTATTAAGAATATTGAGAGTATTGCTTCACAGACAAATTTGCTGTCTTTAAATGCTGCAATAGAAGCAGCACGGGCAGGAGAGGCTGGAAAGGGTTTTGCTGTTGTAGCTGAGGAAATACGTAATCTTGCTACGGAGAGTGCCAAAGCGGCTAAAAATACAGCAGATCTGATTTTAAAATCGATTGAAACGGTAGAAAATGGTACAAACATAGTAAATACAACAGCACAGTCACTTACTCAAGTAGTAGAAGGCACAAAAGAAATTACAGGCATTGTTGGTGGAATTGCGAGTGCCGCAAGTGAACAAGCAGAGTCAATTAAACAAATTAATTTGGGATTTGAACAGATGTCAACCGCTTTGCAGACAAATTCTGCTACTTCACAAGAGAGTGCAGCAACAAGTGTAGAATTGGCTTCACAGGCTCAGAACTTAAAAGAACTTATAAATCGTTTTTCCTTAAAAGATAATTAAACTATATTTAATCTAAGAAAGTAATATAGGGGGCGGAAAATGTCCTATTTTCCAATGTTTATAGAGTTAAAAGATCAATGTTGTCTAGTAGTTGGCGGAGGTATGGTTGCGTTTCGAAAAGTAAAAGTACTAAAGGAATTTGGAGCCAAGGTATTGGTTATAGCACCAGAAATCATGCCAGAAATTCAGGTACAGACCGAGATCATATGTAAAGAGCGAGAAATGGAGTTATCAGATTTAAATGGTCAAAAGCTGGTAGTAGCAGCAACGAATAATAAATCGCTTAATCACGAGATTGCTAAAATATGCAGAGCAAAAAATATTCCAGTTAATGCAGTGGATCAAATAGAAGATTGTAGCTTTATTTTTCCGGCATATCTAAAACAGGGAGAAGTTGTAGCAGCATTTTCAAGTGGGGGAAACAGTCCAGTCATTACCCAATATTTAAAAGAAGAAACCCGTTCGTTAGTCACAAGACAGTTAGGTGATTTAGCAGACTGTCTTGGAGGACTACGTGAGGAGGTAAAACGTTGTATACCCACAGAGGCAGAGAGAAAACAGGTTTATTTAAAGCTTTTAGAAATTGGTTTGACACAAAAAGAACTTCCTTCAAAAGAACAGATTCAACAATTAATAGCAAATCCTCCCCTACCTAAGAGGTAGGGGAGGATTTGCTAGGAACAATTATATGAAGAAATCCACATCATTGTCTTGCTTTTAACTGCCGCGAGTGGATTGAAACAACAGATCATCTATAATAAATGTGAAGCAGCACAGGGGGCTTATAATGGAACGGACAAGAAGATTGAGAACCAGTAAAATGATACGCAGTATGGTAAGAGAAAATCATGTCAGAATAGAGGAATTGATCTATCCAATCTTTGTGATGGAAGGAGAAAATATCTGCCATCCAGTAAAGTCTATGCCAGGCATCAATCAGTATTCTATTGACCGCTTAGAAGAAGAATTGAATCGGGTTGTAGCGGCAAAAATTAAAGCAATACTATTGTTTGGAATTCCAGAACATAAAGATGAAGTTGGAAGTGGAGCTTATGATAATGAGGGAATTGTGCAAAGAGCAATTCGATTTATCAAAGGAAATGAAAAGTATAAAGAGTTGGTTGTAATAGCCGATGTCTGTCTTTGTGAATATACATCACATGGTCACTGTGGGCTGATTCGAGATGGTGTTATTTTAAATGATGAAACGCTGCCCCTGTTAGCAGCAACAGCAGTTAGTTATGCAGCAGCAGGAGCAGACATCATTGCTCCAAGTGATATGATGGATATGAGAGTTGCTGCAATTAGAAAAGCCTTGGATGAAAATGGATTTGTTTATATTCCGATTATGGCATATAGTGCAAAATTTGCATCGGCATTTTATGGTCCTTTTCGGGATGCTGCACATTCTGCACCAGGATTTGGAGACCGAAAGACCTATCAGATGGATTTTGCAAATGGAAGAGAAGCAATGCGTGAGGTAGAACAAGATCTTTTAGAAGGGGCAGATCTGATTATTGCCAAGCCAGCGATGAGCTATATGGATATTATAAAAGATATTTCAAAACAATTTAATATTCCAGTTGTCGCTTATAATGTCAGTGGAGAATATTCTATGGTAAAAGCGGCAGCCAAAGAGGGATGGATCGATGAGAAAAAGATTGTGATGGAGCTTATGATAGGATTCAAACGGGCAGGTGCAAAGATGATTATTACTTATCATGCCCTAGAAGTTGCAGCATGGCTTAGGGAGGATTATGATGAGTGATATAAAATCAAAAGAATGGTTTGAAAGGGCAAAGTGTCATATTCCGGGTGGTGTCAACAGTCCAGTACGTGCATTTGGATCAGTTGGCAGAACGCCACGTTTTATTGCGTCAGCAAAGGGAAGTAAAATAAAAGATGTAGATGGAAATGAAATGATTGATTATGTCTGCTCATGGGGGCCAGCTATTTTAGGTCATGCTCACCCTAGAGTTATAGCAGCAGTACAACAGGCATGTGAAGAAGGATTAACTTATGGGGCACCGACTTCAAAAGAAGTGTTAATTGCTGAACTAATTGCAAAACTAATGCCATCTATGGAAGTGAGTCGTCTGGTAAATTCGGGAACAGAGGCGGTAATGAGTGCAATCCGTACAGCGAGAGGATATACAAAGCGGGATAAGATTATAAAATTTAAAGGCTGTTATCATGGTCATTCTGATGGACTTCTGGTAAAGGCAGGATCGGCAGCACTTACTACATCTATACCAGACAGTGCAGGCGTTCCAAAAGATTATACAAAGCATACACTTATAGCACTTTATAATGATAAAATATCAGTAGAAAAATTATTTCAGGCAAATCCAAAAGAGATTGCGGCTGTAATTGTAGAACCTGTAGCGGCGAATATGGGCGTAGTATTGCCAGAACAGGGATTTTTAGAGTTTTTACGAGAAATAACAAAACAGTATGGGGCGCTTTTGATTTTTGATGAAGTAATTACAGGATTCCGTCTGGGAATTGGTGGTGCACAGGCATATTATAATATTACGCCAGATTTGACGACATTAGGCAAAATTGTAGGTGGTGGGATGCCTATTGGTGCATATGGAGGAAAAAGAGAAATTATGCAGATGGTTTCGCCATTAGGATCGGTCTATCAGGCAGGAACATTGTCAGGAAATCCTATTGCTACTGCGGCAGGACTAGAAACGCTTCGAATTTTAAAAGAAGATCCAATGATTTATGAACGATTAGAAGAGAAGACAAAAATTCTTACAAAAACAGTACAAAAGGCAGCAGGCAATCGGGTGTGGATTAATCAAATTGGTTCTCTTTTCTCTGTCTTTTTTACAAAACAGCCAGTAAAAGATTATGAAAGTGCAATATCTTCTGATACAAATTGTTATACAGATTATTTTGGATATTTATTAGAACATGGAATTTATATAGCACCATCACAGTTTGAAGCAGTATTTGTTTCAGATGCACATACAAAAGAAGATATAGATACAACTTGTAAAGTAATAGAATCATATTTTGGGGATATTTAACTTTGTCTTATTATAGAAAAAACCTATGAGTTAATTAGAATATTACTATTTTACTGATGAAATTTCAAGTGTTAATATATAAATATTGATAAATAATTAACAACAAAGAAGGAACTATAAAAAGGAGGAAGACATGAAGGTATTAGTACTTGGAGGCGTAGCAGCTGGAACAAAGATTGCGGCAAAGCTGATGAGAGAGGATCGAAGCAATGAAGTGATCGTGTTAAACAAAGGGAAAAATATTTCCTATGCTGGATGCGGACTTCCTTATTATGTGGGGCATGTAATTGAAGACAGAGAACAACTCATTGTGAATACACCAGAAAAATATTCTAAATTGACTGGTGTGACTGTTCTGACACAGACAGAAGCGGTAAAAGTAGATCCACAGGCAAAGAAAGTGACAGCAGTTAATCTTGAGACACAGGAAGAAATGGTTTACGACTATGATAAACTGGTGATTTCTGTTGGAGCAAGTCCAGTAAAACCGCCAATAGAAGGCTGTGATTTAGAAAATGTATTTTTTATGAGAACTCCAGAGGATGCAATTCGTTTGAGAGATGTAGTAGATTCTGGAACTGTAAAGAAAGCAGTAGTAGTTGGAGCGGGATATATTGGACTAGAGATTGCAGAAAATTTAAAGTTACAGGGAATTCGACCATTCGTTTTAGATATGGCACCACATGCACTTCCGGGATTTGATGCAGAGATAGCAGAGTATGTAGAAGGAAAACTTGCTGAGAGCGGAATTCCAGTAGTGACAAATGTAAAAGTGACTGGAATTGAAGGCGATGGAAAAGTAGAAAAAGTTGTTACAGATAAAAGAGCATACAAGACAGATTTAGTAGTTTTAAGTGCAGGTATTCGACCAAATACAAAGTTCCTTGAAGATAGTGGAATTGAAATGTTTAAGGGAACAATTTTAACGAATGAATTAGGTGAAACAAATCTTCCTGATGTTTATGCAGCAGGAGATTGTGCAATGGTACATAATGCTCTGACTAAAAAAGCAGCATGGTCACCAATGGGTTCTACAGCAAATATTAATGGACGTTTGATTGCACAAAATATGATGGGTGCGAAATTAAATTATAATGGTGTATTGGGTACAGCAGTTTGTAAGCTTCCGGGATTAAACGTTGGAAGAACTGGACTGACTGAGGAACAGGCAAAAGCAGAAGGTTTTGATGCTGTCAGTGTGATCACAGTTGTAGATGACAAGGCACACTATTTTCCGGGTGCAAGTTCCTTTATTATCAAAATGATTGCAGATCGTGCTTCTTTGAAGCTTTTAGGTATACAGGTTCTTGGTGCAGGAGCTGTAGATAAAGTGGTAGATATTGCAGTTACTGGTATTACCTGCAAAGCCACTCTTTCTGATTTAGCAAATATGGATCTGGCATATGCACCGCCATTCTCTACAGCAATTCATCCATTTGAACATACATTAAATGTTTTAATGAATAAGATCAATGGAACGTTTGAAACCTTTACACCAGCAGAATATGCAGCAGGTGCAGCAGAAGGATACAAAGTAGTAGATGGATGTTTAACACCTTCTATTGAAGGAGCACCTTATGTAGATCTTACGAAAGTGGAAGGACTAATTGAGGGACTGGATAAGGATGAAAAGATTCTTCTTGTATGTAACAAGGGAAAACGTGCATATTTATTACAAAACCGTATGAAATATTACGGATATACAAACACAAAAGTACTTGAGGGCGGCATTACCTTTAGTGAGGTAAAAGCATAGAAAATGTAAACCGTTTATGTCTTACCTAAAATTATATTAAAATTTGTTTAGGGTGGGTTAAGGCAGCAACGGAAAGCTGCGTAAAACAAGAAAAGGAGAGAAAATTATGGGATGTACATTGAAACCAGAAGAAATCAAAAGAGTAAAAGCATTAGGATTTCTCAATAACAAAGGAACTGATCTATTTAATGCACGTATTATTACAGTAAACGGAAAAATTAATGCAGAACAGACAAAGGTTATTGCAGAGGCTGCAGAGAAATTTGGAAGTGGAGAAGTAGAGTTTACAACACGTCTTACAGTAGAAGTACGTGGAGTTCATTTTGATAATATTGAACCATTTCGTGAGTATATTGCAAAAGCAGGACTTGAAACAGGTGGAACAGGTTCTTTAGTACGCCCAATTGTTTCTTGTAAGGGAACAACTTGTCAGTATGGATTATATGATACATTTGCTCTTTCTGAAAAAATCCATCAGCGTTTCTATAAGGGATATCGTACAGTAAAACTTCCACATAAGTTTAAGATTGCAACTGGTGGATGTCCAAATAACTGTGTAAAGCCTGATTTAAATGATCTCGGAATCATCGGTCAGTTAATTCCAAATATCGATGAAGATCTGTGTAATGGATGTAAGAAATGTCAGGTTGAAACTTCCTGTCCAATGAAGGCAGCAAAGTTAGAGGATAATACGATCTTGATTGACAAAGAACTTTGCAACAACTGTGGAAGATGTATTGCACAATGTCCATTTGATGTAATTGAGAATGGAACTGTAGGCTATAAGATGTATATTGGCGGAAGATGGGGAAAGAAAGTGGCACATGGTCATGTATTATCTAAAGTGTTTACAACAGAAGAAGAATTACTTGATACAGTAGAAAAGGCAATCCTTTTATTCCGTGAACAGGGTAAGACAGGAGAACGCTTTGCTGATACAATTGAACGGATTGGCTTTGAGGAAGTAGAAAAACAACTTCTTGCAAATGATATCTTAGAAAGAAAACAGGAGATTTTAGATGCACAACTACATCTGGTAGGTGGAGCAACCTGCTAATAACTGATACATATAGGAGAGTTAAAATGAATTCATCAAAGAAAAAATATGGTGCAATTATTTTATGTCTGTTGATTGGATTTCTGGCATCAAAATCCACTGATTTACAGGAAGCAGTGTTTAAACGCGTTGTAATAGGTGGTCCAATGGTTGCGTTATTAGTATCCATGATCATCTGCAATATTATGCCTTCTATAGACAAAGATTTTAAAGAGGGAACTACTTATTCTAGCAAGCAGTTTTTAAACTGGGGTATCATTTTAACCGGTGGTACGTTAAGTTTTGCATCAATTCTTGGAACAGGCGTAAAGGCACTTCCTCTGATTATAATTAATATTCTTTTGTCTTTTGCTGTTGCTATGTTAATCGGAAAGAAAATCGGCGTGACAAAGAATACCTCTGTACTGGTAGGAGGCGGAACTTGTATCTGTGGTGGTACAGCAATCGCAACATTAAGTCGTATTATTAAAGCAACTGATGCAGAAATCGCTTTCGGAATGGCTGCAATTTTCTTATTTGATACAATTTCAGCCTTTTCTTATCCTTATATTGCTTCTGGAATCGGACTTACAAATAATCAGTTTGCATTTGTAGCAGGAACAGCAATTAATGATACTTCCTCTGTTGCTGGAGCACAGGCAACTTTTCAAGCTATGATTAATGATCCGAACTTCAATGGAGCATTAAATGTAAAATTAGTTCGTACTACTATGTTGATTTTTGTAGCAATATTCTGGACTGTTATGGCTGCAAAAGAAGCCAGACAAAATGGTGCAGCAGGAACAAATGAAAGTATTTTGGCTGTAGTAAAGAAAACATTCCCTATGTTTATTCTTTGGTTTGTTGTAATGGCAGGTTTAAATACAATGGGCGTTTTCAGTCCAAAGGGACTTGATCTGTTAAAAACAGTAAGTAAATTTTTATTTGCGTCTGCTTTAGCAGGGGTTGGTTTTAAGATTAAGTTTAAAGATGTATTTTCAAAAGGCTTAAAGCCAATTGCATTAGGTGGAATTACATGGGCATGTGTAGCAATTTCTTCCTATCTCTTTGCATTTTTATTTGCAAATTATATTGGATAAGAGGAAACGTTTAAAAATAAAAAGGGACTGCCGAAGCAGTCCCTTTTTGTCTGTAGAAAGACAGACATATCCGCTGCAATAAAGAGGTACAAAGGAGTGAAAGATCATATGCAGTTTGGATTTATTGGAATTAATTATAAAAATGCACCGCTTTCTATACGGGATATAACTTCTTTTACGGATGTCAAGAAGTTAAAATTTTTTCAAGAGGTAGAAACGATAGGAATTGATCAGTGTATGGTTCTTTCTACTTGTAACCGGAGCGAAGTCTATTTTTTCTACGACAGAGAGATACAACTTACACAAGTGCAACAGATTTATAAAAAAATGTTTTCAGAGGCTCAACTAGAAGATTATCTGATTTGGCTTGTAGGAGAAAATGCGATTTCTTATTTATTTCGTATTGCGGCTGGATTAGAATCATTGGTATTAGGGGAAGATCAGATACTAGGGCAAGTGAAGGAAGCATTGGATTTTTCACGAACAATGGGATATAGTAAAAAAGAGTTAAATAAGGTGGTACGTGATGCTATAACTTGTGCTAAACATATCAAAACAGAATTAAAAATTAGTGAAAGACCACTTTCTGTAAGTTATATTGGTATACAAAAGCTAGATAAAGTTTGTGGTATTTGTGGAAAACGTGCACTTGTAATTGGAAGTGGAAAAACAGCAGTACTTGCCCTAAAATACCTCTATGAATACAAAGTGGGACAAGTAGTCATATGTAGTAGAACACTTGCTCATGCAGACGGGTTAAAAAGAGAATTTACAGATCTTACAGTAATTCCTTATGAAAAGCGCTATGAAATAATGAAAGAGTGTGATCTTGTAGTGTCAGCAACAGCATCACCACATCTTGTAGTAAGAAGAGAGCATTTTACTCCAATACATCCCATCGTTTTTTTAGATCTTGCCACACCAAGAGATATTGATACAACATTAGAACAAGATTCAAGGATTCGACTTATTAATTTGGATACTTTACAAGAGATTGTAAAGGAAAATCGATTAGAGAGAGAACGTCTTGTGGCAGAGAGTAAAAGTATGATTACAGAAGATATGAAAGAAACTTGTACTTGGTTATTACAAAGTCGTATGGATTCTACGATTGAATCATTACAACAACGGTGCAGTGGAATTGTAGAGGACAGTTATGAGTATCTTGATAGAAAGTTACAACTAAATCAAAGAGAAAAGAAGTTACTGCATAAAGTCTTAAATGCTTCTTTACAAAGACTTTTACGTGAACCAATTCAAGAACTAAAACAGATCGAAACAAAAGAAGAACAAGATAAGTATCAGGAGTTTGTAAAAAAGCTATTTCAGATTTAACATCTATTAAAAGAAGAATTATTAGGAAAGGATATGATAAAAATGAAATATGTCATTGGCACAAGAGGATCTAAATTGGCATTAAAACAGGCAGAGGATGTTTGTACTATACTGCGTTTGACATATCCTGAACATACATTTGAGTTAAAAATAATTCAAACAAAAGGAGATCGAATTCAAAATAAACCCTTGGATCAGATTGGGGATAAGGGTTTATTTGTAAGAGAAATTGAAGAACAACTTTTATCGAAAGAGATACAGATCGGTGTGCATAGTATGAAGGATATGCCTCCACAACCAGCCAAAGGATTAGTCTTTACAAAGGCTTGGAAACGAGAAGATCCAAGAGATGTATTAATTTTGCGTGAGAAACGATCTTTAGATGAACTACCATATGGTGCAGTTATTGGAACTGGAAGCCGCCGCAGGGAATATCAGCTAAAACAACTAAGACCGGATCTAAAGGTTGTCAATATTCGCGGAAATATAGATACCAGATTAAAGAAGATAGAAGAGCAGAAGTTAGATGGCATTATACTTGCAGCAGCAGGACTACATCGACTTGGAATTCAAGAAAAGATTACACAGTATTTAGAGATAGAGCAGATGATTCCTGCACCAGCACAGGGAGTTTTGGCACTGGAAATTTGCGAAGAAGATATTAGTACAAAAAAATTGTTAGATAATTTATATGATGAACAGACAGAAGCGGCAGTCTGTGCAGAGAGAGGATTTTTAAAAGCGGTTGGCGGAGATTGTCATATGCCTGTGGGAGCAGTTTGTAGACAGATTGAGAATGGCAAATATCAAATGGATGCTATATTTGGAAATGCAGATGGTACAAAGTTAGTATCAGTATCTGTGATAGGAGAAAAACCAGAACAGCTTGTAGAAAAGGCAGTACAACAGATTAAACCTTTTGGAACAGTTTATCTGATTGGAGGAGGACCGGGAGATCCAGAACTGATTACAATAAAGGGACTGAATGTAATCCAAGAGGCAGATTGTATTATTTATGATAGATTGTCTTCTCCAGAATTGTTACTAGAGGCGAAACAAGGTTGTGAGTTTATCTATGTTGGAAAAGAAAATCATAACCATACTATGAGTCAGGAGCAGATTAACAAACTTCTAATAGAGAAAGCAAAGAAGTATGAAAAAGTAGTTCGCCTAAAAGGCGGAGATGTGTATGTATTTGGACGTGGAGGAGAAGAAGCTCTTGCTTTAGAAAAGGAAGGAATCGAATTTGAGGTAATTCCCGGAATTTCTTCTTGTATTGCTGGACCAGCCTATGCTGGAATTCCTATCACACATCGAGGAATTGCAACCGGATTTCATGTGGTGACTGCACATAGCCAAAAAGATGAACTTGCAGAGATTGACTTTGTAGCGATGGCTCGTGGAACAGATACTTGCGTTTTTTTAATGGGACTTAGTAAAGTAAGAGAAATTGCAGATCGTCTAATAGAAGCCGGAATGTCAAAAGAAACCCCTGCAGCAGTAATTTCAAAGGCAACTACTCCCCAGCAGTATACAATAACTGCAAAACTGGAGAAAATTGCAGATGAAGTAGAAAGGATAGCAATACCTTCTCCAGCACTGATTTTGGTTGGTGGTGTCATAGCTCTGCGAGAAAAACTAAACTGTTTTGAAAAAAATCCTGCACTTGGAAAACACTATTTGATAACCAAAATAGGAAAAAATCCATCCAAACTTGCAGGATATATACGAAAACAAAAAATTACAGTCGATGAACTCCAAGTAGGAAAGATTACTACAATCCCTCTTTCTATTACAAAAGAACAAATTCAAAAGGTGGATTGGCTCATTTTTACCAGCCGCAATGGAGTAGATGCGTTTTTTAAATCTTTTGTAGAAAAAGAACTAGATCTGCGTTATCTTGCTAAATGTCAGATTGCATCGATTGGGGAACAGACTTCAAAAGCATTAAGAGCCTATGGTTTGATTCCTGATTTACAGCCAGAAAAATTCCACAGTGATGCACTAATTGCAAAACTACAAGAACAGATAAAACCAGAACAAACACTTTGGTATTTAAAGGCAAAAAATGCAGATAGCCATTTAGTACACACACTACAAAGTTACTGTCATGTAGTAGAGATTCCAGTATATGAAAATTGTACAGTAATTCCTATCATTCCATTTAAAGAACGACTTTTAGAATATGATGGAATATTCTTTACATGTGCATCCTCTGTGGAACGACTTTTTACAGAGGTAGGAGAATCTATATGGAAAAATTGGAGTGAAAACAAAATATGTTATAGTATTGGGCCTAAAACTACAATGTGCTTAAAAAAATATGGAATTAGGCATATTGTGCAGGCGAAAGAGGCTTCCTATGAATCATTAGCAAACTGTATAATAAAAGATAGGTTAATAGCAAAAGACGAAACTTCCTTTATTCAATCATAATTTCCTTAACAGAAATTTTCTTGATTCTTTCGGAATAGTAATACATTATAAATTCATAAACCACAATAAAGAATACAAGAGAAAAAAACATAACAGGAAAATCAAATTGATATACAGGAATGTTATCAATATCTTTAAATACAATATCAACCATAATTCTTAACAATATATATTGGTAGATTGTTCCAATGGCAAAGCCAATATAGGATATAGGACGATAACCACCTAAAAGTGCCTTACAGCACTCTTTTTGTGAGTAACCAAATATACGCATAATTGAAATTGTCTTTGTGTTACCTTTAATAACTGTTGTTATTGCAAGAAAAAGTGTTGTACAGGCTAAAATAATACCAATCACCAGTATCATTATCCCCATCATGATACTGGATAAATCTTTCATACTTGCCGCCATCTGAGTCATAGAAGAAAAACAAAACGAAGCAAATAGAATAAAGAACACAAGAGTTTTTTTGGATTTTAGAGTATTCTTTTTAAGATCATCTATAAATGGAATATCTTCGTTATCTTTTGGCTTTTTTAAATTGGAGGAAGTTTGTATAGTATCTTTCAAAAGCATTAATACAGGTTTTTTCAATTTAAAAAAGGAATAGCAAATGGCAAGGATGGAAAAGAAAGCGGTGGGCAGTATTACAAAATAAAGAAAAACGGTTGGATGAAATTTTATGGTAATTTCAGGAAGGATTTTGTCTTTATTTTGCATTTTATAAAAGATAGGCATGAAAAGAAATGCTAAGGAAAAACCAATAACAGATCCAATAAAAACACTAACTCCAAATATCCAAAAATTTTTTGCTATTTTAAATTTCGAGTATCCTAAAGCTTTTAATATTCCAAGTTCTTTTTTATGAATATCTATGTAATGCTTAATATAAAAAAGGAGCATAATAACAGAAGTAATGAAAAGACAACCACCACTGACGAAACAAATAACTTGTGCTGTAGATATCTGTGCATGATAAAATATTTGTGTTTGTTCTGAGACAATCTTATCTTCAATTTGTACAATATCAAAATAGAAATTTAAAAACATAGTACAGACAAGTACTGCACAATAGGTAATAATAGAAATCCCAATTAGTTTTACAGCATCTTTTATTGATACAACCATATCTAACCTCATTTCTGTACGACTTTTTGTACATATCGAGTACATGTTACCATCCAATCTCATAAGCGGTTTTCTGTGTTTGATTTGTATAAGTCTTCAATATTTTTCCACTGTTCATTTGAATGACCGTATTTGCCATTTCTGAAATATTCAAATTATGCGTTACCATCACAATAGTAAATAAATATTCTTTTTGCAGTCTACAGATATAGTCAAGTACTTGTCTGCCAGTTTGCTCGTCTAATGCACCTGTTGGTTCGTCAAGAAACAAAACTTTAGGCTTTTTAGCAAGTGCTCTTGCAACAGATACTCTTTGCTGTTCGCCGCCTGAAAGTTCACTTGGATATTTTTTAAGTTTTCCTTCAAGTCCTACCGATTTTATAATTTCACGGTAATTGGATTTATCGGCAAGATCTGCACCCATACGAACATTTTTTTCTACTGTCATATTTGGTAACAAATAATATTGCTGAAAAATAAAGCCTACTGTTTCTCTACGAAATGCTGTTAAATCACTGTCCGATAATTTGGTAATATCTCTATTATCATATTTAACACTTCCACTGTCAGGATATTCAAGCCCTGAAATCACATTTAAAAATGTAGATTTACCTGAACCAGAAGCACCTAAAATGACAACAAAATCTCTGTCATTAATGTCTATACTAATATTTTTCAATACCTGAAATCTATTCTCACAATTTCCATAAAATTTTTCAATGTTATTAATTTCAATCATTTTAACATCTCCCTTTGATTTCCTTTAACATTGCAGTACAAACTTCAGTCAGCATTTTTCCAATTTCTTTCATAGTGAAAGTGCATATATTTGTTGCACAAAGTACCGCAATTCCATGAGTATAGATCCATAAATGACGATATAGCCATTCCGAATCGGATGGGGTTAAAGAATAACAGTTTTGAATAGAGGAAAGTATTTGTGGGTAACTGTCATCAATGATTGGAAGAACATTTGTAATAGTAGGCTTTTTAATTTGTGCAGACATAAACAACATTTGAAACAATTTAGAATTTGTAATTGCAAACTGTATATACTGCATACCTACCCCTTTAAAAGCAGGTACTTCTGTTTGACAAAGTCCATTATTGATATATTCTTTGTAAAGTAGTTTAGCTGCCATAATAACTTCTCTCTGAACTTCATCCATATTTTCAAATACAGTAAAAATAGGTCTTGCAGAACTTCCAAGCTTTGTTCCTAATGCTCTAGCTGTTAAAGCGTCAAAACCAAATTCTTTAACAATACTTAAAGCAGCTTCAATGATTTCATCTCTTGTAAATTTTGCTTTGGGTGGCATATTTTTTACTCCTTATACTAAAATTATTGTTTTGAAACATATGTTTTAATTATATTCTACTATATTTGTTTTGTCAATAAAAAAGATAAATTTCATCACAAATCAGGATAGAAAAACAATGACAAAGAATAAAATTTGTGTTATAATCTATTCTCAAGGTATTAGAAAACAAAAATATCTGAAAATGATTAAATAATATAGAATAGTACAGAATGATATAGAAATGAGGATTATTATGGTAGAAAAAATCTGTAAACAATGTGGAAAAACCTTTCAATTAAGTGATTCAGAACTAGAGTTTTATAAAAGCAAAAATCTCGAACTTCCAAAACGATGTAAGGAATGTCGAAAAAATAATCAAATTACTGTAGAAGATAAAGAGACTAAAACAGAAGAAAAGCTTTTGGAGAAACAAACAGAAACTCCTCCAAAAAAGTCCCATTCAACGATATGGAATAGAATTTTAAGTACATTAGTTTTGCTTGCAGTACTGGCAATTTCCGCAAAGTATGGATTTCATTGGGATGATACTTCAGATACTTTAAAAACAAATTCTGATAAAAATATAGAAAACAGTCTGACAGAAGATAAAAAAGACAATCCAGTCAAAGACTTAAAGGAGTATGAATTCCGTAAAGAGGAGTATCTTGAAGATCATTTTAAAAAACATGGTGCAGAGTTTGAATATAAAACGGCAGAAGAATATGAAGCAGGTGCAAATCGAGTGATTAATACAGAAGGGGTACTACATAAGATAGAGGAAGAAGATGGTGACGATGTATATTATCTGGAAGAAACAAATGAATTTGTCATTGTTTCAACAGATGGTTATATAAGAACCTATTTTAAACCAACCGATGGAATTGATTATTATAATCGACAGTAAATTTACAGAAGAAAATAGTGTAGCTGTTTCATAGCAGCTACACTATTTTTTTATAAAAAAGTTATCCCTCTATTCCATAAAACTGTATTTTCCATCCATCGATTAAACCAATGAAGAGCTCTTTTTTATAATTTATTTGATTTTGCCATATATACTTCTAATTACTCCACCTGAAAGAAGATGCTTTTTAATATTTCTCTGTAAGGATGTATGTTCAGGAAAATCTGTATAGTCTGTATCTGTAGAATTTTTATTGAAAACCCACTGAATAAATTCAGTATCAATCTCACCTACATCAAATATTTCAAAACGTTTTTGAAACTCAATTATGTTGGATTTTTCTTTTAACATTGTTTTTAAGTGACTATCTAGCAACCAAGAATGGCAGTAGTATTCTGTATTCTCGATTTCAGAATAATATTTATCAAAAAATTTTTTTGCATTTGTCAGAGACTGATCAACAGAAAAGGGAGAAAGGTCACTATCCGAGGGAATATGAAGTTCGATGTTTATTTTATTGTCAATATGGCTTATTTCATATTCAAGTGCACCAATTCGAAATAAATGACAACCTGCCTGACGAGTAGTCCACCAATCTCTATCAAAATAAAATCTACCTGTCCTTTTATATGTTTCATCAATAAAACGGGTATAACACTTCATTGTAGAAAAGTAGATTTCATCCTCAATCCCTTTTCTTTTATAAGTTTCATAAGCAATAGTAGATGCTTTGAGCATAGACATAAGCATTTTTATATTATCCTTATCTTCACCAAGAATAGTTTTTAACTCTATTCGAGCTTTTTCCATATTTTTATAAACAAAAAAATCTTTTAGTTGTTTATCGATTGTTTTAAAGTCAAAACTTTTTTCAAAAGCGAGTACTTTATTTTTGATTTCAGTCTGTAAATTTATTTTATTACAAAGTGTTAAAATATCCATTCTAATCCCTCCAAATTTCGATTGTTATTTGATGGTTTTTAATTTATAAAAGACTACCCAAGATAACAGTCTGATAGGTACTGATTTATCGTAGTTAGTCGAATCATTAAATCGATCGCCCATCGTTTATCGTTAAAAGATATGTTATCCCAAGATAGACGAGATCTGTGCTAGAGTGGGTATATCGTTTTCTGCCATTGAACAAAATGTAATTCCGGAATTTTACAGGAATTGCATTTTGGCAATCTTTTGGTATAATAAAACTATGTGAAGGAGTGTGTCTATAAATTTACCCAGAACACTCGAACAGCGAATTTCTGATTTGCGTAATAGAAACCACATCGCACAAAGGAACCAGTAAAAAAGATAGGAATTTTACTCTCAGTTAAGTAAGATTGTCGATGGTGATATTCTTATAGAGGTGGTTGAATAGACTATATAAAATTCAGAATGAGAAAGTTTATAAAACCACTAAAATTAAAAAATAGAGGTAAAAGTTTTTATATAGGAGAAAGTAATATGGATTTAAACAATCATAAGCAATTACATTTTGAATTAGTAAATCACGAAAATCGAAAGGTGGTAGAAAATCTGGCAGTCTTTTCGGAACAAGACACCTTTATTGAGAGTGAAGCGAGTGCTTGCAGGAAGCGGAAGAATTAGAGTTATGGCGCCCTGTTAGTATTTATGACAGTGACACGCTGGTTGGCTTTGCTATGTATGGCTATTTTCCAGAACCTGCTCCGGGGAAGTTATGGCTGGATCGTTTACTTATTGATAAAAAATATCAAGGGAAAGGATATGGTAAACAGGCTGTACTTGCCCTACTTGAAAGACTACAAGCGGAATATGTAAGTGATAAGGTGTATCTCAGTGTATATGAAAATAATCTTCATGCAATCCGACTTTATCAACAGATCGGTTTTTGCTTCAATGGGGAATACGACACGAAAGGTGAGTATATCATGGAATATTATTTCAAAAGGTGAGATAGTATCATAAAGTTGTAACACTAAATAGAAAATAATGGAGATACTCAATATACAAAAAGATAGTCTTATCAAATTTACCAGAGAAGAGGAAAAACGTAAAATTTATTGTATGACAGAACTTGAAGACTAAGAACTATCCTATTCCATTGTATTGATTACAGATATTTACTCGGTTTTCATTATCCGTTTCAACAGTTTTTCTATTTCTTCTTCAGTCATATAAGAGATATCTGTAATTTCTCCCTCTGTATTCCAAGTAACTTGAATGCTCACTTCTCCTTTTAAATTTGTGTTAATTATAGAAGATGAACTGTTGGGGTACTGATTTTTAAGGATATAGACTAATTCGTCCTGATAATAATATAACGTTCCCTTTTTTTCAATACCGTGAGCAAAATAGGTTTCTATCAGTGCCTTATCTTCTAAATCCCAGTTATTCTCATCTAAATCCTTATCCCAGCCAAAATTCAAATCCTCATCCCAATCCTTATCCCAGCCAAAATTCAAATCCTCATCCCAATCCTTATCCCAGCCAAAATCCAAATTCTCATCATAAATATATGGATCAGTTTTATGTTTTTCCTTTTCTGATATTGGAAGCTTTTTGGTATCAGCAGCAACAGGATAAACACCAACAAAAGCTGCTCCTAAAATAATACACAATGTTAATATACCTGTTAAAATCCAATTTGCTATTGTTTTTCTCTTGAAATTTATAATTGCACCTAGCCTTTCTTTTAATTGTTGTGCTCCTTCAGTCAAAGTTACAGATGCTAAAGAGCCTTTAAGATTATTTGATTTTAAAAATGAAATTAATATATCTCCATATTCACGTTTTTTACTATCGTCAAGTATGGCTATAACTGCTTCATCACATGACAGTTCACATGCTTTATTTACCTCTTTTTCAAGCAAATAAACAAAAGGATTAAACCAATGAATACAAATCACAATCTGTATCAGCCATTTATAAAACATATCCCGTTGTTTATAGTGACTTAATTCATGTATAAAAATGTAAGATAACTCTTTATCTTCTAATTCTCTAACAGGCAAAACAATACTTGGACGAAAAAAACCAATCATAATAGGTGATACAATCAACGAATTGCAGTATAGTTCTACCTTCGTTTTGATATTTCGTTTTTCTTCACAATCAGATAGCAAATTCAATATTTTTATATCCGATACTTCTGTATTACCAGCTTTGATGTATCGAATAAAGCCCTGATAAATTGTCATCTTGCGAACAAAAAAAACCAGTGCCAATGCTGACCACACGAAAAACAGATAGGTATATAGATGAATTGACTTTGGTTCAGTAACATTGTTTATAATTCTATCTTCATTCTTTGATATTGGTGGACTTGACGGACTTTCAACAATTATATGAAACATTTCAAATAAACTTCGAACATTCATAGTATCAGGCGTAAAAGGAAGCAAAAACCGCAATACAACAATTATCCAAATGTAATACTGCCAACGCCTGCTGAACTTATTTTTATATAACGGTTTCAATCCAAAGAGGAGCAGTAATAACAGTGTGCCAGAAATAGACAGTGATAATAATATTTTCATAAACTCATTCATTTTGTTTTCTCCAAAAGATTTCAATTTCTTTTAATTCATCTGCTGAAAGAATATCCTGCCGCAATAGAGTTGAGACTAAGTTTTTCACGTTCCCACCATAAAATTTATCAAGAAAGTTGTGGGTCTGCATAGTCTGATATTCTGTTTCTGTTACTGTAGCTATATACTCATTTCGTCTGCCGATTTTTTTGACTTTCAAGAACTTTTTTTCTACCAGCCGAGAAAGTAGAGTGAGTACGGTGTTGTTTTTCCATTCGTTTTTGTCTTTTTCCAGTTCCTCCATGATAAAGGAGTATAAAGCGGATCCTCCATTTTTCCAGATAATGTTCATTAGTACCAGTTCGGATTCAGAAATTCGCTGTGTCATGTTCTTCTCCTTTTATATTAAGATTTTGTAGGTATAAAATTATATTAACATTTTGTAGGTGATAATGCAATACTCTAAATATAAAATTAAGAAATAATATTATAGGCATAATAAGTACTATTTGATAAGACTAAATATAAATACCAAATTTACTTTAAATTTTAAATGTAAAAAATATCTTGCAGATGTTACAAAAAGGATATATTATATTTCAGTAATCGAAGAATATTGACAAAGAAATATTGATATTTTATAATTTTAATAAAGGTATTTATTATAAAAAGGGTATTTTAGTTAAAATTAAAAGGGGGGAAGGGAGCTGTTACAAAATAAAATTTTTATATCATTTAATGGATAGAAGCTCATATGATACCCACAATATTTGGTAATTAAAATCTATTTTGCAATAGTTTCCGACAAATGAATGAGTATTATTAATGTAGATTTGGATAAGTGTGTAGGTTGTAATGCCTGTGTACGTGAGTGTCCAATGGAGGATGCCAATATTGCAAAAGTAGATGAAAATGGGGTTGTAAAGATTACAATTGACGATGAGAAATGTATTCGGTGTGGTATTTGTATCAAAGCTTGTTCTCATAATGCAAGAGGGTATGAAGACGATACAGAAACATTTCTTGCAGATTTAAAGAGGGGACAGGAAATACAAGTGATTGCAGCACCTTCTGTTAGAATCGCTTTCGATGGAAAGTGGCGTCAGGCATTAGAGTGGCTTCGCAGTCAGGGGGTTCAAAAAGTCTATGATGTTGGATATGGTGCTGATATTTGTACATGGGCACATTTACGCTATTTAAAAGAACATCCGGGAAAAAAATTAATCTCACAACCATGTGCCGCTGTGGTAAATTATGTACTACGGCATCGTCAAGATCTCTTAAAACATCTTTCTCCAATTCAAAGTCCAATGTTGTGTCTGGCAATTTATATGAAAAAAGTGTTGGGGTATCGTGGAAAGATTGCGGCACTTTCACCATGTGTTGCTAAAATTGATGAATTTCGAGAAACGAATTTGGTTGACTATAATATAACGATGGAACATTTACAGAACTATTTTAGGGAACAAAATATAAGGTTAGAACATATTCCAGTTCATCATGAGAATGGTTTTGATGAATATGAGGGTCGAGAAGGAGCTCTTTATCCAAAACCTGGTGGACTGATGAAAAGTCTTTTAATTCATAACCCAGAGATGAATATTGTCGATTTAGATGGAACAGCAAGATTATATCGTGAATTGGATACTTATGCAGAACTTCCGGATTCTCAGCTTCCAGATGTTTTTGATGTACTAAATTGTGAAGATGGTTGTAATGGAGGGCCAGCAATAGGAACACATTATAAACATTTTGCAGTAAATAATATTATGCACGATGTAGAAAATCATGCAAATAGAGTGCGTAAAAAAAGTACAACAAAACGAGGAATAGATAAACAATTTGCACAGTTTGACAAAAAATTGGATTTGAATGATTTTATTCGTATATATCAACCATATAATTTTAAGAAAAAACAGGTATCACAAAAAGAGTTAGAAGCTGCCTATCATTTGCTTTGTAAATATACTGATCAAGAAAAGACTATGGATTGTCATGCTTGTGGATATCAGTCCTGCCGTGATATGGCAGTGGCTATTGCAAGAGGACTTAATGCAAAGGAAAATTGTCGGGAATATATAATGGAGTCTGTTCGAAAAGAAAGACAGAAAATATCAGAAATTAATACAAGGGTTTTAGAAATGAATAAAGAACTAATAAAGGTATTTGAAGAATTATTCCATAATATTCAAAAAGTAGAAAAGGAAGCGGAACAAATACAAAAAGATGGTGTAAAGACTTCTAAAGAAATGCTCAATGTGGCAAATAGTATGGACAGTTTGAATCATGTAAATCAAAGAATTACCAATGCAATGCAAGAGATCGATAAAAGTATATCAAAATATAATGTTATGACACAGGATGTAGAACAAATTGCTGGAAAGATCAATCTGTTATCTTTAAATGCAGCGATCGAAGCAGCAAGAGCGGGAGAGTCAGGACGTGGTTTTGCAGTTGTTGCTTCAAATATCCGCGAACTTTCTGAAAATTCAAAAACATCGGTTAGCAGTGCAAAAGAAAATGATGAAGAAATTCAATCGGCTATTAAAAATGTCGATCTCACGATTCAAAATTTTGATACAACAGTCAAAAAACTTCTTATAGTTGTAGACGAAGCAATTAATGGAGTCAAAGCTGCTTCTGAAAGCAGTCAGAGTATCAAGGAATCCATGAATAGACTGGAATATCTTGCAGAAAATGTACGAAATATGATTTTGGAAACAAACGAGGTATTAAATATAGAGTAATACTAAATTTTTAGTCTGTTCTTGGAATCTGTTGCATACATTGTAAAAACAAGTATTTCAGGATGGAACTTTTATGAAAGGCTCCAATTTATTGAAGCATAAACAGATCGAGGAACGGGCGGTGGAAATTGCAGAATACATCGTTGAGAAAAGTGCTACAGTTCGACAAACGGCAAAACAGTTTGGAATCAGTAAATCTACAGTACATAAAGACATCACGGAACGTCTACTTACGATCAATCCGGCACTTGCAGAGCGAACAAGACAAGTATTAGATGTAAATAAGTCAGAACGTCATATTAGGGGTGGAATGGCCACTAGAGAGAAATATCTGCATAAACATCAAATATAGGGCTGATATGACAGATAAATTAAAAGAGGAAAAGAAGATATCCAATAGTTATGAAATAACTGTTGGATATCTTCTTTTCCTGATATTTTTTAAAGATATATAATATGGAAGTTGACTAAAAATTATGAAAAACACCAAAAATTCCACAAAAAAATAATTTCTTTTTATAGAGAAGTGTGTTAGAATGTAACTGTATGTGTCGAAGCAAGGAAATTTTGCACGGCACGAAGAAATAAGGGAAAAATGAGAAATATAGAAAAAAGAGAAGGAGAGTTTTTATGGCAGCAGGAACATTTCAAGGTGGAATGCATCCATATGACGGCAAGGAGTTGTCGATGGATCGACACACATCCGTACTGTTACCAAAGAAAGAACTGGTTTTTCCAGTTTCCCAACATATTGGTGCACCAGCAGTTCCGGTAGTATCCGTTAGTGATACGGTACTTGCCGGACAAAAATTAGCACAGGCAACAGGATATGTTTCTTCTTGTGTAATCAGTTCCGTTTCCGGAACAGTCAAAGCAGTTGAACCAAGACTGACAGCCGCAGGAGGAAAAGTTTTATCAGTTGTTGTAGAAAATGATGGTGAATATCGTATGGCACAGGGAATTGGAGAACCAAGGGATGTGTCGAGGCTTTCTAAAGAAGAGATTCGAAAGATCATTCAGGAAGCAGGTATTGTCGGAATGGGAGGAGCAGGTTTTCCAACACATGTAAAGCTGACTCCAAAAGAGGATACAGCTATTGATTATGTGATTGTAAATGGTTCCGAGTGCGAGCCATATTTAACCTCTGACTACCGAATGATGTTAGAAGAACCAAAGCGATTAATCGCAGGACTAAAAATTGTATTAAAGTTATTTGAACGTGCAGAAGGTATCATTGCAGTAGAAGATAATAAACCAGAGGCGATTGCAAAAGTAAAAGAAGCGATTGGAACAGACTCAAGGATTTCAGTACGACAACTAAAGACAAAATACCCTCAAGGCTCAGAACGACAATTAATCTATGCAGTGACAGGAAGAAAGATTAATTCTTCTATGCTGCCATCTGATGCAGGTTGTATTGTAAACAATGTAGATACTATTCTTTCTGTTGGACTGGCAGTAGCAGAGAGTACCCCACTAATGCGACGTGTTGTCACTGTGACTGGAAGTGCTATCAAAGAACCGGGGAACTTTATTGTAAAAACTGGTTCGAGTTATCAAGAACTATTAGAAGCAGCAGGAGGATTTTGTGCTCCTGTAGGAAAAATAATTTCTGGTGGGCCAATGATGGGACAGGCATTATATTCCCTAGATATTCCAGTGACAAAAGTTTCATCTGCCCTGTTAGTTTTAACACAGGAAGAAGCACAACAATTAGAGCCAGGAGCATGTATTCGGTGTGGTAGATGTGTCAGTGTCTGTCCGGGAAGAATTGTTCCACAAAAATTGATGGAATATGCACAAAGGTTTGATACCAAAGGTTTTGAAAAGATTGATGGAATGGAATGTTGTGAATGTGGTTGCTGTACGTATGTCTGCCCTGCAGGTAGGAAACTGACTCAATCTTTTAAACAGATGAGACGTCAGGTTCAGGAGGAAAGAAGGAAAAAGTAAAGATATTTTTTGAGAAAGAGGTGGAAAGATTGAAAGAGAAGTTTCATGTATCCTCATCTCCACACATTCACAGTGGTGTAACGACAAGTGAGATTATGAGAGATGTGGCAATCGCTCTAATGCCTGCTTCTGTAATGGGAGTATATCAATTTGGATTTCAGGCGTTTTTGGTACTTTTAGTATCAGTAACTACCTGTGTTATAACAGAGTATTTATATGAATATTTTATGAAAAAACCTTATCATCCATATGAGTGTAGTGCTTTAGTAACAGGGCTTTTAATCGGCATGAATTTGCCAGCCTCAATACCATTATGGATGCCAGTGGTTGGAGGAATATTTGCAATTTTAGTAGTAAAACAGCTCTATGGAGGATTAGGACAAAATATTATGAATCCTGCATTGGCAGCAAGATGTTTTTTGTTGATTTGTTTTACAGGACAAATGACTAATTTTAGTATCTTGACCCCTTCGGAATATGAAGCATCTAATAGAGGAACGTATCTATTTTATCATGGAGCTGCAGCAGTAGACGGAATTACAGGAGCAACTCCACTAGCAGCAGTAAAAACAGGAGAAAGTGTACAATTATTTGATCTGTTTTGGGGATTTACTGGAGGAGTTATTGGAGAGACCAGTGTAATTATGATTTTGATTGGAGCAGTTTATATGCTCTATCGAAAGGTGATCAATCTTAGAATTCCATTAGCATATCTATTAAGTTTTGTTTTATTTTTAATGCTGTTTGGAGGACATGGAGCAGATCCAACCTACCTTGCAATACAATTATGTGGTGGTGGTCTGATGTTAGGTGCATTTTTTATGGCAACGGATTATACGACCAGTCCAATCACACCAAACGGACAGATTGTTTTTGGAATCTGTCTTGGTATTTTAACTGGGATATTCAGAATTTTTGGAAAATCTGCAGAGGGAGTTTCCTATGCGATTATTTTTTGCAACTTATTAGTACCAGTAATTGAAAAAGTAACAATGCCTACGGCATTTGGAAGAGGAAGGAAAGGTTGAAAATGGAAAATAGCAAAAAAAGTTCCTATATCCTAAAGGATGCCGCAATTTTATTTGCCATTACCTTGATTGCCGCCTTGCTATTAGGAATTGTAAATGAATTAACAGCTCCAATTATCAGGGAAAGAGAAGCAAAGATAAAAGCAGAGGCATATCAGGCAGTATATCCAGATGCGGCAATGGTTGATACAGAGGATGAAACACTTAAAAACAAAGTAGAAACCAGTACAGATATTTTAAAAGCTGCAGGTTTAGAAGGAGTTGTTATTGAAGAAGCTGGAGTAGCAAAGGCTGTAGATGGATCGACGATTGGATATGTTATGACAGTTACAACTTCCAATGGATATAATGGAGAAATTAGTCTGACAATGGGATATACGACAGAAAAATCGATTACAGGAATTGAGATTATAAAAATTAATGAAACTCCAACACTTGGAATGAAGGCGAAGGAGGAATCGTTTCAAGGACAGTTTGCAGGAAAGACAACAGAGTGGTTGAATGTTACAAAGACAGGAGCTACAAAAGACGATGAAATTGATGCGATCAGCTCTGCAACGATTACTACAAACGCAGTTACAGGAGCAGTAAATGCAGGAATTACATTTGCTTTAGACTGTCTGAAAGATGGAATAGGAGGTGCAAAGTGAATAAGTGTATGGAACGCCTGTATAATGGCATAATCAAGGAAAATCCAACCTTTGTGTTGATGCTTGGAATGTGTCCAACTTTGGCACTTACTACAAATGCAGTAGATGCAATGGGAATGGGACTTACAACAACAGTTGTTCTTGTAATGTCAAACTTTTTAATTTCCCTATTGCGAAAACTCATTCCAGAAAAAGTTAGAATTCCGGCATTTATTGTAATTGTTGCTTCTTTTGTTACAATAGTAAAAATGCTGTTAGAAGCTTATTTATGGGAGTTAAATCAAAGTCTTGGAATTTATATTCCTCTTATTGTAGTAAACTGTATTATTCTTGGACGTGCAGAATCCTATGCTTCTAAAAATCCAGTAGCTCCTTCTATTTTTGACGGTTTAGGAATGGGACTTGGATTTACAATAGGACTTACAGTGATTGGTCTGTTTCGAGAATTAATTGGAAGTGGAACACTTTTTAAAGTGGCGGTAATGCCAGACAGCTATGAACCATTAAAAATTTTTGTAAATCCACCGGGAGCGTTTTTGGTTTTAGCAATTTTAACAGCTTTCCAAAATAAGTTTAAATTAAAATCAGCAACAAATGTTACACAACAAGAGCCTTTAGCTTGTGGTGGTAATTGTGCGTCATGTCTTGGTACTACCTGTACTGAAAATCATGAAAAGATAGAATTAGCAAAACAGGAAGCAAAGAATAAGAAAGGGGAGGATGGCAAATGAAGGAAATGATTTTGGTGCTGATTGGAGCAGCACTGGTCAATAATGTAGTATTGAGCCAGTTCCTCGGTATATGCCCGTTTTTAGGAGTTTCTAAACGAACAAAGACAGCCGCAGGAATGGGCGGTGCAGTTATTTTTGTTATTACAATTGCTTCTGCCCTAACATGGATTATCAATAAAGTACTTTTAGTCAATTTTAAATTAGAGTATTTACAGACTATTGTATTTATTCTTGTTATTGCAGCATTGGTACAACTCATTGAAATGTTTTTGAAAAAATACAGTCACAGTTTATATGAAGCACTGGGCGTATATCTGCCATTAATTACAACGAACTGTGCAGTGCTTGGTGTAGCTTTGACGAATGTACAAATGAATTATAGTTTTATAAAAAGTATAGTAAATGGATTTGGAACAGCAGTTGGATTTACAGTTGCGATTGTGATTTTAGCAGGTATTCGAGAGAGAATAGAATATAATGAAGTACCATCTGCATTTCGTGGGATGCCGATTGTACTAATTACCGCAGGATTAATGTCTATTGCATTTATGGGATTTGCAGGTTTGATTTAGTGTTAGGGGGAAAAGCACATGGGAAGTATTACAGTGTTAGGAATAAGTATCGGTGCAATCGGAACTGCGGGTGCGGTAGTTGGGATCTGTGGACTTTTGGTTGGACTGCTGCTTGGACTGGCTTCTAAGATTTTTTATGTCAGTGTGGACGAAAGGGAAGGAAGGGTAAGAGAACTTCTTCCCGGAAATAACTGCGGTGGATGCGGTTATGCAGGATGTGATGGATTAGCAAAGGCGATTGCACAAGGAAATGCTCCTGTTGATGCCTGTCCAGTAGCTGGTGGCAAAATACATGCAGAAATCGGTGAAGTGATGGGAAAGGCAGTAACAGAAGAAAAGGATCGAAAAGTTGCATTTGTAAAATGTGGTGGTACTTGTGATAAGGCAGATCTCAAATATGAATACGATGGACTAAAGGATTGTAAAAAGGCAGCCGTTGTTCCCGGAGGTGGAGGAAAGGCATGTTCTTATGGATGTCTTGGCTATGGAAGTTGTGTTACAGCGTGTAAATTTGATGCAATCCATATAGTAAATGGAGTTGCTCTTGTAGATCGGAAAAAATGTGTAGCATGTGGGAAATGTGTAGAAGCCTGTCCAAGAAATTTAATTGAGTTAGTTCCTGAAAGTGCTGCCTATCTTGTTTCTTGTAATTCAAAAGAAAAAGGAAAAGAAGTAAGAGCAGTATGTACGACAGGTTGTATTGGTTGTATGCTCTGTGTAAAACAATGTGAGTTTGGTGCAGTGACAGTAGAAAATAATCTAGCAAAAATAGATCCACAAAAATGTACAGGATGTGGAATGTGTGCAGAAAAATGTCCGCAGAAGATCATACGGATGACAGAAAAATAATGTTGGGATCGGAAAGGCTGGGAAGATTCTATGGTTTGCAGAACTTGTGGAAGACAAGTATCAAATGAAACAGCTAACTTTTGTGAATATTGTGGCACATCATTAAGACAGATGGATGATCCATTTGACGTATATTCGAGAAGACAAGAAGAACCGACAACAAAACGTTCTTGGTTTGGAAAGGAAATTGAGAATGGAAAAGAGCCTGTTGTTACTTTTGGTCAGTGGCTTTTATTAATGGTAGTGCTGCCATTGATTCCAGCAGTCGGGCCACTTATCTATTTTGTAGTTTTATTTATACTTGGTTTTGGTAAAAATGTTCCGGGGACTTTAAAAAACTGGGCAAGAGTAGTTTTATTAATAATGTTAATTGGATTCGTTTTTTTCTTTTCAATAGCGGGACAATTATTTCAGAGATTTAGTGGAGCAATATAGTCTAAATTAGGTTGGACAGAAATGAGGGGAAAATGAGATTTCCAACACAAAAAGAACCAAAGATTGTATATGGAGGAGATTATAACCCAGAACAGTGGGAGGAATCTACATGGGAAGAAGATATGAGGCTGTTAAAGCTTGCAGGGGTAGATATTTTAACACTCAATGTATTTAGTTGGGCATCTCTTCAAAAGAATGATGAAGTTTATGATTTTTCAAGATTAGATCGCATTATGGAATTAGTAAAAAAGCATGGTTTTTTTGTTTGTCTTGCCACTTCAACCGGAGCACATCCGGCTTGGATGGCAAGAAAATATCCAGATATTTTACGGACAGATTTTGAAGGAAGAAAAAGAAAGTTTGGATCAAGACATAATTCTTGTCCAAATAGTCCTACTTACCGTAAATATTCTGTTCTTCTCGCTGGAAAATTAGCAGAACGTTATAAAACATATGATAATATTACTGCATGGCATATTTCCAATGAATATGGAGGAGCTTGTTATTGTGAAAACTGTGAAAAAGCATTTCGTGTCTGGTTAAAGAAAAAATATAAAACGATCGAAGAAGTAAATCGTGTTTGGGATACAGCATTTTGGGGTCATACTTTCTATGATTTTGATGAAATTGTAGTACCAAATCTATTAAGTGAACATTATTCCGAAAATGGAACTGCATTTCAGGGAATCTCATTAGACTATGCAAGATTTAATTCTGACAGTATATTAGAATGTTATAAGTTAGAATATGATGCGATTAAAAAATATACAAAAGAAATTCCGATTACGACAAATCTTATGGGATTTTATAAGCCACTGGATTATCAAAAGTGGGCACGGAGTATGGATTTTGTATCATGGGACAGCTATCCATATGCAGGAGAAGATCCTGCACAGATTGCAATGAAACACGATCTAATGCGTGGATTAAAGGATGGACAGTCCTTTGCTTTAATGGAACAAACTCCAAGTGTAACAAATTGGCAGACTTATAATGCAATAAAACGCCCGAATGTTATGCGTCTACAAAGTTATCAAGCAGTTGCCCACGGAGCAGATACTGTCATGTTTTTTCAGATGAAACGAAGTATCGGATCTTGTGAAAAATTTCATGGAGCAATCATAGATCATGTAGGTCATGAACATACAAGAGTATTTCAGGAATGTAAAAGATTAGGACAAGAACTTTTCCAGTTAGGTGGGGAAACTCTATCAGCAGTAACAAAATCGAAAGTGGCAATTATTTTCGATTGGGATAATTGGTGGGCTGTTGAGTATTCTACAGGACCTTGTAATCAGCTTCGATATTATGATGAAGTATTTCTTTACTATAAAGCACTACATGAACAAAATATTTCTGTAGATTTTGTTTCTGTAGAATCCGATTTAAGCAACTATTCACTTGTTGTTGCACCACTGTTATACATGGTAAAAGAGGGATTTGATCAGAAGTTAAAAGAGTTTGTCAAAAATGGTGGAACACTTGTAGTTTCATTTTTTAGTGGAATTGTAGATGAACATGATTTAGTAACGATTGGAGGATATCCGGGAAAATTAAAAGAACTTCTTGGAATTTGGGTAGAAGAAATTGACGGGCTTATATCAGGAGATGAAAATTCCTTTGAATTTTTAGGAAAACAATATCCAGCAAAACTTTTATGTGATATCATGCACACAATACAGGCCAAGGCAATATCTTTCTATCAGAAAGATTTTTATAAGAATACACCTGTTATTACGAAAAATAGTTATGAAAAAGGGAGTGCTTATTATATTGGCACAAGATCCAATCCAGCATTTTATCATGCCTTTTTTGAAAATTTGTGCAGAGAACTTGATATCTCTCCGACAGCTCTTACATCAGATCATGTAGAAGCAGTAAGACGTGTCAAAGGAGATAAAGAATTTTTATTCCTATTAAACCATTCTAAGCAAGAAGAAAGATTTTTTATCCAATTTAAAACATATAATGAAAATATTGGGAAAGAGGCAGTAAATATGCTTACAAAAGAGAAAATGCCGATAGAAACAACGATTACCCTTGCACCAAATGATGTGTTAATTGTAAAAATAAATTCTTAAAAAGAAAACGCTGCGACTGTTTTAAACAGTTGCAGCATGGAGGCTAAAATGGTAGATAGGAAAGATAGACTGGCTAGAAAAATATCTCTTACAGTTGGAGCAGTTCTTATTTTAGTTTTTACTATAATGATTACAGCAATGCTGTTAATTGTTCAATTTTCTATGATAAAAACCATTCGAGACAATCTTAAAACACAATCTAAAGCAAATAAATATCAACTTCAGGAATTTTTACAAATTGCACAAACTGCTTCATTAAATCTAAAAGGAATCATTTCTTCTTATTATAGTTCAGATCAAGAAACACCAACATATCAAAGTATTGTCTATGAAGATTTAAAATTGGATGAAAAACAAAAGTTATTAGAAGAGTATATTTTTTCTACTGCAAAAAATATACTTACAACAAATGATTCTATTGTTGAGATAAGTGTTATGTTTGAACCTTTTTGTTTTTCTAAGGAAAGAAAGGATTATGCAGTTTACTTTAGCAACGATAACACTGGAACAATTCAAATAGATGATATTGGATCATATGATGAATTTTCAAAGAAAAACTACTATCAAATTGCTATAGGAAAACAGAATACAGTTTATACAGAGTCATATCTTGAGGAAGAAAAGGAAGTAATTACTTGTGCACAGCCTCTTCTTTTTGAGGGAAAGATGATTGGAGTAATCAATGTCGATATTGATCTGTCCGTATTTGATAAGCTTGAATTAAACAGTGAATTATATTCATCTTTTTATGTAGATGTTATAAATATGAATGGAAATATTATTTATGATAGTAAAGATCAAAATAAGATTGGGAAAAATATTACAGAATTTTTTTCTAATAAAAGCATAGATTCTAAAAATTTCTTAAGTAAACTACAAGAAAGAAAAAACTTTTCTCTTCGTTATAAAGATATGAATGGTATAAGACAAGAAGCTTATTTTGAAACAATATCTGTCGGAGAAGAAGTTTGGTATACTGTAAGTATTGTAAGAGATTTAGATATAAAAAGTGATATTTTAAGGATTACATTTCTTTTAATCGGAATAGAAATTTTGGCATTGTTAATTTTGGTTATATTTGTATATCGACTTATGGGACAAAAGTTAGCACCAATTCTTACTTTAGTAACAGCTTCTAAAGAGATTGCAGATGGAAAGGTAGATGGAAATTTAAACATCACTGGAAAGGACGAAATTTTTCTTCTTGGTAAAAGCTTTGAAGATATGTCCGAAAAGTTAAAGAGGATTATTGAGGATATTAAGTTTTTATTAGGAAGTATGGCAGAAGGGGATTATTCTGTTATCAGTAAAGTGCCAGAAAGATATATAGGAATTTATGCTGAAATTTTGGACTCTATAGAAAAACTAAAAGAAAAGCAAAGTCAAACGATTTATCATATTAATCAAGTGTCTTCTCAAGTAGCAGTTGGATCTTCTGATCTTGCCCAGAGTGCTCAAAATTTAACAGAAGGAACAAGTGAACAAAATAGTGCAGTCGAAAAACTATATGAAGGGGCATCAAAAGTAACGAAACATGTACAGGAAAATGCCAAATTAACAGATAGTGCATATGAGAAGGCAAAGTTTATGGGACTAGAGGCGAATACTGGTAAGGAAAAGATGAATGAGTTGCTTAAAGCAATGGAACGGATTTCTTCGACTTCTTCAGAAATTGAAGCAATTATTACAGGAATTGAAGATATTGCAAATCAGACCAATCTTTTATCTTTAAATGCAGCGATTGAAGCAGCAAGAGCAGGGGAAGCAGGAAGAGGATTTTCTGTCGTGGCAGAATCCATTCGAGAGTTAGCGGAACAAAGTGCTGTAGCTTCTGCCAATACTAAAAAATTAATTGAAACATCTCTTTATGAGATCAAGAATGGAAATGAAATTACAAAAGATACCTCTGATACATTAAATAAAGTGATGGAAGAAGTGGATGAAATTTTAATTGCAGTATCTAAAGTAAGATCTGCTTCTGATATACAGGCAGAAGAGGTGGCAGAAATAGAAAAAGGAATTAGTCAGATTTCTGACGTTGTTCAAAATACATTGGCAACCGCAGAAGAAACTTCTGCAACGAGTGAAGAACTGTCAGCACAGGTAGTATCACTTAGTGAATTAGTAGGACAGTTTAAATTGATGGAGAAAGAAGAATAAAAAGATGGAAGAAAAGACAATAGAAACATTTACAAAATTCGAATATAGAGATTTGGAGCTGACATTAGAAGAAGAAGTAGGAATGGACTATTCCAATAAAATATTTACAAAGGAAGATAGTATTACACCATTAGAAGTTATCGTATCTATAACCGTTCAAAACGTTGGAAATTGCGATGGTGCAGAAACAATTCAGATATATGTAAAAAATCCAAAATCCAGTATAGCAAGAGCAGTCTATGAGATAGAGAGTTATTTAAAGGTTGGAGAAGAAAAGACAATAGAAATTCGTTTGCCAAAAGAAGCATTTGGACTTTATCAGAAAGAAAAAAAGTGTTTTGTTGCAGAGGAGGGTATCTTTGAAATTCAAATCGGAACAGCAATAGACGATATTTGTTTACAAGAAGAATTTGAATTAGAACATGGATATGCTTATTTAACTTTATAAATGACTTGACAATCCCAATGAGTTAGCATATACTAACTAATAGAGAAATTGAGATTGATTCTCAATTATTTGAACTGTCAGGGGGATTGTCTATGGTACAGGAAGTTTTTCAAAATCAAAAAAAATTTACACATAAAGAGCAGATATTAAAAGAGTTAAAGAAAAAGGGCTTTCGATTAACTAACCAAAGAAAGTTAATTTTAGATATTATTTTAGACAATCAATGTTCTAATTCCAAAGAAATTTATTATCTTGCTAAACAAAAAGATTCTTCTATGGGGATTGCAACTATATATCGAATGATTAAAACTTTAGAAGAAATAGGTATGATTGATCGAAGAAATTTATATCATATTTCCTGTGAAAAAACAGAAAAGATACATGAAAAATGTATTTTAGTATTAAAAAATTCAGAACAGATCTGTCTGACAACAGAAGATTTTAAATGGGTATTAAAACAAATTTTGGAAAATAAGGGATATCATACCGAAGAAGTAAGAGAAATTTTTTTCAAAGTATAATTTGTTTAACTAAAATTTGGAATAGGGAAACTGTCTGTAAAATCGAACATAAGATCCAAACTTGTTTCATAAGATAAAATAATCCTAGAAATCAAGAGGGAAATTTGAAAAAATACAGACATTTCCTTGTCTATTCCCAAAAATAATGTTGACAAACTAGGATTTATATACTATACTGTTAATTCGTAAAGGAAATTTGGGAAATAAATATCTGACATTTAGCAAAGAGGCTTTTTGGGAACAGACACCAGACTTGTTGATGGGACACCTAAAAGCTTTTTTTATCATAAATGTAAAAGATGTTTATAGAAGAATTTCTAAGTAATTGGCAGTCAAATTGATGTTTCGAGGGTGATTTTTGGAATAGCACTTTCTTTCGGTGACGCGTTGATGTAGTATTCTTGCGGGGGAGCTTGAATTACTACACATAGGGGGAGAGGATAGAGAAAATGATCCTATGGAAAATAGTGGGCGAAACAATAACTTATCCCACATCAATTTGAAAATTGTCTTTAGAAAGAGGAGGATAACGATTATGAAAAAAAAATTCGTATCTTTGATGTTAAGTGCTGCCATGATAGCCTCACTGACAGGCTGTGGAGGTAAGGAAAACCCTTCTGACGATCAGAACACACCAACACCAACATCTGGTGAAGCTTCACCTACTACAACAGGAGACCAAGCTCCATCTCCAACAAACGGGGAAGAACAAGAAGATGAAAATACACAGTCAGGAGAATATACCTTTAATGACTATGCAGGAGGAAGTCCTGCAACATGGAATCCTCATGAATGGGAAACGAATGATGATGCGTATATTATAGATTATACGCAGATGGGATTATATTCCTTTTATCTGAATGAAGCAAAGAATGGCTATACAGTCCAACCTGAGATGGCAGAGAGTGAACCTGTGGATGTCACAAAGGAATATGCAGGAAGTGAAATATATGGTGTGCCAGCAGATGCCGATAAAGGATATGCGTTTCGTATTAAATTAAACCAGAATGCTTGTTGGGAAGACGGAACAAAAATTACAAGTGAAGATTATATCTATTCTGCTAAAATGTTATTAGATCCTGGAATGGCAAATTACCGTGCAAGTAATTTTCTCACAGGTCAGATTGCATTAGCAAATGCTAATGAATATTATAACAGTAGTAAAGCTGGTCAGACAAAATATAGTTCTTTAGAGAGCAAGGGATATTCGTCTATTGAAGAAGCTAAAACTGCAGGAGTTGAAAAGTTTTATATTGATATGCAGGGCTTTTATAATGTAACAGATGAGAATGGAAATGGTATTTTCTCTATTGATGATGAAACAAAGTTACGTGACGAAGGCGTAGAGGAAGGTCAAGAAGGAGATTATGTCAGCCCTAAAGAAGTATATGAGGGTTATTTGGCAGCAGGACAGTCAAATGAAGGAGATCAGGCACAAGCTATCTTTGTTGAAGATGGTGTATATGAAGCAACTCCGTGGGAAAATGTAGGTATTAAAGCAGACGATGAATATACAATTACCTTAATTTTAACAAAACCAATTACTGAGTTCTATTTATATTATAATCTTGCTTCTAACTGGATTGTAAAGAAAGATATCTATGAAGCTAATATGAAAAAGACCGGAGATATTACAAAGACAACCTATGCTACTTCTGTAGATACGTATATGTCCTATGGTCCATATAAGCTCTCAGAATATCAGGTAGATAAGCAGATCACAATGGAAAAGAATGATAAGTGGTATGGCTATACAGACGGAAAGCATGAAGGAAAGTACCAAACTACCAGAATTAGCTGCCAGATTATTCCTAAGCAGGAAACTGCTCTCCAATTATTCTTAAAAGGTGAAATAGATGGGGTATCTTTAACAGCAGAAAATATGGATACGTATCGTACTTCAGATTACATCATCTATACTCCACAATCCTATACTAGTAAACTTACCTTTAACAGTGATAAGACAGCTCTTGAGAAAAATCAGAAGGCAGCGGGTTCTGGAATTAATATGACCATGTTATCCTATCAGGATTTCCGTCAGGCAATTGCCCTGTCGATTGACCGTACTAAATTTACAGAGCAGTGTACTGCAACTCATAAGCCGGGATATGGTTTATTAAATTATATGTATGTATATGATCCAGATAATGGTTCACTCTACAGAGAAACAGAAGAAGCAAAGCAAGCACTGTGTAATGTATATGGTGTAAGTGATGAATCTGAGATCACAGGCTATGATAAGACAAAAGCAGCCGAATTATTTACAAAAGCCTATAATGATGCAGTTGCAGCAAAAGATTACAAAGATGGTGATACAGTTCAGATTAACTTCCATCTGTATGCTTCCGACGATGGATATAAAAAGATATTTAACTTTATTCAAGATGCCGTATCAGAAGCAGCAGTAGGCACTCCATTTGAAGGAAAGATTAAATTTGAATTTATAGAAGATCCAGATTATTATAATAGTGCAAAGAATGGAAACATCGGTGTAATTTTAACTACATGGGGCGGTTCTTCTATGGATCCTTGGGGTACTACATGGTGTTATGGTGATCCTAATACATGTCAGGAATATGGATTGGATGTTGTCAATACCCCAGTAACCATTAAAGTAGATGGAAAAGAAGTTTCAAAGTCATTCTATGACTGGTATCTTGCATTGACAGAAGGTGAGTATGTATTGGCAGATAATAAGACCAAATTACAGGTTTTAGCTGGCTTTGAAGAGGCATATTTAAAGACCTATGCAACTACACCACTCTATTATAGAACTTCTGCTTCTTTACTTTCTCGTAAAATAAATTATGCAACCGATGAGTATGTACAGATTGTAGGATTTGGTGGTATTCCTGAAATAACTTATAATTATGACGATGCACAATGGGAAGCTTATTTGAAAGAGAATAATAACCAATTATCTTATTAATAGATAAGACCGAGATACGGCATGAACTTTATGTCGTATCTCAATTTTAAAAAGACATATCATTCAATCAATTCAAATAATTAACAGCAAGGATTCCTCTTCCTCTTAGGTAGGGGAGGAATTGCTAGAAACAATTGTAACAGCAGTAGCGGGCGAGTATCACCTACTGCCATGAAGCAATCCACATCATTGTCTTGCTCTTAACTGCCGCGAGTGGATTGAAAGAAACAGCGAATAAATTTAAAATAGGGTGGGGAATAAATAGAATATCCCCACAAAATTATGAATCAAAAGCAAAAAAGATAGTATAAAGCATAGAGTTAATAAGCATAATTTATTTTACTAAGCTTGATGAAGAGGAGTGATGATATGCCAAAGTATATAGCAAAGAGAATATGCCTTATGTTCGTCAGCTTTTTTGTTATTATGACCATATATTTTGTATTGGTACGTTTGCTTCCGAATCCGAATGTTGAAGTTCAGGGAGGATATGCACAACAGGTAGCAGAAATGAGAGAAGCATGGGGATATAATAAACCCATTATGGTACAGTATGGGATATTTCTAAAAAGAGTTTTCACAGAGTTTAATTGGGGTGTGACAACAGCAATTGCACCAAAATATACATCCGTTATTTCGATTATCGGGCAGAAACTTCCTGCCACTTTATTAGTAAATATATTATCTTTAGTCGTAAGTATACCACTTGGAATTTTGTTTGGTATCTATGCTGCCTTGAAAAAAAATAAATGGCAGGATCAAGTAATTTCTGTTGTTATTATGTTATTAATTTCTGTTCCATCTTATGTATACGCATTTTTAGTGCAATATTTTCTAGGATTCAAATTAGGATGGTTTCCAATTGTTATGAAATCAGGTACGGACTGGTTGAGTCCGGCGATGATTAAATCCGTTATTCTGCCTGCACTTTCTCTTTCATTTGGTACAATGGCAGGATTGATGAGATATACGAGAGCAGAATTGACAGAAACACTTACAAGTGAATATATGTTACTTGCAAGAACAAAAGGTTTAACTGGAGCACAGGCTACAATGCGCCATGCTTTGAGAAATGCAATGGTACCAATTCTTCCGATGATTTTGGGTGAAATTATTGGTATTCTCGGTGGTGCAATGATTATAGAGCAGATTTTTGCAATACCAGGAGTTGGAAAACTCTTTGTTATTTCCATTACAGTAAGGGATTATGATATGTTCCTTGCTATTGGTATGTTTTACACATTTATTGGACTAGCTGCCGGAATTCTAACCGATATCAGCTATGGATTTATCGATCCAAGAATCCGTATGGGAGGAGGAAAGAACAATGAAAATTGATGAAATCTCAAAAATTGATCCAAAAAAGTTTACCTTTGTCCAGAAGGATTCGAAATTACATGATACAAAGTTTGATACGAAACCAATAGGATATTTTAAAGATGCTTGGTATCGTTTCAGCAGAAATAAAGGGTCTGTAATAGCAGCAGTTATCATTTTATGTCTGTTGATTTTTGCGATTGTTGTACCGATTTTTTCAAGATTTAATGTGGCTTATTTTGATACAAGATATTCTTATGCAATGCCAAAAAGTAAGTTCCTTTCTCAGTTTGGGATTTTGGATGGAACAAAAGATTTTAAGGGGTTAAACCAACAGTCATATGATTATTATAATGCAATTCCCGGAGCAATTACAAAAGTTTATCGTAGTTATGAAGTAACAGATTCTGGAAGAACAAATACGTATTATGATATTCGAATGGACAGTTATGCGAAAGTGGGTTTTGCTACACTTACCTTAACAAAGGATGAGTATGAGAAGTTAGTTGCCTATGAAAAAGAGACAGGTATTCAAGTAGTTTATCCAATTGTAGATAAAAATAAAATCAGCAGTCCTTCCTATGATACAGATGTGAATGTATGGTATAAACATGATACGAAGGGAAAAGCAAAACTAGATGATAATGGAAATTATATTAATATTTTCCAAACAGCAACAGAAGATAATATTTCCACAGGAAATTTTATGACTGTCAATAATGATGGTACATTAAATGATCAGGGAGAATATACCGTTAAAAGATATATTACAAAGAATGATGGAAATACGTATGAAGTCAGAGCTCTTTATAGTGAATATTATAAATATATTCATGGCTTTGAGGCATGTTTTCTATTTGGTGTAGATTCTTTTGGAAAGGATATTTTAGTCTGTCTGGCAAGTGGTGCACGACTTTCCTTTATCTTAGCATTTAGTGTTTCTATTATTAATTTTATTTTAGGTCTGATCTATGGTTCAATTGAAGGATATTATGGTGGAAAAATTGACTTAGTAATGGAACGAATAGTAGAGATTCTTTATGATATTCCATTTCTTGTTATGGCAACTCTTTTCCAGATCTATTTTGCACGTAAAGTAGGTGTCTTGCCGTCCTTACTGTTTTCGTTTGTATTGACAGGATGGATTGGAATTGCAGGTCGTACCAGAACACAATTTTATCGTTATAAAGGACAGGAATATGTTTTTGCTGCTAGAACTTTAGGAGCAAGAGATCGGAGAATTATTTTCCGCCATATCCTTCCAAATGCGTTAGGAACCATTATTACATCAGCAGTTCTTTTAATTCCAGGCGTTATTAATTCCGAGTCTGTTTTATCTTTCCTTGGAATTGTAAGTTTACAAACTTCAACTACAACTAGTGTGGGAACAATGTTAGCAAATGGACAGTCTACTCTTTCCACGTATCCTCATGTTATCTTTTTCCCTGCATTATTTATTTCTCTATTAATGATTTGCTTTAATATGTTTGGAAATGGACTTCGTGACGCATTTAATCCATCCTTGAGAGGTTCGGAGGGGTAATTATGGAAAGAAAAATTGATGTAAGAAATCTCAGAGTATCGTTTCGAACAAATAACGGTACAGTAAAAGCTGTTCGTGGAATTAATTTGCAATTAAATAAAGGAGAAACACTTGCGGTTGTCGGAGAGTCTGGTTCTGGAAAGTCTGTAACTGCTAGAGCAATGCTTGGTATTTTAGCTCCTAACTCGATTGTAGAAAGTGGCGAGATCTTATATGATGGTAAAGATCTATTGAAAATGAGTGAAGAAGAATTTCACGATTACCGCGGTAATCGAATTTCAATGATCTTCCAAGATCCTATGTCAAGTCTGAATCCAATCATGAAAATCGGAAAACAGCTTACAGAAGCTATGATTTTAAATGGAAAGGCAAATCAGAGGACAGCAAAAAAAGAGTTTAATACAAGATTTAAACTGTTAAAAGATGCTATGTTAAAGGCAGCAGAAGAAAATAAATCTCTGTCGGCAGAAACCATTCAATCGAAGATGGAAGAGTTTAAAAAGCTCTCCGATAAAGGAATTGAATTGACCAGAGCATATTATAAAGCTTTAAACAGTGCAAAAGAGTGTGCAAATGAACTGGCAATGTATATTGCAGATATAAAAAAAGACGAGCCTAAGAATATTAAAGACGAATTAAAAGAAACGGGTGCAAAAGCAAAACAAGTATTTCATGTCTATGTAATTTCCAAAGAAAACACTACTTATGAGAAGAAATTACAGAATTATCTGACAAATATAACTTCCTATAACAATATAGAGCAGGCAGATACTTTAATTTCTTCTATGCAAGAGTTAAAAGAGGAATTAGAGCCGTTTGCTTCCTCCGTTGAGCCAGATTTTTTGGCAATGGCATATTATCAGAGTAAAAAGCCAGCGGCGAGAGTGACAAAAGTAGATATCAATAAATTAAATAAGGAAATGAGAGATTTTTTTGAAAAAGATTTCCTAAAAGATTTTACTACTTTAGTTGCGGAAGGAATTCGTTATTCGGATCATCGTGCATCCGAAGCAAAGAAAGAAACAACAAAAAAATTAAAGGACTCCATTCAGGTATATGAAAAGAAAACTTTAGATCAAAAAGAATGTGAGGAAACGGCAGCAGAATTGACAAAGTTAGTAGAAAATTCTGTGGATCGTTTAGCCCTAAAAAAAGATAATCTTGCATATGTGTTTGGTTCAAGTCTTCACAGTGCAATTAAAACTTATTTTGAAGGAATTCCAAAAAATCAAAAAGAAGAACAACGATTTGCGGCAGATACTGAAAAATATAATAAGGCAGTGGGAAAAGGAAAAGATATTGGAAAGCCAATTCCTGCTTTAATTGTAGATTTAGAGTTAGCTCATGAAAATATGATTTTGACAGTAAAAAGACTCTATGAAGCCTATGATAAGGAAATTTCAGCAACTACAAAAAAGGACTATAAAGTATTAGCACAAGAGATGATAGAGCATCTCTATATCCAAGCACATAAGATTGTGCATAAAATTACAAAAGGTATGGCAAAATATCATGCGATTGAACTAATGCAGGAGGTAGGAATTCCAGAGGCAAGAAAGAGATATAAACAATATCCATTTGAGTTTTCGGGTGGTATGCGTCAGAGAATCGTTATCGCAATTGCTTTGGCAGCAAATCCAGATATTCTCATCTGCGACGAGCCAACAACAGCATTAGATGTAACCATTCAGTCACAAATTTTGGAGTTAATTAATCGATTAAAAGTAGAACGGCAACTTTCTATTATCTTTATTACACACGATTTAGGCGTAGTGGCAAATATGGCAGATCGAATTGCTGTTATGTATGCAGGAAAGATTGTGGAATATGGAACAGTAGATGAAATTTTTTATGAGCCAGCACATCCATATACATGGGCGTTGTTATCCTCTATGCCTGATTTGGATACAAAGGAAAAACTTGAGGCAATTCCGGGAACTCCGCCAAATATGATTCATCCTCCAAAGGGTGACGCATTTGCAGCAAGAAATAAATATGCAATGCAGATTGATTTTGAAGAAGAACCGCCTCTATTTAAAATTACACCAACTCATTTTGCCGCGACGTGGCTGCTGCATCCAAATGCTCCAAAAGTTAAGCCGCCAAAGATTGTAACAGATCGAATTGAAAGAATGAAGAAGCTGGAGGTGGCTGACAATGAGTGATAATGTATTGTTGAAAGTGGAACACTTAAAGCAGTATTTTAAAATGGGTAAAGGTGAATTAAAAGCAGTAGATGATGTCAGCTTTGATATAAAAAAAGGTGAGGTATTCGGACTAGTAGGAGAATCTGGATGTGGTAAGACAACTACAGGACGTTCGATTATTAAACTATATGATATTACTGGAGGTAATGTCTATTTTAAGGGAAAGAGAATTGCAGCCGGAACAAGGGATTATGAAGATAAGATTAAAGATTTAAAAACAGATACTAAATTAAATGGAAAAGATCACAGCGCAGAGATTGAGGACTTGAAAAAACAAATTGCATCTGCAAAATACGATCATAAACATGCTGATAAAAAAGAAGTGACACAAATTCAGATGATCTTTCAAGATCCGATTGCATCCTTAAATCCACGTATGACAGTACGTGAGATTATTGCAGAGGGACTTATCATTCAGGGTATGAAAGATAAAAAACTCATTGATGAAAAAGTTTATCAAGTATTAGAAATGGTAGGTTTAGTCAGAGAACATGCAGGCAGATATCCACATGAATTCTCTGGTGGACAAAGACAGAGAATTGGTATTGCCCGTTCTATTATTATGAAGCCAGAACTTATTATAGCAGATGAACCGATCAGTGCACTTGATGTGTCCATTCAGGCACAGGTCATAAATCTATTAAATGAGTTAAGAGAAAACATGAATCTTACGATTATGTTTATCGCCCATGACTTATCAGTAGTAAAATATTTTTCCGACCGAATCGGAGTTATGTATTTTGGAAAGATGGTAGAATTAGCAGATTCAGAGGAATTGTTTGATCATCCACTACACCCTTATACAAAATCACTTCTTTCAGCGATTCCACTTCCAGATCCACATTATGAAAAGCGAAGGAAGAGGATCGTTTATAAACCAGAAGAAGTACATGACTATTCTAAAGAAAAGCCTACTCTTCAACAAGTAAAACCGGGACATTTTGTATATTGTAATTCTGCTGAGTTAGAAAATTATAAAAAAGAAGTAAGAGAGTAAAAATTAGGAGCGACTACATGGAAAAAATAAAGAAATATCTGACACAGATCTGTACATTTATTTTTGGACTTTTCACAGTTGGATTGATTACTGCTTACCGTGGGGGATTGAAGGCAAAAACAGTGACAGAATTTATGTTTGCTCTGACAGATGGTTTCTTTATTGTAGGTATCTTATTAACTTGCTTTGGATTACTTACTGTAGTCAGTGCTGGAGGGGCATTTGATATGCTTCTTTACAGTATCAATGTACTTGGCTCTCTGTTTTCAAAAGAAAAGCGAAAAGATAAAGATTTTTATGCTTATACAGAGAGAAAAAAAGAAGAGCGAAAAGAAAAAAAATCCGTTTCCTTTCTTTTATGGATTGGAGGTATCTTTTTATTCATTGCTCTAATTTTACTTTTTGCATTTCACTTATATTAAAAATTGTGATGATATGAAAGCAACCTATTCAAAGATCATAGAAGATTTTTGAATAGGTTGCCTTTTATTTATACCAACTTTTCGCTGCTGCTATACATATAGCATCTAAGTTTTTATGTTGATTTTTTTTTGAACTCTATAGAAACACCTAACGCATCACCAATAGCATGACCAAAAACAGCATTCTTAATAATTTGATATACCATTTGAATTTTTTGTTCTTTCTGCACGTATCACACTCCCAATATAATTTAAGTTTAAATCTATTATATCATATTTTATTAAAGTATATTTTCTTTCTTTTAGAGGAAACTAAACATAAAACTTAATGAGAAATTCTATCATTAAAATGCTTGAATTATATAGTAATCTGGAGTATGCTTATTGTGAGTTAGTTATAACTAACTAAATTTTATAGAGTAAAGGAATGATTTTATGAAGGAAGAAAAATCATCTTTAATATTTGGAATGGCTCTACAATGTGCTCCTTTATTTTTAAAGATTAAACCAGCAGAACTGTTTTGTGTATCAAGCGATTATAAAAAAGAGATCCAAGACTTTCTAAAAGGAACAGAAGTTTCTGTGGTTTTACTTGGAGGAAAGAAAACAGGACAGGTTTTTTTACTCTATCAGAAAGAAAAGTTTAAACAGATGTTAAAGGAAGCAGATCGTATAAAATTATTAAAACAAATGGGATACCCCGCCAAAGGATTTCGAGATCAACTCACTTGTTTAAAGGAAAGATTTCAGCAATATTGTAGTAGAGAAGGAGAATTTCCTCATGAAATCGGAATATTTTTAGGATATCCAGTAGAAGATGTACAGGGATTTATGAAAAATCAGGGAAAAGATTATTTATATTGTGGCTATTGGAAGGTTTACTCTAATGTAGAACAGACTAAAAAGTTGTTTGATATGTATGACCGAGCAAAACGAATCATGTATTTTATTGCATCTGAGAGAAGTACAAAAAGGGGATAAAAAATATTTAATATATCTGCACCGAATCTATACTTCCTGCATAAATTAAATCATAATCCTGAATCCGAAAGGGAATTTTTTTCTTTGATCGGAGAAAGGTTGTGATAGATTATGTATGACTTCCTTGTTCTTGGTGGTGATATGCGTCAAGTATATCTAGCTGATATTTTACGGGAGCAGGGGTATCGTGTGGCAGATTATCTGCTTCCGCAAGATGGGAAATCGTTCTCGAAGGAAATCAAAGGGGAGAGCAAAAAAGAGGTCGAAGCGACAAGCTCTCTTCTTTTTGAATTACTAAAAGGAGAGGAAGATATATTTTTTGAAGAATTATCCCAGACAGGAACTATTTTAGCACCAATTCCATTGTCCAAAGAGGGAAAAAACTTAAATTGTACACAGGCAAAAGAAAAATTTGCCCTAGAACAGCTTATTGCAGGTTTAAAGAAGGGACAGTATTTTTTTGCCGGATGTATTCCTAAATGGTTTTTGGCGAAATGTGAACAAAAAGAAGTTTACTGTTATGACTATATGGAAGATGAATCTCTTGCTGTTCGTAATGCGGTAGCAACGGCAGAGGGAGTGTTAGCAGAGGCGATTTTAAAATATCCGGGAAATTTGCATGATACAAAATGTCTGGTTCTTGGATTTGGTAAATGTGGGAGAGTGCTTGCAGAAAAGCTTAAAGGTCTATCAGCAAGAGTGACTGTCTGCATCAGAAAAGATTCCGATTATGCGTGGGCAAAGGCATGTGGATATGAGGCGGTCTATTTTGATAAAATTTTGATACAGCGACAGCATAGAAAAGATACACAGCTTATCTGTCAAAACTTAACACAAGATGAGGAAGAAAATGAAGAAGAAACGAGAGAACTTTCCAGAAAAATTATGGAATATCCGTTAATCTTTAATACAGTTCCAAGCCAGATCTTAGATCGAAGACTGCTTTCTAAAGTGAGGAAAGACGGTTTCATTTTTGATCTTGCATCTGCACCGGGCGGTGTAGATTATGAAGCGGCAAGACGATTAAAAATTGCAGCAGCATCGTATCCAAGTCTGCCCGGAAAATATGCACCCAAAGCCTCCGCACAGGTGATGGCAGAATTAATAAAACGAGTAATCAGGAAGGAATGAGAACGATGACGCTTGAAGGAAAGACAATCGGTGTAGCATTGACCGGTTCTTTTTGTACTTATAGTAAAGCGTTCCCGCAAATTGAAGTTTTAGTCAAAGAGGGTGCGGCAGTACAAACGATATTCTCTAATGCGTCTCAGACCATTGACAGCCGTTTTGGCAGCAGTGAAGAGTTTAAAAAACGGGCAGAAGAATTGACGGGAAGAACACCGATTTACACAATTCCAGAAGCCGAACCAATTGGTCCAAAAGCGTATTTAGATATTTTAGTAATTTTACCGTGTACAGGGAATACTATGGCTAAGTTAGCTTCTGGAATTACAGATGGTCCAGTATTAATGGCGGCAAAAGCCCATTTAAGAAATGAAAAACCATTAGTTCTTTCTATTGCAACCAATGACGCTCTAAGTATGAATTTAAAAAATATTGGTTTATTGATGAATACAAAGCATATTTATTTTGTTCCATTTGGGCAAGATGATCCAGTAAAAAAACCGAATTCTATGATTGCCCATACAGATATATTAATTAAAACAGTTGAATTAGCTTTAGAGGGAAAACAGATCCAACCAGTTGTTGTTAGCCCATTTTAAAAATAGAACGTACGAAGCTGTTGGACTAAGAAAATCGGATAAATTAATACGATATCTTGTATATTGAGTTCTTAGTTCAACAACTTCTTTACATAGATCAAAAAATAGAGAAGGAGTCATCTATGTGTGGAATTGCAGGATTTTATAACCCAAAAATGTTATATACGAAAGAAAGAGAAAGATGGAATGAAATTTTAAACCATATGAATCGCATACAAAAACATCGTGGACCAGATGATGAAGGAATCTACCTTACAGATGGCTGCGGATTAGCTCACGTCAGACTTTCCATTATTGATCTGTCCACAGGACATCAGCCAATGATTCGAAAAAGAGAAAATAGAAGTTGTGCTATTGTGTATAATGGAGAAATTTATAATATGCTAGAACTTAAAAAAGAACTTATAGAAAAAGGAGAAGAGTTTGAAACAACAAGTGATACAGAGGTGATTCTTGCAGGATATTTAAAGGAAGGACCAGACTTTGTAAAACGTCTCAATGGTATTTTTGCTTTTGCATTATGGGACGAGAATTTACATCGACTTATGATTTGCAGAGATCCAATTGGAGTAAAACCATTATTTTATACAAAAAGAGAAGACACTTTAGTTTTTTCTTCTGAACTAAAAGGATTATTTGAATTTCCGGGAGTTAAGCCAAGTCTAGATCAGGATGGATTATGTGAAGTAATTGCTCTAGGACCTGCAAAAACGCCGGGAAAAGGAGTTTTTGCAGGAGTATCAGAGTTAAAATCAGGACATTATCTACTTTGTAGTGAAGATGGAATTTTAGATAGAACTTATTGGAGTTTAAAAAGTGCTCCACATGAAGACAGCTTTGAAACAACAATAGAAAAGACAGCATTTTTAATCGAAGATGCAATAAAACATCAAATGCTTTCCGATATTCCGATTAGTACCTTTTTATCAGGAGGAGTAGATTCTAGTCTTGTTACTGCAATTTGTGCAAAGGAATTAAAAAAGCAGGGAAAAGTCTTAAATACATTTTCCTTTGATTTTACTGGAAATGAAATCTATTTTCAGGCAAATGCGTTTCAGCCTTCAAGGGATCGACCTTATGTGGATCAGATGGTAAAATATGCACAGACACGTCATTATTATTTAGAATGTGATAATACTGAATTAGCAGATTATTTATATGAGGCAGTAGATGCAAGAGATCTCCCATGTATGGCAGATGTAGAATCTTCCATGCTCTATTTTTGCAAAAAGGTTACAGCTTATAATAAAGTGACTTTAACTGGAGAATGTGCAGATGAAATCTTTGGTGGATATCCGTGGTTTCATAAAAAAGAAGCATTTGAAACAGATGCTTTTCCGTGGTCGCAGTCTATGCAGCCTAGGACACAGCTTTTAAAAGATGAGATAATCGCAGAACTTCCGTTAGAAAAATATGCTAAAAATGCGTATCGAGAAACAATTTTGGAAACACCGAGATTAGAGGGAGAAAATGCAGAAGAACAACGTAGGAGAGAAATTTCCTATTTGAATCTTCGATGGTTTATGGTGACTTTACTAGATCGTATGGATCGCACAAGTATGTATTCTGGATTAGAGGCAAGAGTACCATTTGCGGATCATAGAATTGTGGAATATGTTTGGAATGTACCTTGGGCGATGAAATGTCCAGATGGAATGGTAAAGGGACTTTTACGAAAAGCTGGGGAAAAATATCTTCCAAAGGAAGTTCTCTACCGTAAAAAAAGCCCTTATCCAAAGACCTATCATCCGGGATATGAGGCAGAACTTGCAAGACGATTAAAAGAAGTTTTGCATAATCCATCTTCTCCAGTCAATGCTCTAATTGATTTAAAGAAAGTAGAACAATTTTTAAATACTCCGTCAGACTATGGAAAGCCTTGGTATGGACAGCTTATGGCAGGACCACAGATGTTAGCATATATGTTACAGTTAAATTATTGGATGGAAAAATATAAACTGCATGTATAATATAATTGATAAAACATTATTATTGATAAGAAGATCGTAACGTGATATAGTTATAATAGATTAGAGAAATAGTTGAATAAAGACAAAGTTTGGGGTTGTTGAAAAATGTAAGAAATCTTAATTTTGCAACAGCCCTTTATGTACGTTTTTAGTAAAAGATCTTAATGGAGAAGGAGAAAGGAGAACTATGAAATCAACAGAACGAATAAGGAATAAGAAAAAGAACCTGACAATGACAGAGGGAAATATTTGGTCACAGATTTTTGCTTTCGCTGTACCACTATTAATCGGAAATATATTTCAGCAGCTATATAATACAGTAGACTCTATTATTGTAGGACAGTTTGTTGGAAGAGAAGCACTTGCTGCGGTGGGTTCCAGTGTATCATTAATTAGTTTAATTCTTGGAATGTTGGTTGGAATTGCTACAGGTGCAGGAATTTTAATTGCCCAGTATTATGGAGCGAAAAAAGAGGAAAAACTACATTGGGCGGTACATACGGCGATTGCCCTCAGTATTATAGGCGGTATTTTGATGATGATTTTTGGTGGATTATTGTCAGGATGGTTACTAAAACTCATGAAAACACCAGAAGAGGTTATGCCAAGTTCCACAGCGTATCTGAGGATCTATTTTTTAGGTTCTCTATTTAATTTAGTCTATAATATGGGAGCAGGAATTTTAAGAGCAGTTGGAGATTCAAAAAGTCCACTGTATTATCTGGTAGCCGCTTCTGTTGTCAATACAGCATTAGATATACTCTTTGTAGTCGTATTTAAAATGGATGTAGAAGGAGTCGGTTTTGCTACGATTATCGCACAGGGGGTTTCGGCTGTTTTAGTGTTAAGAAAGTTAATTCAAAGTGATGAGCCATATCGCTTGCAGATAAAAGAAATAAAAATTGATAAGCGTATGGCGGGCAGAATTATCGGTCTTGGAATTCCAAGCGGAGTACAAGGTTCCATTATTTCTCTTTCTAATGTAGTAGTACAGGCTAATATTAATAGTTTCGGAGATATCGTAATGGCGGGCTGTGGCTCTTATTCAAAAATTGATGGCTTTGTCATGTTACCAATTATGAGTTTTTCAATGGCAGCCATGACATTTGTAGGACAAAATATAGGAGCAGGAAAAATAGATAGAGCAAAACAAGGAACAAAGATTACTTGTCTAATCGGATTTTTATATATAGCAATAGCTGGAACAGCTCTATATGTAGCAGGAAAGTTATTGATAGGAATTTTTTCCAAAGATAGTGAAGTAGTTCATTATGGTGTAGTAATGCTGAAACTATTAGTACCATTTTATGCGTTTATCGCATGGAGTCATATTTTATGTGGAGCTTTTAGAGGAGCAGGAAGAGCATTTTCTTCCATGCTAATTATGGTAGCTAACTTATGTGGTATTCGTATGTTTTGGGTTAATATAATGACAATATTTTATCCATTTATTGAAACGGTGCTTTGGGGATATCCTATTACATGGATTACTTGCTTTTTATGTTGTGGGTTGTATGCGTGGAAAGGAAATTGGCTTAGAAAAAATTAAAAGAAAAAAGCTTTGGAAGATTGTAAGAAAATGTCTTTCCAAGGCTTTTAATTTTTGCATGACTTGCAGTCTCTAGTTTACCACATTTGAAAAAAAAAGTCTAGTAAAAAATTTTTTTTTTGATAAAATGAGTAAACAGTCATATAAAATCAAGGTTTTCGCCAGATATGGCAGTTAGGAGGAAGCAATGGAAAATGAGAAAAAGCCTGATTGGAAGAAAGAAGAGGAACATTTGCAAGAGTGCAGAAAAGTAATTCAGTCTAATTTAGATTCTTATGAAGAACAGTTAAAGCAGACAAAGGCAGAGACAAAGGAATTATATGATAATTACCGTTCTGGAGATTCCGAACTACACAACGAATTAGTTATTGGACTAGATTGGCAGAGCTTATTAGAGAAAACACTTTTAAAAAATAAAAAGGCAATTAAAAAGCCATATTTTGGGAGGATTGATTATACAGAACAGGAAGATTATAGCCTTTATATTGGAAAGAATGGCATTATGAAAAATCCAAAGGAAGTTTTGATTGTAGATTGGAGAGCACCTGTTGCCACAGTATATTATGACAGCGATCTTGGAGAAAGTTCTTATTATTCACCACAAGGAGAAGAAATCTCGATTACACTAAAGAAAAAACGTACTTATGAAATTGAGAATGGACATTTAGAAGATTATTATGACACAGATGTAATTGCAAATGATGAGTTTTTAACAAAATATTTGGCAAAAAATAAAGAGGTAGTATTAGGGGAAATTATTGCTACAATTCAAAAAGAACAAAATGAAATTATCAGAGATACTCCTTGGCACAGTGTAATTGTTCAGGGAGTTGCAGGAAGCGGAAAGACAACGGTTGCCATGCACCGAATCTCTTATCTTCTTTATAATTATAAAGAACGACTTCGACAGGAAGAGTTTTATATTATTGGAAGTAATAAAACATTATTAAATTATATCACAGGAGTACTTCCAAGTTTAGAAGTCTATTTTGCAAAACAAATTACAATGCTAGAATTTTTTCTGGGGTTGTTGGAAAAAAATTTTTCTATGAAAAAGTATAAATTAGCGGATATCTTAAAAGAAGAAAATAAAGCTTTCTATAAACAATTTAAAGGTTCTCTTGCCTTTGTACGACAGATCGATGAATTTTTGCGTCAGTATGAGTTCAATTTAATTCCAACAGATAATATTGAATATCATGGAGAGATTATTTATAGCACAGACGATATTAAAAAACTAATTGATACCTTTCCAATGTATCCTACTCAAGAAAAAATGGATATGCTCAACAAGCGACTACAAAGAAAAATAGAGATGGTCAATGAAAAAGAGGGAGAAGAGAAAGAAAAGATACGTGCAGAGGTAAAAAAGTATAAGCAATATTTTGGAAAGAAAAATAAAAAACTCGATCTTATTGAAATTTACAAAAAGTTTTATTTTCAATTAAAATCCATGGAAGCTACTTCACAAATAGCCACAGTGATTTTAGAACATATCGATATGGGGCAATTTGATTTATATGATCTGGCAATGCTTACTTTAATTAAAAAACGGATATGCAGCACAGATGACTTTTCTTTTGTTTCTCATGTTGTTATCGATGAGGCACAAGATTTTGGTGTCAGTATCTTTGAGGTTTTACACAAAATTTTTCCCGATGTCAATTTTACTATTATGGGAGATGTTTCTCAGAATATCTATTATGATACTGGAATGAATGATTGGAAGGCATTACGAACAGAAGTATTTTCTGAGACGAAAGATAAGTTTTATATTCTGGCAAAGAGCTATCGAAATACAGTGGAAATCTCAGAGTTTGCAGAGAAAATTTTAAAAAAAGGTACGTTTGAAACGTATGATATTGATCCGATTATCCGTCATGGTGAAAAGGTTAGTATATTTAAAGAAAATTCGGAAAAAGAGATGCTTAAAAAAAGTAAAGAGCTCATTGAACAATGGAAAGAAAAAGGATATGATACAACGGCAATAATCTGCTCAGATATGGAAGAGGCAAGACAAGTAACAGAAAAACTTTCTACTCTGACAAAAATAGAACCACTACCAAAGCTTGCAGAGGAAGTAAAGTTTGTAAATGGAACAATGGTACTTCCGATCCATTTAACAAAAGGACTTGAATTTGACACCGTTTTACTTTGGAATCCGAGCTCGAAAAAATATCCTATGACAGATGGAAATGCAAAGCGATTATATGTAGCAGTAACAAGAGCATTACATGAATGTCATATTGTATGTTGTGAGAGTTTATCAAAGCTTTTAAATTAATATTTGCAATCTTTATTCGTTTCTTCTATAATAGATTTTGATGTCACTTATAGAAAAAACAGAATGGAGGATGTTATGAAAGTCAGAACAAGATATGCCCCAAGTCCAACTGGAAGAATGCACGTTGGAAATTTAAGAACTGCTTTATATGAATATTTAATTGCAAAACATGAGAATGGAGAGTTTATTCTTCGAATTGAAGATACGGATCAGGAGCGTTTTGTAGAAGGGGCAGTAGATATTATTTATCGAACAATAGAAAAGACAGGATTAATTCATGATGAGGGGCCAGATAAAGATAAAGGGTTTGGACCATACATTCAAAGCGAGCGTCAAAAGGTAGGAATTTATTTAAAGTATGCAAAAGAATTGATTGACAAAAAGGAAGCCTATTATTGTTTTTGTACAAAGGAACGGCTAGAGAGTTTAAAATGTACAGTAGAGGGGTCAGAAGAAGGAAAAGAGATCACAAAATACGATAAGCATTGTCTTCATTTATCGAAAGAAGAGATTGAAGCAAATTTAGCAGCAGGAATTCCTTATACAATCAGACAAAATATTCCACAGGAAGGAACAACTTCTTTTACAGATGCAGTGTATGGGACAATTACAGTAGAAAATTCGGAATTAGATGATATGATTTTAATTAAATCCGATGGATTTCCGACTTATAACTTTGCCAATGTGGTAGACGATCATTTGATGCAGATTACACATGTAGTCCGTGGAAATGAATATCTTTCCTCTACCCCAAAATATACAAGACTTTATCATGCGTTTGGCTGGGAAGAGCCTATTTATATTCACTGTCCTTTGATAACAAATGAAGAGCATCAGAAATTATCCAAACGAAGTGGTCATTCTTCTTTTGAAGATCTAATAGAGAAAGGATTTGTTCCAGAAGCAATTATTAATTTTATTGCATTATTAGGATGGAGTCCGGAGTCGGAGCAAGAGATTTTTAGTTTGAAAGAATTAGAAAACCAATTTGACTACCGCCGTATCAATAAATCTCCTGCCGTTTTTGATATGATAAAGCTTCGCTGGATGAATGGAGAATATATTAAGGCAATGGAGAAAGATAAATATTATGAGTATGCCCTGCCATATATTCAAAAAGTGATAACAAAGGAGTATGATTTAAAGTTAATTGCAGATCTAGTACAGACAAGAATTGAAACATTTGAAGATATTGCAGAAAAAATTGATTTTTTTGAACAGTTGCCAGAGTATGATTGTTCTATGTATACACATAAAAAGATGAAAACCACTTCAGAAAGTAGTTTAGAAGTATTGAAAGAACTTCTTCCAAAGTTAGAGGAATTAAATGATTATTCTATTGAAGGAATTGAACAGGTAATTATGACCTATATCCAAGATAGGGGAATTAAGAATGGACAGGGACTTTGGCCAGTTCGGACTGCAGTTTCTGGAAAACAATCTACACCGGGTGGAGCATATGAAATCATGAATATTCTTGGAAAAGAAGAAAGTTTATATCGAATCCGCAAAGGAATTGAGATGCTGTCAAATAATGTTTAACAGAAAGGACATTCATGAAATTAAACGAAACACAAAAGGCAGCAGTGATACACAAGGATGGGCCTATGTTGGTATTGGCAGGTCCGGGCTCTGGAAAAACAGCAGTTATTACGGAACGGACACGCACTTTGATAGAACAGTATGGAATTAATCCCTCTAAAATCTTGGTGATCACATTTACGAAAGCGGCAGCACAGGAAATGAAAGATCGCTTTTCTAAAAAAATGAACGAAAGTACACCAGAAGTAAATTTTGGAACATTTCATGCAGTATTTTTTAAAATATTAAAATATGCCTATCACTACAGTGCTTCTAATATTATCAGAGAAGAAGAGAGAAGACAGTATTTTAAGGAAATTATAGATCAATTAGAACTAGAAATTGAGGACAAAAAAGAGTTTATTGAAGGAATTGAAAATGAGATAAGTTTAGTCAAAGGGGAGAGGATGGCAGTAGAACACTATTACTCCATCAACTGTTCAGAGGAAAATTTTCAAAGGATCTATAAAGCCTATGAAGAGAAACTTAGACAGACAAATCGCATTGACTTTGATGATATGTTGCTACTTTGTTATGAACTTTTAAGGGAAAGAAAAGACATTTTAGAGTTTTGGCAACAGCGATATGAATATATTTTAATTGATGAATTTCAGGATATCAATCGAATACAATATGATATTATTCAAATGCTTGCAAAACCACAGAACAATCTGTTTATTGTAGGAGATGATGATCAAAGTATCTATCGATTTCGTGGAGCAAAACCAGAAATCATGCTAAATTTTGAAAGAGATTATCCAAATACAAAACGAATTTTACTCAACTGTAATTATCGTTCTGTAAAACAGATTGTAGAGGGAGCAATTCGAGTAGTAGGAAATAATAAAAATCGTTTTCCAAAACAGCTTATAGCAGTAAGAGGAGAAGGAGAAACGATTCAGACAAAAACATTTTCTGATCTTATGGCACAAAACAAAAAGGTATTAGAGGAAATTTTAAAATATCATACAGAAGGTATTCCATATCAAGAGATGGCAGTGCTATTTCGAACTAATTCCCAGCCTCGTTCTCTGATTGGACAGATGATTCAATATAATATTCCATTTCAAATGAAAGATAATGTTCCAAGTCTGTATGAACACTGGATTTCTAAAGATATGTTAGCCTATCTTTCCCTTGCTCTTGGAAGCAGGGAAAGAGGGATATTTCTTTCCATTATGAACCGTCCAAAACGATATCTTTCAAGAGAAAATATAGGGAAAACAATCGATTTTAACCAATTAAAACGCGATTATAAAGATCGAAGTTATATTGTAGAACGAATTGAAAAACTCGAATATGATCTGGAAATTTTGAAAAAGTTACCTCCATATGCAGCGATTAAATATCTTCGAAGTGCAGTTGGATATGATTCTTTTTTGGTAGAATATGCAGATTTTCGAAGAATTAAACAGGAAGAATTATTTCAAGTCTTAGATGAACTTCAAGAATCCGCAAAAGGATTTGACTCTTTTTTGGAATGGAAAACCTACATCGATAACTATCAAGAAGAATTAAAACAGCAAATACAAAAAAGACAACAACGAGATATCGAGGCAGTGGAGTTTGTGACATTTCACGGTTCAAAAGGATTAGAGTATAAAATAGTTTGGATTGTAGATGCTAACGAGGAAATCACACCACACAGTAAGGCAATACTTTTGGAAGATTTAGAGGAAGAACGTAGAATGTTTTATGTCGCAATGACAAGAGCAAAAGATAAACTTCATATTTATTCTGTAAAAGAACGCTATGGAAAGAAACTTTCATGTTCTCGTTTTGTAGGAGAATTATATCTGTCCGTTCAGGATTTACAACAGGGAACAAAAGTATATCATAAAAAATATGGAAAGGGCGTCATTTTAGAGAATCTAAACGACAAAATTAAAATACGATTTGAAAATTTTCTGATTCCAAAGATACTAAATTTAGAATACTGTCAAAAGAATAGTTTGTTAAAATTAGAGGATTAAAAGCTGTTGCACTAAGTCTTATATCTAATTTTCTTAGTACGACAGCTCCGAAAGAAATGTTTCAAAACGGACACCATTTTTAGATGGAGTATTTAATGCAGTTGTATAGGAAATTGCATCAGATAAAAAGTGGCAGGAACGACGAACAGCCGTTGAAAGCGAAATTCCTCGAAGAAGATATCCGAAAAGCAGAGCGGAGAAAACATCTCCTGTGCCACTTCGATCACTACCTACTCGTTTAACTGAAATCAGTTCTTTTTGTCCATTCTTTTGATAACATAGATTTTGAAGCTGTAATGTTCCATTCTCATCATAGGAAGGAACTCCTGTAATTACGACTGCCTTTGTTCCAAGCCTACATAATTTTTCAGCGTAACTAAAAAGTTTTTCTACAGTAGGGGGAATGGAGGGATAGGGTATCTCTAATAGAGCACAACATTCTGTTAAATTTGGCACAATAAAATCGGTTATTGGTAATAGGGCACGATATCCTTCACAGATCTCTGGAGTAGTAATGGAATAAAGTGTTCCATTATCACCCATGACAGGATCTAAAAGAATATTGCACCCCTGTTGTTTTTGATTAGAAAAATAAGAGTGTAAAGCTGAAAATTGTTCTAATTCGGGCAAAAAACCACATAAAATTCCGTCAAAGCATAGAGAAAGTTTATTCCAGTGCTGAAGAATTCCGATTAACTGTTGTTTCATAGACATACTAAAATGTCCACGAAATGCTCCATGTGCGGAGTAAAGTGCACTGGGCAGCGGACAGGTTTCATAATTCATTGCACTTAAAATCGGAAGTTGTACAGTTAAAGAACAACGTCCATAACAAGATAAATCATTAATCACTGCCACTCGCTTCACACACATATCCTCCTACTTTGCTGTTTTATCAACTACTAACTAGACTAAATTAAATTGTTTATTTTTCGTCTTCTTCCTCTTCTTCGTCTTCTTCCTCTTCAAACATATCTTCAAATTCTTGTGTATCTAAAAATTCATCGAAAGCGTCAGAAACAACTTCAAATTCCTCATCGTCTTCAATATTGATAAGCTCAATATCTTCATCACCTTCTCCTTTTTGTACAAATTGATACAAAAAGATCTCTTCCTCTTTTCCTGTTTCCTGTGGAAGTAATGCAATATATTCTTTGTCCTGACATGGAAAAATCGCTAAAACATTACAGACAAGTTCACTTCCATCTTCTAAAGTTAAAGTAACCGTATCTTGCTCAAAGTCTTCTTCTTGATTAAAATCGCTCATAAAAAATACCTCATTCTTTCCTAAATTTTTGTATTTTCATGTACATAGACTATAACAGATATAGAAAAAAAAAGCAAGGGGAGTATACTATAAATCTAGAATAAATACTCATATACAGTAAATAGACAAGCAACCGAAAACAAGAGATAACCACCGCACCACTCTATTCCGAACCAAAGAAACAAAAGGTTAAAAGATAAGCATTGTGGAAATGTGTATTGTATAACAGGCTATGGAGTCCCTCTCTCCATTTTTTATAACATGACATTCTGTTGACAGGTTTATGTGTTATAATATATGAGAGGTGATGAAAATGCAGGAAAGCAGATTATTTAGAATTGTGTACTATCTTTTACAGAACAGAAAGGCAACTGCCCCTGAACTTGCTCAAAAATTTGAAGTATCAATCAGAACCATTTACAGAGATATTGACGCCATAAGCAGCGCTGGAATCCCTATTTATGCAACACAGGGAAAAGGGGGAGGTATTTCTATCCTTAACGATTATACGCTGGATAAATCTTTGTTTTCTGAACAAGAACAGGAACAAATATTAGCAGCATTACAAGGAATGATTGCAACCACAGGAAAAAACTCTAATGAATTGCTTACAAAGTTAAGTGGTTTATTTCAGATAAAATCTACAAATTGGATTGAAGTAGATTTTTCGGACTGGGCGCATCGTGCCCCACAGCAAGATACATTTAATATCATCAAAGAAGCCATTTTCCAAAAGAGAGTTATTTCCTTTTGCTATTTTAGTGGAAAAGGAAATAAGGAGAAAAGAAATGTAAGACCTATCCGGTTAGTATTCAAGAGCAAAAGCTGGTATTTATATTCTTTTTGCCTGTTAAGAAATGATTACCGCTTTTTTAAGTTGACGAGAATAAAAGAGCTTGAAATGCTGTCTGAAACTTTTACGCAAGATTTTACACCGACAAAAATCGAAAAACAAATACAAGTTGAAAATACTGTTGCCGTTAAGTTGAAATTTGACAGGCAAGCGGCTTTTCGTGTTTATGATGAATTTACAGATAACATAACAGAAGATTCACAGGGAAATTTATATGTCCAAGTAGATTTACCCGACAATGAGGTTTTGTATTCTTATGTGATGTCTTTTTCGGATAGCGTTGAGATAATAGAACCACAGTCTATACGGGAGCAGATGAAAAAAAGATTACAGAAAATGCAGGAAAAATATAGAACATGACATTAGGTGTCAGGTTATATTTGATACACTGTTTCCATAAGGAGGTGCTGATATGAAATTTGAATGGAGAAAGCACGAAAAAGCCCTGTATGGAGCAAAGAGTATACCTGCTTTGGTAGATATACCCACACAAAATTTTATTATGATTAAGGGAAGCGGAAATCCTAACGACACGGATTTTTCAGATAGGGTAGGTGCTCTCTTTTCATTAGCGTATGCTATTAAAATGGGTTATAAATCTACTGCAACTAAAAATATTTTATCAAATGAAATCCACGACTTTACGGTTTATCCTTTAGAGGGTATCTGGAAACAGAAAAACGTTGATACGGAATCTGCTGCGGGTAAACTCATAAAAGAAAATTTGGAATATACCATTATGATACGTCAGCCGGACTTTATCACAGCGGAAATGGTATATGCTGCATTGGAAAGGGTAAAAATTAAAAAGCCAAACCGACTGTATGAAGATATTATTTTTGATACGATACATGACGGAAAATGTGTTGAAATTCTGCATATTGGCTCATATGACAATGAACCATTCTCTTTTGAGCAAATGGATAAATTTGCAGAAGAAAACGGTCTGCAACGCATATCAGATTGTCACAGAGAAATCTATTTAACTAATAGAACAAAAGAGGATAAGCTCAAAACAATTTTGAGGTATAAGGTAAATTAATAAACAGTAAATCCGTTGAATCAACAAGAATATAAGACTACACTTGACAGTAGTTTTTAGTTTTGTAATTAAGGGGCTACAACTTAAAATGTTGTTAGGAAATAGATATAGAAAGAATTATATTATAACACAATTTTATACACATTTATTCTCATAAAATCAGAAGTTCAAACAAAGTTTTTTGTTTGAACTTTTTGATTCTATGTTATCCATTTCATGAATAAAGAAAACACTTGTTTGGATTATAGAAATAGGGTATACTAAATAGAAAAGAATGTGATGGAGGCTTGCTCTATGGAGATAGAAACAAAGGAAGTAATTAAAATCTCAGTGAGAAATTTGGTGGAGTTTATTTTATGTTCAGGAGATATCGTTCATGCTCAAATGGGAGGTGATCCAGATGCTATGCAGCAGGGAAGCAGACTTCATCGAAAGATTCAAAAGCAGCAGACAGGTCAATATCGTGCAGAAGTGCCATTAACATTAACTTTGCCAATAACAGCAGATGAAGAAAGTTTTTTGATCTGTGTAGAGGGAAGAGCAGATGGAATTATCACAGAATTAGATAATAATTTTGGTTTTCATAAAGAACAGGAACCGTTACAGCTTACTTTAGATTTAGAAAAAAGTTCTGATAGAAAAGAAGTTTTTTCTGAACAAAAAACTTTATCGACAGCAGATAAAATTTGGGCAGTACTTCAACAGCCAAAAACGGACAAAGTACTACAGCCCAATAGTGCGATTGATGAAATTAAATGTGTATATAGAGAATTGGGACAGATCCATGAAATTGTTCCAATTCACCGAGCACAGGCACTTTGTTACGCCTATATCTATGCGAAAAATCAGAATTTATCTTGTATTGGTATTCGATTGACATATTGCAATATGCAGACAGAAAGTCTTTTATATTTTGAGGAGATATATTCTTTTGAGGCATTAGAACGATGGTATTTGGCACTATTGCAAGAATATGGAAAATGGGTTTCATGGGAATATCACTGGAAGCAAAAAAGAAACACCTCTCTTTTAAATCTTTCTTTTCCATTTGCATATCGTTCTGGACAAAAAGAACTTGTTTTTGATGTATATCGAACAATTCTACGAAAAAAGAACCTTTTTATTGAAGCCCCAACAGGAGTTGGAAAAACCATTTCTACTATATTTCCCGCAATCAGGACAATGGGAGAAAAAAAAGTTGAGAAATTATTTTATCTTACTGCTAAAACGATCGCTAGAACAGTCGCACAGGATACTTTTAGCCTGCTAAACGAACATGGAATGAAGTTAAAAGTGGTTACTATTACTGCAAAAGAAAAAGTGTGTGTGTTAGAAAGTCCAGATTGCAATCCTGAAAACTGCCGCCGTGCGAAGGGACATTATGATCGGGTTAATGATGCAGTTTATGATATGCTGACAAACGAGGAACAAATTACAAGAGAATTAATTGAACATTATGCAAAAAAACATCAAGTCTGTCCATTTGAAATGTGTTTAGATATTACAACATGGGCAGATGCTGTTATTTGTGATTATAATTATGTCTTTGATCCAAATGTTTATCTCCGGCGTTTTTTTCTTAATGAAAAAGATAGGGAATATGTTTTTTTTATTGATGAAGCCCATAACCTAGTGGATCGTGCTAGAGAAATGTATAGTGCCATGTTAATAAAAGAGTCCTTTTTAAAAGCGAAATCTTTCATAAGAGGATACTCGGAAAGATTGGTCAAACAATTAGAAAGTTGTAATCGGGCTTTTTTAAATTTAAAGAGAGAAACAGAAGAATTTAAGGTATGGGAAAGTGCAGGAAACTTAGTTTTGTCACTGATGTGTGTAACGACAGAATTGGATGAATTTTTAACACAAAATCGTGATTTCTTAGGAAAAAAAGAGATTGTAACACTTTATTTAGAAATCAGACATTTTTTAAATATCTATGATATCCTAGATGAGCATTATCGTATTTATACAGATTATAATGAGAATGGAGAATTTCGTATAAAACTTATGTGTATGGATCCTTCTAAAAATCTAAGACAATGCTTAGAAAAAGGAAGAAGTGCAATCTTTTTTTCGGCAACCCTACTTCCTATTCGATATTATAAAGAACAATTAGGAGGAAAGGAAGAGGATTATGCGGTTTATGTGCCATCTCCATTTAATCCAAAACATAGGCTCCTTATGGTTGCAAAAGATGTAAGTACAAAATATACTCGCAGAACCGAAAATGAATATAAAAGAATATGGAAGTATATTCAATGTTTTATTAATAAAAAAGTCGGAAATTATTTAGTCTTTTTTCCATCTTATCAGATGTTGAATGAAATTGCGGAATTTGCAGAAGAAAAAATTTCAGGACTACTGATTCAAAAAAATAATATGACAGAAGAAGAAAAGGAAAATTTTTTAAATCAATTTGAAATAAATACTTTACAGACAAGGGTTGGCTTTTGCGTAATGGGAGGTATTTTTAGTGAAGGAATTGATTTGACAAATGACAGACTAATAGGAGCTGTTATTGTAGGAACAGGACTTCCTATGGTTTGCAACGAGAGAGAACTATTTCGAAATTTTTATGATCGAAGAAATCAAAGTGGTTTTGAATATGCCTATCTCTATCCGGGAATGAATAAAGTATTACAATCTGCTGGAAGAGTAATAAGGACAAATGAGGATTATGGAGCAATTTTATTACTTGATGAAAGATTTCTAAACAGCCAATACCAAAATCTATTTCCAAAAGAATGGTATCCATTTGAAACAGTTACTTTAAAAGAGATGGAACAAAAACTAGAAAAGTTTTGGGAAAAAAAACAAGAGAGGGATTCTGTTATTTAACAGAACCCCTCTTAAAATTTCTAAAATAAAGTTATTTACAATCTTCTTTCATCGGATCAAATTCTGGATTAAGTGCATAATAATTTTTAGAATTCAATTTATCTTGAACTAGCCGTAAACCTTCACCAAATCTTTGGAAGTGAACTAATTCACGTTGTCTTAAAAAGCGAATTGGATCACAAATATCAGAATCATGCACTAATCTTAAAATATTATCATAGGTAGTGCGAGCCTTTTGTTCTGCTGCCAAATCTTCATGAAGATCTGTAATAGCATCGCCTTTAGATTGGAAGAAACAAGAGTTAAAAGGGATTCCGCCTGCTGCCTGAGGCCATAAACCAACAGTATGATCAACATAATAGTTTGCAAATGGAGTTCCTTCAATTTGATCTGGAGTGAGATCACGGGTTAATTGGTGTACAATAGCACAAACAATTTCCATGTGAGCTAATTCTTCCGTACCTACATTGTGCTCAGAAATGTTCCAAATGAAGCCTTATGCGGACAAGCCCAGTGCTTTCGGCTTATTTGTACATAGCTTTGTGAGCTATGAAAGAATTGGTAAGTGGGATGAGGAAAGATATAAGAAAGGCGGCAGAAAGCCTTATTTTGTCGAGCTTTGCGGCACTCCGAGACGGATAAATCTCTATGCGGTAGCAGATGCAGATATCTATTATAATTATGAAGCGTGAAAAAATGAGCTTGTCTGAATGAACTTGGACAAGCTCATTTTTCTATAGGAAACCACACCATCGTCTACTTCAATCATGTGTGTTTTACTATGTTGACTTTTTGAGAAAAATCGGATATACTATAGTAAAGTACACAATCGAAGAAGAATTTGCATGTAGTTTAATAGAGGTAAAACAATGCTTGATGAAAAATCAATAAATGCTGTTAGAAAGATTTTTTCCAAACACGATTATATAATGACGACAGCTCAACTGGATTCCTATAGAATCTACTATGCGGATATTCAGCAGCTATTAAACGATGGCTTCGTTGAAAAAATCAAACGGGGTTATTATCATTGGACAGAAACCTATGGCGAACAGGAAGTTAAAATTATCAACCGTCTGTTCCCCGATGCGGTGCTTTGTATGGAAACTGCCCTCTTTTATTATCAGTACAGCGACCGCA
>CAJUGJ010000020.1 GCA_910586015.1 uncultured Lachnospiraceae bacterium
ACGCCACTTTAAGCATAATGCTTATTGGGGTTAAAGGTCGGAGGCATAAGCCGTCCGTACGACTGGGCAGTTACAAGCCCATTACCTTTAGGTGATGGGTAGTTGACGAAACATCAATGGAAGAATTAAATTTAGATGAATACCGCAGAGATCATGCCTCTGTAATCTATCAAAATTTCAATTTATTTCCCTTGTTGACTGCAAAAGAAAATGTAATGTATCCACTATTATTAAAAAAGATGGAAAAGATGAAAGCCAGACAGCAGGCAGAAGAAAAATTATGTTCTGTAGAGTTGACAAAAGAGAAACAAAAGCGTATGCCTGCACAATTATCAGGAGGAGAACAACAAAGAGTTGCAATCGCTAGAGCTTTGGCATCAGAAGCAGAAATTATTCTTGCCGACGAACCAACTGGAAATTTAGACTCAGAAAACAGCAAAAATATTATAAATATTCTAAAAGAATTGACATACAAAGAAAAAAGGTGTGTGATTCTAGTAACACACGATAATAAAGCTGCGTCCCAAGCAGATATTATATTACATATGAAAGATGGAAAATTAGAAGAAGAATAACTATATTGAGGAGCTACTCTACTAAGGAAATTGGATACTATATTTTGTATATTCAATTCTTAGTATAGTAGCTCCTTGCATAACGCTCTATCGTATGATAAACTGATTAAAAAGGAGTTGTGTATGAGAGGAATAAAAAATAAGATAGAAACGAACTATAATAAAGAAACTATCATAACAATTACAGATTTTTGTGTAAAGTTATTTCAGCATACGATAAGTAAAAACAAAAATGTAGTCATTTCTCCTTTATCTCTTCTTGCTGCTTTAACTATGACAGCAAACGGAGCAAAAGGGGAGACACTTGCTCAGATAGAACAGGCTTTTCAACTGCCGATATCAAAGTTAACAAAATATCTACATACTTATCAAAAAACTCTTCCGATTGAAGAAAAGTACAAGTTAAGTATGGCAAACGTAGTTTGGTTTAAAGATGATAAAGATTTTAATATAAATCAAGATTTTTTACATAAGACTACAGATTATTTTGGTGCCAGTTTCTATCAAGCTCCTTTTGATTCTTCTACTTTAGGTGATATTAATAAATGGGTAGAAAAACATACACAGGGAATGATTTCAAATATTCTCAACAAAATTTTACCAGATGCAGTTATATATTTAATAAACGCAGTTGCTTTTGAAGCGGAATGGAATGAAATTTATAAAAAAAATCAAGTATATCATAATAAATTTACCAAAGAAGATGGAACAGTTCAAGATGTAGAATTGATGTATTCTACAGAGTTTCACTATTTAAAAGAGGAACATGCAGAAGGGTTTTTGAAATATTATGCCAATCGAAAATATGCGTTTGCAGCTCTTCTTCCAAACGATAGTATTACAGTTTGTGAGTATATTGCTTCTCTGACAGGAGAAAAACTGTATAAAATACTTACTAATCCTATGAAAATGACAGAGATCAAAGCAGCGATTCCAAAATATAAAACGGAATATAGTATAGAGATGAGCAAAGTTCTTCAAAAGATGGGGATAAAAGATGCTTTTGATATGACAAGAGCAGATTTTTCTGGAATTGGTTCTCATAAAAAAGGAAATTTATTTATGAATCGTGTGATACATAAAACGTTAATTACAGTAAATACAAAAGGAACAAAGGCAGGGACAGCAACAGTAGTAGAAGAGTGCCTAAGGGGGGCAATTCCTTCTAAAACAATATATTTAAACAGACCTTTTGTATATTTCATTTTTGACTGCGAAAAGAAACTGCCGATATTTTTTGGAACAGTTATGGAAATAGAGTGATATAGGAGGATTGTATGGATATAAAAGAAAAAATGCACACATGTGAACTTTATCTTCCGGGTGAGGAAGAGCTATTAAAAGAGCAGATGGGATATCTAGATCGTCTTTATGATTTTAATAATACCCGTCCTACTGAATTAGAAAAAAGAAGTACTATGCTCAAAGAGATGTTTGCTGAAATCGGAGAGAATTGCTATATTGAACCTCCTTTGCATACTAATTTTGGCGGACATCATGTTCATTTTGGAAAAAATATTTATGCAAATTTTAATTTGACATTAGTAGATGATACTCATATTTACGTAGGTGATTATACAATGTTCGGCCCGAATGTAACAGTTGCTACAGCAGGACACCCAATTCTTCCAAGACTACGTCAAGAAGGATATCAATATAATGCTCCTGTTCATATTGGAAAAAACTGTTGGCTTGGTGCAGGGGTTATTATTGTACCCGGAATTACGATTGGAGATAATGTAGTAGTTGGAGCAGGTAGTGTTGTCACAAAAGATCTCCCATCCAATGTAGTTGCTGTAGGTAATCCTTGTAAAATTTTACGTGAAGTAAATGAACACGATCAAGAATACTATTTTAAGAATAGAAGAATTAATAAATTATAGTAAAATTGGAGAAATATAATGCAGGTTACACAAATTAAAATTACTCACCATAATAGAACAGTCGATGGAACTTTTTATAGACCAGAGGAAAATAAAATCTTCCCATTGGTTATATTTAGTCATGGATATAATGGATATAAAACCGATTTCGATATTTCAGCAAGATATTTTGCTTCAAATGGAATAGGGGCAGTATGTTATACTTTCTGTGGAGGAAGTGTACAAGATCAGAGTGGCTTTAAAACAACAGATATGACGATATTTACAGAAAAACAAGACTTAGAAGCAGTGATAGATGAGGTACAGACATGGGACTGTATAGATAAAAGCAATCTTTTTTTATTTGGCGGTAGTCAGGGAGGATTAGTATCTGCATTAGTTGCTGAGGATAGATTTCAGGAAGTTAAGGGACTTATTTTATTATATCCTGCTCTATGTATCGCAGATAACTGGAATGAAAGATATAAAAATCTGAAAGATATTCCAGATACAAAAGAACTTTGGAATATGACACTTGGAAGAAAGTTTTTTGAAACAATACATGGCTTTGAGGTTTATGAACATATTGGAAAATTTACAGAAAGAGTATTAATAATACATGGAACAGAAGACAGAATTGTTCCATTTCATTATAGTGTTCAGGCAAAAGAATTTTATTCCCATGCCAGACTGGAAAGCTTCCAAGGAGAAGGACATGGATTTTCTGAGGAAGGAAACAGACGAATGGAAGCTATGACAATGTATTTTATACATGAATGTATCGAAAAAGCAAATATCTAGGAAGTGACTACAAAGGATAGATAATATAAATAAGGGGTAATTACATCTATACTTTATTTAATATTATCTATTCCTATAATCTGTCTACTATTATGTAAATCTATATGATTTGAAGAGCGTAATCCTTTATTTAATGCAAAAACATTATTGTGAAAACGAACTTTTTCACAATAACTCAACGAAATTGCCCCTCCATCTCTTTTAACACAATTCATTAAAAACAAACAAGAGGAAATTTCTATATGAGAACATTTTTCAAGATAAATTGCTCCTCCCCATTTGGCAAAATTCATTAAAAAGAGACAATTTCGTATAATAACATAGTGACAATCTAGTAAATAAATTCCTCCTCCGTCCATTTGGACATGATTTAGAATAAAACTCTTTTTAGTAATCTCAAAACTTTTTTTCCCTGTTACAAAAATTGCTCCTCCCCTAGTCTTTCCTTGACCAATTGTTAAGATTTCATTTTCCCATATACTTCTAATTCCTTTTTTCCAAAAAAATATTGTCATAACGTACCTACATCTTCAAACATAAAATAAATATTTGGTAACATATTTTTTTGAAAATCTTCCAAGCTGAGCTTTTTATTAAAAATACAAGGTTGAAAATATAAAGGTTCTCCTCCTATTCTTAGAAATGAAAATCCTTCTTGACAATATTTCTGTTTTGTGCAATTTGTACATAAAAATTTAGGAAAATAAAATTCAATCTTTTTTACTTCTACAATCTGTCCATGTGGATTTTTATAACGTTCTCTAACATTAGATCCTGGTAAAAGATAAATTTTTTCATACAAATTAAAATTATTTTTTTGAAGTATATTTCTTATAATTAAAGTTGCCTTTTCACGTACCTTCCATTCTGGCACTAATTTTAATTCTATATTTAATTTTCCACAAAACTCAAGAATTTCTTCTATCTTTTGACTTTCTTCCTTATCTGATACTACTGTATTAATTCTTACCGGTAAAATATCAATAAGTATTTTTATATTCTGCAAAATTGTTGATATGATATATTTTGCAGTATTATTTCTGCCAATTAGATTTGAAACATATTGTTCTTGGAATGAATGAACAGAAAAATTGATATACTCCATACGTTCAATTATTTTTTGCTTTTCTTTTAATGAAAAATAACCATTTGTTGTAACTGCCGTTTTATATCCATATTCCTCTAAAATATCTAAAATATTATCTAGTTTATCATATATAAATGGTTCTCCTCCTGTGATATGAACTCGACTGTAGAGAGGACGCAATAACTCAATAGCTTTATATAAATGTTGGTTAATAATAATATCTTCTGCATTTTTTCCGCCTTCAGCATGACAAAAAGAACAGGAAAAATTACATCGATCTGTTACTTTCATTCTGAATTTGTCATTTTTTTTATACTTTATCATATTAATAAGTCCTCAATAATTATATATTAAGTATTTCATTTTTTCTTAGATATTTTACCTTAATTTATTAAAGTAGCATTAATTGTTCAATAAATGCACCGATACTGGCAATGTTAGCTGCTAAACTAATTGCATCTTGTACTTTTTGTGAGAATGCTTTTTTAGATTTCTTCCAATCCTTCAAATTTTTTTCATACTCAGCTTCGCTAGTAACATACCTTGCGTCTAAAACGGCTAGAATAGCTTTTCGACAAGCTGTATTAATTTCTGTATTTTTGAAAAGTTCTTTTTTAAATATCTCTAGGTTCTCAGAAGGAATTTTCTGAAATTCCGCCTGTTTTATAGGAAAATTTTTTTCGTTGTCAGCCAAATCAGATGGATCTGAAAAGGTTTTAATTTCTTGTTCTATCTGATTTTTACCAATCGCAAATGAAAAGTTTTTCATCGATTTCCTCCTTTGTTCTTGATATATATGTTTAGATTGTTGAAAGATTTCACACAGATATTCCTTTAAAATTCCATATTTGTGACTTTTTACACATGATAATAGATATAACGCTGGTAAATCTGTTTTATGAGATATCCACTCCTTAAAACGTTTACTCTTTGTAAATGGATTTTTTAAAATTTTATAAAGTGTAATTGCATCTTGTGTATTATACAATAGCTCATGCTTACAACGGTGAAACTCAATATCTCTATATTCCTGAAAAATTCTTTGTGTTGAAACATATCCATTATTTTCTAAAAGTACTACTTGTAGTTCATCTCTCAAAATTTCAATCAAGGTCTGATAGATATACAGATAATGTTGAAATTCTGAACTGTACTTAATTTCCATTAATTTAGAGATACTAAGGTGCTCTATATGTTCTATTCTATGAAAAGGGAAAATGTGAATAAATACTTCAAATAAATTAGTATCTCGATAGTCCAAATGATATGGATGAATACGTTTGAAATCATCATCATAAAAAATACGTAATGGATTATTGCAATAGCATTGATATACATCTTCACAGCTTTGAGAATATGCCTTGAAAAGAATAAAATCGAGCCATCTTCGGTGAGCATATTGTGTAGATAATCCATGGCGTTCCATTTCAATCTCAATATAAGGAGGTAAAATAGCATATTCTTGAACTTCAATAACCTTTTTTAATGGTTGTACAAACTCAACTGCCCGTTTCTCAGATTCGAGAATTTGGCTTAAAACTGCATGAACTGGACTATTTTCCGACACATCAGCAGAAATATTAGAGGTTAATTTTTTACGCATTTTCCCATTACGAATTCGAGGTTGAATATTTTTAAGATTTTTGGTCAGCAATGAATTAGTATCATTATCAGTATAATTATATTTTTTTGGAAACCAACTTTTCTTGATTTCAACGTCTTCTGCAAAGGAGCATCGATCATCTCCAATTGAAAGTTCTGCCACAGGGGGATGATTTTTATATGGGAAATAAAAGGCTTTATATTGGTTGACTAAAAATTGTGTATATTTCGATTGGTAATAACAACCAACAGGCATATTAACTAAAGAAGAAATTAAAATACTGTATAGGAAATGTTTTATAAGAAATAGTTGGATATGATTTTTATGTCTACACATTTCCTGTGCTTCATAATCTCCTGATAAAAAAAGTAGTTCAGTAGATGACATTAAATATATCTCCTCAAACTAGTATAATAATAAACTAATTTTATTTCATGTCTATTATAAAATTAAATATAAAATTTTTTATTATTTTGTGAAGAATTTTTTATAAGTATATATCATATTAATGGAAAAAGTCAATATAAATATTAAACAATGAATAAACTTATCTAATATTTTTTACATAACACAGATAATTATGTATATTTCTAATGAACAGATTGTAGTTCAATTAAGAAAATTTTTTAACAGTCATATAATATAAAATGAAGTAGTAAAAAATTATATAATTCAAACAAAGAAGAAATCTTGACTTATAAGTAACTTATTACTATAATTAAATAGGTAACAAGTTACTTGTATGGAGGAGTATATGAAATTAGAAGATTTAGTTACACAGTTTTCCAGTACTACACAAAATCAAAAAAAAGCAATTTTCAGTACTTTATTTATTGTTGGAAACAGACTACAGACGCTTTTTGATAACCATATTCCAAAGATATCATTAAAACAATTCATGTTGTTGTCTATAGTTCGACAATCCAAAGAACAATTAACTTTTACCAAGTTAGGAACTATATTAGGCTGTTCAAGACAAAATATTAAAAAGCTGGCTGATGTTTTGGTGAAAAAAAATTTTATCACGATTCAACAAAGTCCAAATGACACAAGAGCTATGTGTATTTGTCCTACAGAAAAAGTAAATGATTATTTTCAAAACGATTTTTTAGAGTATCAGGAAGAATTAAAATATCTGTTTGGAGTTTATACAGAAAAAGAAATTGAAACATTATTTATCCTTCTGTCAAAATTATATTCAGGAATTGATAATTTGGAAAAGAGAATTGCAGATAAAAAGAATAAAATAGTATAGAAAATGAAAAAGGAAGTTTACATAGATGAAAACAATAATAATTTATAATTCACAGACAGGTTTTACAAAACGATATGCCAAATGGATAGCAGAGGCAACAGGAGCAGATTGCTTTGAGTTATCAGAGGTAAAAAAGAAAAATATGGATGCATATGAAGCAATTATTTTTGGAAGTTGGGCATGTGGAGGCGGTATCAACAAGCTTGGCTGGTTTAAAAGTAATATAGATAAATGGTCAAATAAGAAGCTGATTGTATTTTGTGTTGGAGCAAGTCCGATAGAAAATCCAGAAATTAAGCCAGCACTGAAACAAAATTTCAAAGAGTCAGAATGGAAAAAAGTAAATGTATTTTACTGTCAGGGCGGATTCAATTATGAAAAAATGTCTACTCCATCAAAACTTATGATGAAAATATTTATAAAAACACTTAAAGCAAAAAAGAGGAAGACAGAAGCGGAGGAAGAAATGATAAAAATGATTTCTTCCTCTTATGATATTTCGGATAAGAAATTTATTGAGCCTATTGTCAGTTTAGTAAGATAGCTCTATTTTTCAAAATAATAATTGACAATGCTATTACACTAATATATAGTAGATCGTAGATAGTATAAATGTATAAATATGTATAAATAAAAGAATAAACTGTATATTTATTAATATAGGGGAGGGAAGTTAGATGATAAGAAAAAGTGTAAAAAAGATAGGTATTTCTATAGCAATATTGACTTTTGGTATGTTAGTAGGCAGTTCTTTTTCTAAATTAAGTGCAGTTCAAACAGCAATGCCAAAGTCAGAAAATAAACAGGAAAAAGCAAGAAAAGAAGCATACCAGTCTATATTAGAAAATCTCTATTCAAATCGTATTTTGGATGAAGAGGATTATAGTTTTGAAGCAGATTTTTGTGATATTTCGAAAAATCAGTTTGCTATATATGATATTGATAGAGATGGAAGAGACGAATTAATTATTCAATATACTCAGACACAGGCGAAAGCAGTCATGACAACGATTATCTATGATTTTGATGAGAATTTAGGAAAAGTCTACAAACAATTATCTGAATTTCCATCTCTTACTTTTTATAATAATGGAATAATAGAAGCAAAATGGTCAAATAATCAGGGATACTCTGGAGATAAGCTGTCGCCATATACATTATATCAATATGATAAAGCAACAGATACCTATACACAAGTAGCATGGGTAGATGCTTGGGATAGATCCGTTTCTGAAAAAGGGGATAACGATCTTTCTTTTCCAGAGCAGGCAGATATAGATAAAGATGGCATTGTGTATTATATTATGAAGGAAGGAAAGTACTCACTCAAAGAACCTATCGATGAAAAAGAATATAATGAGTGGAGAAATTCTTATATAGGAGAATCAGAAAAAGTGAATATTCCGTTTCTCAATCTGACACAGGAAAATATTAATATAGGAGAAAACAATGAGAAAGAAACAATTAAATAGTAAAGAAAATATCAAAAGTTTAGAAGAAGAAAAAATCTTTCAAAAGAGATTAGAAAAGCACCTTGATGAACTCAAATGGCTCTATATGGAATTGTATGAAAATGATTCTATGTTTGATGAACTGTGTAATAGAATGAAACAGTTTTTCTTAGAAAGAAATAAAGAATTAAAATCCAGAGATTTGGCAAGAGAAATCAATCAAGACTGGTACAAACAAAATGATATGCTTGGAATGATGTTTTATATTGATAATTTTGCAGGAAATATGAAAGGTGTAGAATCGAAACTAGATTATATTCAAAAGTGTAATGTAAACTATATCCATTTGATGCCATTTCTTGATACACCAAAGGGGCGTTCGGATGGAGGATATGCAGTATCCGATTTTCGTAAGGTACAAAAGGATCTGGGCTCTATGAAAGATTTGGATAGTCTGACAGCCGCATGTCATAAAAAAAACATGAATGTCTGCATGGATTTTGTTATGAATCATACCTCAGAAGATCATGAGTGGGCAAAAAAGGCACGTCAAAAAGATGGGGAATATATGAGCCGTTACTTTTTCTTTGATAATGAACATGAGCCATCTCTATATGAAAAAACGGTACCGCAAGTGTTTCCGACAACTGCTCCGGGAAACTTTACATGGCTTGAAGATGCAAATCATTTTGTAATGACTACATTTTATCCATATCAATGGGACTTAAATTATAAAAATCCAAGAGTGTTTAATGAGATGATGTATAATTTTCTTTATTTAGCCAATAGAGGAATTGATATTATTCGTATTGATGCAGTACCATATATTTGGAAAGAGCTAAATACTCCTTGTAGAAATCTTCCACAGGTACATACTATTGTACGTATGATGCGTATGATTAGTGAGATTGTTTGTCCAGCTGTCCTTTTACTTGGCGAAGTGGTTATGGAACCTGAAAAGGTAGTGCCTTATTTTGGAACAGTAAAGAAACCAGAATGTCATATGCTTTATAATGTTACTACAATGGCAACGACATGGCATACAGTAGCAACAAGAGATGTTAAGCTTTTAAAAAGACAGCTTGACATTGTAAATTCCCTTCCAAAAGATTATGTATTTTTAAATTATCTACGTTGCCATGATGATATTGGATGGGGACTTGATTATGGTATTTTAAGAGCAGAAGGGATGGAAGAGAGAGCCCATAAAAAGTATTTAAATGATTATTTTCAAGGGTATGCTGGAAAGAGCAATAGCTGTGGTGAACTCTATAATGCCGATCCAGTTACTGGAGATGCCAGATTTTGTGGAACTACTGCATCGATGTGTGGTGTAGAAAAGGCAGGTTTTGAACAAGATGATAGTGCAATGGAACAGGCGATTAAATTAGATTTGATGCTTCATGCCTATATGTTTATGCAGTCTGGAATTCCTGTACTATATAGCGGAGATGAAATAGGACAGGTCAATGATTATACCTATAAAGAAAATCCAGATAAAGCAGCGGACTCACGCTATATCCATCGTGGAGCGATGAACTGGAAACTGGCAGAAAATATTGAGAATACAGATACAGTAGAAGGAAAGATATTTTGTGGATTAAAGCAGTTAGAACAGATTCGAAAAACAGAAAAAGTATTTGTATCGAATGCAGATACATGGACAGTTGAAACGTGGGATTCTTCTATACTATGTATAGGTAGATATTTTGAAGGAGAGAAGATAATAGGTCTATTTAATTTTAGTGAATATGATAAGACTGCATGGATTGACGAAAAAGATGGTGATTATATAGATTTAATTTCAGGAAATGAGATAAAACCAGTTGGAGTTAATATACCGCCTTATGGATTTTATTATTTAAAAAAGAAGTAGATGTAAAGTATATTCGGAGGAAACTTATGGATAACTTAAATGAGGAACAAAAGCTAGCAGTTACGACAACAGAAGGATATGTCAGAGTAATTGCAGGTGCAGGGAGCGGAAAGACGAAGGCTTTAACAAATCGGTATGTCTATTTAGTCAATGAACTAGGAGTTTCTACTTCGAATATTTTGTGTGTCACATTTACAAATAAAGCTGCAAATGAAATGAAACGACGGATTCGATCCATGATAGGGGATCAGGATACAGGACTGATCTGTACGTTTCATGGATTTTGTGTTCAATTACTTCGAGAAGATATTCATACAATGAATTATCCATCTAATTTTGTTGTTATGGATTCGGAGGATACAGATGCCATTTTAAAGAATGTGTATCAACAGGCAAATATTTCTTCGAAAAATTATACATTTACTCAGGCAAAAAATATGATCTCAGACAGAAAATTTTTATCGGACTATATTGAACACTGGATTTTAGAAATGGATTCTACTCAACTAAAACAGAAGTATCTTTATGCAGAAAAGATAGAAGAAAGAGTGTTTTGTGGATATTTATATGAACAGAAAAAATGTTTTGGTTTAGATTATGACGATCTTTTAATTTTCGCTCTCTATATTTTAAACGAGTTTAAAGAAAAAAGAGAAAAATGGCAGAATAAATTAGAATATATTATGGTAGATGAATTTCAAGATGTCAGTTTAACACAATATACTCTGGTAAATATTTTAAGCAGTTATCATAAAAATCTATTTGTCGTAGGAGATCCCGATCAGACGATCTATAGTTGGAGAGGTGCAAAAATTCAGTTTATTTTAAATTTTGACAAAGAGCATATTCCAACAAAAACAATTATCATAGATAAGAATTATCGTTCTTTTGAAACAATATTAAATGTTGCAAATTCTCTGATCAGTAAAAATACAAAGCGAATTGAAAAAGAGTTAAAGGCTATAAGATCGGGTGGTACTCGTGTTTTATACCATCATGCTAAGACAACAAAAAAGGAAGCTCTTTGGATAATAAAACAGATTCAAAATCTGATTCAAAAGGGAGAAAGCTATCAAAATATCACAATCTTATACCGCTCCCACTTCGTTTCAAGAAGTTTAGAGGAAGAAATGATAAAAGCAAAACTGCCCTATGTTTTATACAGCGGGGTAGAGTTTTACAAAAGAAAAGAGATTAAAGATACTTTAAGCTATCTTCGAATGATTGTATTAGAAGATGATTTATCCTTTCTTCGAGTTATTAATGAACCAAGACGTAATATTGGAACAAAAAGAATTGAGCTATTAAAAAATTATGCAGAACAAAATCACTGTTCCTTATATACAGCACTAAAAGAAAATCGAAAAGACGATTTAATTGTAAAAAGCAAAGCCAATGAGTTTATAGAACTGATAGAAAACTATCAAAAAAAGTATCAGGAAATGAAAATTACAGATCTATTAATGGCAATAATAAATGATAGCGGATATGAAGCTATGTTAAGACAAGGGGGAGAAGAGGAACGATTAAATAACCTAGCGGAATTAAAAAGGGCTATTTTTGATTATGAAAATAATGCAGGAGAAGAAACTTCATTAGAAGATTATTTACAGAGTATATCTTTATTTTCTAATATGGATCAAGAAGAAAAGAAAAATACAATTAAAATGATGACAATTCATACAGCAAAGGGATTAGAATTTCCCTATGTTTTTGTGTGTGGATTAAATGAGGGAATTTTTCCAAGCAAACATGTTGATACAATAGATAAATTAGAGGAAGAAAGAAGACTGGCATATGTAGCATATACCAGAGCAGAAAATGCCCTGTTTTTAAGTGATGCAGAAGGGTTAAATTATGATGGTTCATTTCGATTTCCTTCCAGATTTATTTTTGATATTGATAAACAATATTTAAAGTATACAGTAGAATTAGAACAACGACTGACACAGGCTGCTACTAACTATATTAACAGAAATAATATACACACAGAAGAAAAAATACATTGTATTGGCGATATAGTAAAACATAAAGTTTTTGGAAGAGGAAAAATTATTGGAATCAATCAAAATACCAAAACTTATATCATTCAGTTTGAAACTATGACAACCCCTAGAAATATTAATATGCAGACAGTATTAGAAAAATAGAAGAGGTTCTGTTATACAAATTAATTTGTATAACAGAACCTCTTCTATTTTTCTATGGTGTTGGATCTAAATAATACTGTGCCTGTGCTGCAAACATTTCGGCATAAATACCATTTTCTTTTGCTGCTAATTCCTCATGGGTTCCATATTCTGCAATCGTTTTGCCTGAAAATACAGCAATATGATCACAAAATTTACAAGAAGACAGTCGATGAGAAATATAGACTGCGGTTTTTCCGCCTACTAATTGATCAAACTGTCGGTAGATATCATATTCTGCAATCGGATCGAGTGCAGCAGTCGGTTCATCTAAAATAACAATGGGAGCGTTTTTATATAGTGCTCTGGCAATCGCTATCTTTTGAGCTTCTCCACCAGATGGTTCAATTCCATTTTCATCAAAGTTTTTATACAGATTTGTTTCTAAGCCTTTTTCTAAACTTTCGATTTTTTCATGAAGTCCACAAAGCTCACATAAACGCTGTAACTCTTCCTCGTTTTCAGATTTTTTAGAATCTCCTAATAAAAGATTTTCTCGAATGGAAAGCGAAAATAGTTTAAAATCCTGAAATACCACAGAGAGTAGTCGCATATATTCTTCATATTCATAGGTATTAATGTTTTTTCCATTGATTAAAATTTCTCCCTCTGTTACATCATAAAGTCTACAAAGCAGTTTAATAAATGTGGTTTTTCCTGCTCCGTTTAATCCGACAACAGAAAGATGTTCTCCGGCTGGAATAACAAGGTTAATATCCAAAAGAGTTTCTTCTTCTGCTCTTGGATAGCGAAAGGATACATGACGAAATTCAATTTCTACTCCTTTTGAGGTTAAAAATTGTTCTGGAAGTTTTTCTTCTCCATGAACTAAAACATCTTCCAGTTCCATAAATTTTATATATTCACTCATAAATACAGATTTTTTATTAAGTTCCTGTATTTGAAAAATGAAGTTTTTTAAAGAGTTTTGTAAAGTTTCAGAAGAACTGATTAACATGGTAAAACTGCCAATAGTAATTTCACGTTTTAGGGCTTTTAAACCCAACACAAGATAGATTACCACCATTTGGAATGCATTTAATCCAGAATCTAAAAAGCCATAATTTTGATTCGTAGATGCCTGTTTTAACCATATTTTCATTGTATTACTATTATTTTCTTCTCCTTTGGATAACATCATATCCGTTGCCTCATATAAGCGGATATCTTTGCCATAGCGAAAGTCTGATAAATTCCAGTAAATATAACCAAAAGCACGATTAAGAGCAGGTAGTTCATTAAAACTTCGAATATTTGCTGCGTTTTGTTTAGAGGTAATCCATGCACCAATCGCAACAGTTATCGCAGAAATCGGAAGGACAATAGGGGCATAAAATACGATCATAGTGATAACTCCTGTAAGTGTAATAATAGAAGAGAGCATTTCCACAATACATATAGTGAGACCTTGAATTCCTCCAGAATACCAACTCATTCCAGTTTCTGCCTTTGTACTTTGATCTAGTACAGTGGGATCTTCTGTATGTTCAAAGTCCATTCTCATGGCTTTTTTACTAATTTCCTGATTAAAATAACGTTCAAACCAATCGTCCATTTTATAGAGAGTTTCTTGAACTATATGTTTTAAACTTTGAATTGCCCAGTTAAGCAAGATCATAGTAAGAACATATCCAATCAATATAGGAATTCGCCTTTGACCTATCAATTCATCAATAATATATTTTGGAAAAACAATAGTGATAAACGGTGCTACTGATACAATGAAAATACTGAAAACAGTAAACACAAAATATCTCGGTTTTTCTTTCCAGACCAGAGAATAAAAATATCGAAGGACTTTTTTCGTGGAAGGAGAAGGCTGCTTTTTTTGATTTGATTCTGTATTTGAAGTAGTTTCTGACATTTTTATCCTCCCTGCTAAGACTGTTTTTTATAATATTGTGCCTGTACACGAAACATTTCTGCATAGGCTCCATTTTTTTGAAGTAATATATCATGTGTTCCATATTCTATCATTTCTCCAGCAGAAAACATTGCTATGGCATCACAAAAGCGTGTACTGGAAAGTCTATGTGAAATATAGACAGATGTTCTACTTCCAATTAGATTATCAAAATTTTGATACATTTGATATTCTGCCAGTGCATCTAGGGCAGAAGTCGGTTCGTCTAAAATCACAACTTTTGCATCTTTATAAAGAGCACGACCTAAAGACATTTTCTGCTTTTCACCACCAGAAAGATCAATTCCATCGTCATATAATACTTTTAATAACTGTGTATGTACTCCTTGAGAAAGATCATCTAATTTTTCACCAAGACCTGCTAATCGCAAAACTTCTTCTGCCCTTTTACAGTCTGTACTTTCAGGATTTTGCATAGAAACATTTTCAGAAATCGGAAAGGCAAAACATTCTACATTTTGAAAGACAGGAGAAAATAAATGAAAATAGTCTTCACGATTAAATTTTAAAATATCAATTCCATTCAATAAAATTCTTCCCTTGGTAGGTTGATATAAACGTAACAGCAGTTTAATAAATGTGGTTTTTCCTGCTCCGTTTAAACCTACGACCGCCAGCCGCTGTCCTGCTTTTACAGTTAGATTTAGGTGTTTTAAAGCGTAAGTTTCACTTCCCGGATACTGAAACCAAACATCTTCAAAAGTAAATTCATATCCTTCTGATGGTTTTGGAAGGTCTGTATAAATTTGTGATATATGTTGTTGTACCTTTTTAGAAGGAAGAAAATATTCTGGCTTCATATGGAATTTTTGTGCAATTTGATTAGGTAAAACATCTCCATCCTCATATTCGATAAAGATTCGAAAATCATCTACTTCTCTACAGCATTTTCGAATCTCAGCAATAAACTCTAAAAATCCGCTCACAGCAAGACTAAAAGTTCTTACACTTCCAACATAGAGTGTAAAATTGGCAATAGTGACCTCCTGATAAAGTACGCCATAAATAAGCCATGCATACATGATTCCTTCCTGAACTAAATCAATAGCACGATTTTTTAGCCAGTAAACAAGCCAATGATTTTTAGAAATACAAATTTTTTGATGAATATAATCATGTGTTTGTTTCTGTTTGTCCTGTAGTCTATTTTTCATATTAAAAATACGGATATCTTTAGCAAACTCGAAATCTTTTGTAACATGATCCAAATAATAACTCTGGCGATATTGATTTTGCATCGGATCGTGAATCACCCGTTTGTCCCATTTGGCAATCGCATCTTGAAAGTAAAACCGCAGTAGTGCAAGAAGCAGCATACATAAAATCAAAATAGGGTGAACAGAAAAAAGAATGACAGAAGCAGTACACACTTTAACTGCAGCTGTTATAGCATTAGAAGAATTTCGAATGACACCTTCTACTCCGTTTATATTACCACCAGTTGCATTTTCTGCCTTTCGCATTCGATCAAGCATCTCTGGTCGTTCTAAATTTTCATAATTCATATTCATAGACTTCGCCATACGAAGCAAAATAAATTTCATTCGAACATAGATCATACGAGGCCAACTTTGGTTTTGTGCCAGATTGTTTAAACATAAAACAAATATTTCTAAAAGAGCAACAACTACTAGAATAGATAACAACTGCCCTGTTTTTGCTCCCTTTTCTACCTGTTCAATTACTAATTTCCCCAAAAACAGTCCAATAAATGGAATAGCAGTTTCTGTGACTGCACCTATAGAGATAAAGATAAGTAGCGGCTTACACCATCTAAAAACTCCGCGAAAGATATAGAGAGTGTTTTGCCATGTTGTATAAGTAAGTTTTTTTTCTTCTTTCTGTTTCACTTTTTTCCTCATTTCTTAAGCTTGATGTTTGAGAATATAATCCTCAATAATTTTACTGTCAATAAAAGGCATGATTAAGTTAAAACCTATAAGTCCATGTTTCTCTAAAGATTCTGCTACAATATGATTTAAAGTATCTTTGCTGATATAGGATACGATAGGGTGAAGAGCATTCAGATCATCTGTTTTTTCAAAACAAGAATAAGCCAGATTATCAATAACACTCTGATCTATAAATGGGAATATAGAATGGAATGTCCATAAATCATCTGTTTCAGAAAAAACTTTAGATATCTGCTCATTAAGAATATCTTGACTGATAAATGGCATAATGGGCATAATAGACTGAAAGGAATGAGTTTTTTCAAGCAAGTTTGTTGCAAATTTGTCAATAAAATCTTGACTTAAAAATGGAGCAATACTACATATACTATCTGCATTAATCTCAATTTCTGCTATGTGTTCGACCAAAGTTTCCACCTGCTCTGTGTATAAAATTGGTGCGATTTCTTCTATTTTTTCCATAGTAACATCAGAAACTGGCTGATCTTCAATAAGATTTTTGGCAATATCACTTGTTTTCTGATTACCTAAAATTTCATCAATAGAAACATGAAAAAGGGAAGATAACTCACCTAGCTTTGAAATATCTGGCATACTTATACCCCTCTCCCAATTAGAAATCGCCTGAAAGCTTATCCCTAATTTATCTGCCAGATCCATCTGAGTAATTCCTATTGATTTTCTTAAATTAGAAATATTTTTTCCTATCTGATTCATATCAAACATAACTTTAATCTCCTTTTTTTATTTTCTTGTTTTATCTTAACAAGAAAAGGATTTTTTTCAAACAACTAATTGTTGAATTAAAAAAAGACCACTCAACTATTTATTGAAAAAAATAGTTATGATTTAAAGTTATGAAAACATGGAGGTTCTATATGTTCTTCAAAGGACTGTTTGACTTGATGATAGTATTCTATCTTTTGATGAATATGTAATAAATCTTTTTGTATTTCCTCTATTTTTACTTTAAGCATGACTTCATGATCCGATAAAAGCTGAATAATGTTATCAATATTGTTTTCTAAGTTACTTTCATAGGAAAAAAATTTTAACATTTTGGAGATTGGAAGTCCAGTTCGTTTAAAACATAAAATAGATTGAATTCTACAGATATGTTCCTGTGTATAAATTCGCTGCTTTTTTGAATTTCTCTCTACCTTCGGCAGCAGTCCAGCTTGTTCATAATATCGCAATGTAGAGGAAGAAAGGGAAAAGAGGGTTGTAATTTCTTGTATTGTGTAGGTTTTCATAAATATCTCCCGAAATCTTTTTTAAAATCTCCTTGACTTTAAGTATACTTAAAGTGCTATTGTTTGTAAAGAGAAGTTTAAATTTTATAAGGAGGATTTTATAATGAAGTATCGCAGTGTTGGAAAGTCAGGATTAAAGGTCAGTGAAATTGCAGTGGGAAGTTGGATGACAGATTTAACAGGAGGGGAAAAGGCACAAATTGCAGAGCAAACTATTCGACTTGCCTATGAGAAAGGAATTAATTTTTTTGACTGTGCGGATGCTTATAGTGGAGGAGAAGCAGAGCGTTTTTTGGGTAGAGTTTTAAAATCCTATCCAAGAAGTTCCTATGTAGTATCCAGTAAAGTATTTTTTCCAATAGGAAGAGATGTGAATGAAAGAGGACTTTCAAGAAAGCATATTTTTGAAAATATGGAGCGTACTCTCAAAAATATGCAGTTAGATTATGTTGATTTATATTATTGCCACCGCTTTGATCCATCTACTCCAATGGAAGAAACATTACGTGCATTAAGTGATCTTGTATCGCAGGGGAAAATATTATATTATGGAGTTAGTGAAGAGTGGAGTGCGACAAGATTAACAGAGGCACAAAAAATTATCAATGAGTATCATCTCTATCCTATGACAGCACTTCAGCCTCAGTATCATATGATGGATCGATATATTGAACACGAAATTATAGAAACCTGTGAAAAATATGGTATTGGTATTACTCCATTTTCTCCTTTGGCACAGGGACTTTTGACTGGAAAATATAAAAAGGGGTGTCCATATCCAGAAGGCTCTAGAGCAACCCATCAGGCAGATAAACAGATCAATCATCTTTTAACTGAGGAAAATCTAAATAAAGTAGAGAAACTTTCAAAAATTGCACAGGAATTAGGTATTTCTATGTCAGTGCTTGCTTTGGCATGGATTTTAAGAAAACCTATTATAAGCAGTGTAATAACAGGGGCAAGTAAACCATCTCAGTTAGAAAATAATATTGCTGCAAGTGGTTTTCAAATTCCAGACGATGCAATGAGAAAAATAGAGCAGATTTTAGGATTTCATAAATTCGAAAGACATGTAGGATAAATGATAGAAAAGAGGTAAAGATGGTTTATACAGTAACTTTTAATCCCGCCATTGATTATGTTATTCATGCAGATAACATAAAGATAGGAGAAGTAAATCGATTAGTTTCTGAAGAGATTTATTTTGGAGGAAAGGGAATTAATGTTTCCTTCGTTTTAAATGAACTTGGTATCAAATCGAAAGCACTCGGCTTTGTGGCAGGTTTTACAGGTATCGCGATTGAAAAAGGAATCTGTGAACAGGGTATTGAAACAGATTTTGTTCATCTTGAACATGGATTTTCAAGAATCAATGTAAAAATTAAATCAAAAGAAGAAACGGATTTAAACGGTCAAGGGCCTAAAATCAGTGATAAGGCAATCGCACAGCTTTATAAAAAACTTGATTCACTGAAAGATGATGATATACTTGTATTAGCTGGGAGTATTCCGTCATCTATGCCAGCAGATATTTATGAAAAGATTTTAAGTTATCTTTCTGATAAGAAAATAAAAGTAGTAGTTGATGCAACCAAGGAACTACTTTTAAATGTACTTAAATATAAACCCTTTCTAATTAAACCTAATAATCATGAGCTAGAAGAGATGTTTGGAGTAACTCTTAGAAATTTGGATGAAATTATATACTATGCTAAAAAGCTAAAAGAAATGGGTGCAGTAAATGTCTTAATTTCTATGGCAGCAGATGGAGCAATACTGATCGATGAACAGAAAAAAATTCATCAATGTGGTATATGTCAAGGTTCTGTTAAAAATTCTGTTGGAGCAGGGGATTCTATGGTGGCAGGGTTTATCGCAGGTTCTCAAAACGGTGATTATGAATATGCCCTAAAGCTTGGTACAGCAACAGGCGGTGCAACTGCTTTTTCAGACGGATTAGCAAAAAAAGATATAATATTTGAACTACTCAAACAGCTTTAAAATATAAGGGGGAGCTATGAGAAAATATAGAGGTAGGGGCGTTTATGGAGCAGTTGTAATTGGAAAAATTTCTATTTTAAAAAAGCAATCTCCTTTCGTGGAATATGTCCATATTACAGATATTAAAACAGAAAAAGAGAGAGTTAAGGCAGCAAGACTCAAAACGATACAACAACTAGAAGCAATTTATGAAAGAGCTCTAAAACAGGTTGGAGAGGAAGAGGCACAGATTTTTAAAATTCATATCATGATGTTAGAAGAAGAGGAGTATCATCACTCTATCGAAAATATGATCGAAGATCAAAGTATAAATGCAGAGTATGCTGTCAAAGTTACTTCTGATAAGCTGATAAAAAAGTTTACCCAAATGGAAGATATATATATACAGGCAAGAGCGGAGGACATAAGAGATATTTCAAATAGACTGATTGCCAATCTGACAGATACAGTAATAGACAGAAATTCTTTAGATGATAAAGTCATTCTATGTACAGATGATCTTGTGCCAAGTGAGACTGTTTTTATGGATAAAGATAAAGTCCTCGCATTTGTTACAGCTTATGGATCTTTAAATTCACATACTGCTATTCTTGCAAGAAATAGAAATATTCCCGCAATAGTTGGTGTAGGTGAAAATTTTCTTAATGAAGTAAAAGATGGTAGTGAGGTAATTATTGATGGTTTTACAGGAGAAATTTTTGTAGATCCAGATGAAAAAATAAAAGAGAAACTGTTTGCTAAACAAAAGAAAGAGGAAGAGAAAAAAGATATTTTACAGACACTCAAAGGTAAGGAAAATGTAACCATTGATGGTAAGAAAATTGATATTTTTGCCAATATTGGAAGTGTCGATGATGTGGATTTGGTACTGTTAAATGATGCAGGTGGAATTGGACTGTTTAGGAGTGAGTTTCTCTATCTTGAAAATAAGGATTATCCTACAGAAGAACAGCAATTTCATGCCTATAAAAAAGTTCTTGAAAATATGAACGGGAAACAGGTTATTATTCGTACACTTGATATTGGAGCAGATAAACAGGCTGATTATTTTCATATTAAAAAAGAGGAAAATCCTGCACTGGGCTATAGAGCAATTCGAATTTGTCTTACCTGTCCACAAATTTTTAAAACACAGTTAAGAGCACTTTTTAGAGCTTCGATTTACGGCAGTCTTGGAATTATGTTTCCGATGATCACAAGTGTATGGGAAGTTGAAAAGATTCTTGAAATTTGCAATGAAGTTAAAGCAGAACTTAAAAATCAAAAGATTACATATTCTGAAAAGATACAGATAGGAATTATGATAGAAACGCCAGCAGCAGCAATAATCAGTGACAAACTGGCTTCTATGGTCGATTTTTTCAGTGTCGGCACAAATGATCTCATTCAATATACTCTTGCCTGTGACAGACAAAATGCTGATATAGAACAGTTTTGTGATATTCATCATGAGGCAGTTTTAAAACTGATTGAAATGAGTGCAGAGAATGCTCATAAAAATGGAATATGGATTGGTATATGCGGCGAGTTAGCAGCAGATACTACTCTCACAGAAACATTTCTTAGAATGGGAATTGATGAACTTTCGGTATCTCCTTCTTTTGTATTAAAATTAAGAGATACGATTCGAAAACTCGATCTTTCTAAATGAATATATTTTTATTGAAAGCTTCAAAGCAGATATTCAAAAACCTTTCTATGATGTTTGGATATCTGCTTTTTAAATTTTTATTCATATATTTGTAACACTTATTTTGTTGACAGTACTTGTAATCATATATATAATAAAATCAAAATATTATATAACTACTATAAATATTAATACAAATTGGAAGAAGACTTATATGGAAATATTCAAGATAGGGATACATCTATTAATTTATCTGATTGTTTTGGTAGGATATGGAAGAACAATACAAGAACCTATAGGACTTTCTAAAGATGTAAAGATAGAATCGGAAACATCTCCTTCTACAGAAGAGATTTCAAAACTTGCCAAAACAGCTTATACAGAATTTCTGTCGGGAGATATTTCCATGTTTGATAGTACAGACATATCCAAATGGAATTTAGATACATGGAGAGATACCATTCTTTCTTATGGAGAATTAGAGTATACTTATTTGGATTTGGATGGAGATGGTGTAGAGGAATTACTTGTTCAATATGTAGATGATCCAAGCAGTTACAATGGTGTATTTCATTATGACAACGGCAGACTTTACTGCTGGCAGTATGACTGGGCAGAAGGAAGCTGTAGAGATTATCCCCTTAAAGATGGAACAATAGTACGCCAGTACGATTTCAATAGCACTCATTCTTATACCTTATTTCGTTATCAGACTGATGGACAAGAGAAGAAGATTTTGAGTTTGTTTAGTCGTGAGGAACTGATATTTCCAGACAGTACTGAGACTTGTTCCTATTATGAGGTAGATGGAAATGAAGTTGATAAAACGGTATTTCATGAACAGTTAAATAAATTGATTATAAATCAGATGTTAGATCGTTTAGCTTGGATAAGCATCGAAACTATATAGTTTGTGTATAGTTACTTTTAAAAAAGCTATTACAAAATAATTTTTCAAAATCTTATTTTGTAATAGCTTTTTTTGCTTTTAGTAAAATATTAAAAAAAAACATAATATTTTGAAGATTATATAATTATTACAAAAAGGAGAAGATTAGAAAAGTCTTAAATACTTAAAAAACACTCGATATTCTGGAAGAAATGTGTTATACTAAAAAACGAGTGGAATAGCGGACCGGAATTTTGTAAAGAATTTAATCAAGCCGTTTGGTATATAAAGATTACATACCTTTGTCCGATAAGAATTTATAGCACTATAACCGCATTTGCGGGGAAATCGAGGTTTTTTATGCTGAATAACAGAAAAATAAGACTGATGTCTAGACTTGCTTGGTATGAAAAGAAAGAGGGAAAAGGGGACATTAAACTCAGTACTTATTACAAAACAGATTATGTCCGGCTAAATATTTTAAAGACAGTCATAGCAGTGACATTTGGTTATCTGATGATTCTTGCGATGATTACCCTTTATCAGTCGGAATACTTGATCGCAAATGCGGTAAATTTGAATTATAAACAGATTGGTATGACAATTTTAGGTGTCTATCTGGTAATTCTTATTGTTTATATCGTATGTTCAGCGATTGGGTATGCGTTTTATTATGACAGTTCCAGAAAAAAACTGGCTAAATATTTTAGAATGTTAAGAAGGCTGCGTATGATTTACCGTGAAGAAGATGGCGAAGCAGAAGCCGATACGGAAGGCAGCAGGGAGGATTAGCGTATGACAAAGATATTAGAATTCCGAGCGATTCTGCGGGCATATTATCAAAAGTTTCAGGCAGTATTAGATCCATTAATGAAATTTATTGTGGCGTTTGCAGTATTTCACATGATAAACAAGACATTAGGATATGATACAAGACTGGTGAAAGTTCCAATAGAGATCGTACTTTCCCTACTTTGTGCATTTACTCCTTCATCTGTCCTTGTACTTTTTGCAATGATATTATCTTTACTGCATGTATATTCGGTTTCGAGTATTCTAGTATTAATTATAGTTGCAATTTTTATTATTTTATATTGTTTCTTTTTTCGTTTTACCCCAAAGTATGGATATGCAGTAGTAGCAGTTCCTATTTTATTTCCACTCAATTTATCTTACTGTGTTCCCCTATTATTAGGAGTAACCGCAAATCCAGTTACAATTTTACCGACTGCCTGTGGAGTTATTATATATCATCTATTTCATATTATTAACACAGAAGCAATATCAGAAGTGTCTAACTTAGATGATACATTAGAACTTTATATGAGGGTTTTAGATGCCTTAATAAAAAACCGTCAAATGTTTTTGGAAATTATTGTATTTAGTTTAGTAATTATAGCTGTTTATATCATCCGTTCTCTTAAAATTGAATATGCTTTTGAGATTTCCATTGCAGTTGGTGCAGCAGTAAGTATTTTAGGATTTTTAATTGGAAGTCTAAAGTTAGATACATCAGGAAAAACAGGAAGCATTATTTTGGGTTCTCTACTTTCTGCCCTTATTGTACTAATTATACAATTTTTTAAACGAGCACTTGATTATACAGCAATAGAGAATGTTCAATTCGAGGATGACGACTATTATTATTATGTAAAAGCTGTTCCAAAGATTGATATTGCTGTTCCGCATATGCGTGTAAAACATATCAATAACAGACAATCACAAGAGAAAGAATTAAGTGAAGATCAAGAAATACAAGATCAAGAACAGGAAAATGATGATAATGAAACATAAGAGTAGAACAGAGTGAGTAATAGAACGATGAATAGAAAAGGGCAGCGGGAAGATGGAAGCTATTAAAACATTTTTTCAGGACTATATGGTACGGCTGATGCCGTCTAAATTAAATCTGACAGATGTATTAGAGATTATTATTATTGCTTTTTTAATCTACACAATCATTCAATGGGTAAAGACCACAAGGGCTTGGGCGTTGATGCGGGGGGTTGCAATTCTAGTAATATTTTGGATTGCTGCTTCCGTTTTAAATTTTCATGTTATCCTATGGATTTTTGCTAATGCCCTCAGTGTTGGAATCACAGCAATTATTATTGTCTTTCAACCGGAATTTCGTAAAGCATTAGAACAGATGGGAAAGAAAAACATTGTTGGACCACTGTTTAATTTCGGAGATTCAAAAGAAAAAATAGAGAGATTTTCTGATCATACAGTGGAAGAATTAGTAAGGGCTACATTTGAGTTAGCAAAGACAAAAACCGGAGCTTTGATGGTAATTGAAGAAGAGGTTTTATTAACAGAATTTGAGCAGACTGGAATCAATGTCGATGCAGTAATTTCAAGCCAGCTTTTAATCAATATCTTTGAACATAATACTCCTCTTCATGATGGTGCGGTTATTCTTCGTGGAAATCGTGTTGCAGCGGCGACTTGTTATCTTCCTCTGTCAGATAATATGAGATTGAGTAAAGAACTTGGGACTAGACATAGGGCAGGAGTAGGAATTAGTGAGGCAACAGACAGTTTTACCATTATTGTATCTGAGGAAACAGGAAAGGTTTCCATTGCAAAGGGTGGAGAATTGATTCGAAGTGTTGACGGAGACTATTTGAGAGCAAAGTTGACAGAAGTTCAAAAGAAAGTAGAACGAGAACCTAAGAAAATTAAGCTATGGAAGGGAAAGAATAAAAATGAAAAATATATTAACTAAAAATCTTGGTTATAAATTTTTATCTCTTTTACTTGCCATTGTAATATGGGTAACAATAACGAATTATAATGATCCCTACATAACCGATACGATTGAGGATATTCCAGTTTCTATTCAAAATGAAAATGAAGTAGAAGAGAAAAATAAGATGTTTGAGATTGAAAGTGGAGAAAAAGTTTCGATTATGGTGCGTGGGAAGCGTTCGGTGATCGATCAGTTAAGAGCATCTAATTTTACTGCAACAGCTGACTTTAGACAACTTTCTATTGTGAATGCTGTACCAATTAAAGTAGTTCCAAAACGTTCTACAAAGTATTCAGTATCAGATATTGAGATTTTGACAAAGACACCAGAGATGATGATATTAACATTAGAAGATTCGGGTGAACAGACTTTTCGTGTTGATGTGGATATATTAGGAGAAGTAGCAGAAGGATATTATATTGCAAGTAAATCAGTAAATCCAAGTGTTATTAAAGTATCTGGTTCACAAAAGCAGATTGCAAAAATTGCATCTGTAGTTGCAAGACTGAATATATCTGGAGCAAAAGAGTCTGTTAGTGTCAATGTTTCACCAATTGCCTATGACACAAATAATTATCCAGTAGATTCAACAAAAATTGTATATAGTATGGATACTGTTCAAACAGATGTAAAAATCTTACCAACAAAGGAGATTACTTTAAAGATTACACAAGAAGGTGAAGCAGAACCGGGATATGAGTGTACAGAATTACTTAGTAAACCAGAGAAAATACGAATTGCTGGAACACAAGAGGAACTAGAGAAAATAGGTTCTTATTTGGTGTTACCATATGATATTAGTGGTATGAAACAAACTACTTCAGGGGAGATTGATCTAGAAAGTTATTTGAATGAACATTATCCAGAAAACGGGTTTATTCTTGTTGAAGAAAGTAAAACAGTAGCTGTTACAGCAATGATTGAGAAATTAGAAGAAAAAGATTTTTGGGTAAAAACCTCTGAGATTACATTTAAAAATATACCAAATGGATTAAAAGCCAGATTTCGAGTAGATGGAGATGTTAGACTAAGAGTAAAAGGGCTTTCAGATGTTTTAGAAAAATTGACAGTAGAAGAACTGCACCCATATATTGATCTAAGCAATCGGCAAAAAGGAACACATTATATTTCAGTAGGAATTGATACCAGAGCAAGAGTTCAAGTAATGTCCGCAAATGTAAGTATTGAATTGGTTGACGAAGCAGAGAGGTAGATAATATGGTAAGTGCAAAAGCAGTAATTCAAAATGAAACTGGTCTGCATCTGCGACCGGCAGGAGCTTTGTGTACAGAGGCATTGAAGTATCCTTGCAAGGTGAATTTAAAAATCAGAGAGGTTACTGTAAATGCAAAGAGTGTATTGGGGGTTCTTTCTGCCTGTGTAAAACAGGGAGAAGAAGTAGAAATTGTATGTGATGGTGAAAAAGAGAAAGAAGCTTTAAATGAGATTATCTCTTTGATTGAAAACAGATTTTTTGAACGAAGTAATTGTATATGACAAGGATAAAGCATAGACAAGAAAAAATCGGAAAGAATAGGTAAGGAAGGAGTCAGGACGAAACGTAGGGGGAAGGGAAAAGATCTGGATGCCTTTGCGTTTTGTCCTGATTTTTGTTTGTTAATAAATAGATGGATAAAAATTTATAGAAATGAGGATGTCTTTTGAAGAGAATTATAAATAACTTTAAGAAATATCAATACTTATTATTTGAATTAGTAAAAAAAGACGTAAAGTTAAAATATCGAAGTTCTGCTTTGGGATTACTTTGGACTCTTTTAGAACCATTGCTGACGATGATTGTATTAACAATTGTATTTGAAACAATTCAAGATAGAAAGATACCAAACTTTGCAGTCTATGTTTTAACTGGAAGATTGCTATATTCCTACTTTGCAAATGGAACAAAACTTGCCCTAAAAGCAATTCGACGTAACAGCAGCATGATACGAAAAGTATATGTACCAAAATATATTTATCCTCTGTCTTCTGCTCTATCTGGCTATGTAACTTTTCTAGTTTCATTAATTGTATTAATTGCAGTGGCAGCAGTACAAAAGATCCAACCAACATGGCATTTGATAGAAGCTTTGATTCCACTGTTTACTATTTTAGTTATGGTAGTTGGCATTGGATTTATTCTTGCTACTTTAGATGTATTTTTTAGAGATACTGAGTATTTGTGGAATGTGGTAACAATGTTATTAATGTATTTATCTGCTATTTTTTATGATGGTGAATATTTTATAGCGAATAAAAGATTTGGAATGTTATTAAAGATAAATCCGTTATATAACATTATTGCAAATTTCCGCCATGCAGTTTATGGAGAAGCGATGAATATAAATTATATGCTGTATTCAATGGGAGTTAGTATCATTGTTTTGATCCTTGGAGTCGGACTGTTTTATAAAAAACAGGACAAGTTTGTATTATATATATAACGAAAGGGATTCACGCATGAAAAATAAGACAGCATTAAAAGTAGAACATGTCGGTGTATGCTTTCATCTGACAGAAGAAAGAATTGATAGTTTAAAAGAATATGCCGTTCGTTTAATAAATCGTGAATTGAGATATAAAGAATTCTGGGCACTAAAAGATATCAATTTTGAGATAAAAAAAGGGGAACGCTTAGGAATTCTCGGTTTAAACGGTGCCGGAAAAAGTACTCTTCTAAAAGTAATTGCAGGAGTGTTAAAGGCTACAGAGGGCAAAGTAACAACCTATGGAAAGATCGTGCCACTGTTAGAACTAGGAGCAGGTTTTGATAAACAGTATACAGGAGCGGAAAATATTTATCTCTATGGGGCAATGTTAGGATATTCGAGAGCATTTATTCAAGAAAAGTTTGAAGAAATTGTTCATTTTTCTGAATTAGGAGACTTTATTCATGTTCCTTTAAAGAATTATTCTTCTGGAATGAGAGCAAGACTTGGTTTTTCAGTTGCCACAGTAGTAGAGCCAGAAATTCTAATTTTAGATGAAGTTCTCTCTGTAGGTGATGCAAAATTTAAGAAAAAGAGTGAACAAAAAATTAAGGATATGTTTGATAAAGGTGTGACCGTTCTATTTGTTTCTCATTCACTACCACAAGTAAAATCCCTTTGTGATAAAGCAATTTTATTAGAACATGGTCATTTAGTGGCAAAGGGAAATATAGAAAAGGTATCTGCAATTTATTCACAAAAATTAAAGTCTTAGAATAAGAGAAGGAGGAAGAAAATGTTGTGGACAGAGGCATTAATACGTGAAGCAAAACGAAAAATTTTAAGTTTACTTCATGATGGTAAAGCGAGATTGGAATATAGAAGAGTTTGGGAAGAATTAAAGAGATATGATCCTACTGTAATCAACAATCAAACTCCAACGAAGAAAAAACAAGTAGTTATTGTATTTACAAGATTAGTTCGTTTTTCAGGTGGACAGACCTCTGCCTTAAGGCTTGGAACAGAATTAGCAAAACAGGGATTTGATGTGATCTATACAGTCTATAAAAAACAGTCTAAAGAAGAAATGGCTTTTTGTGCAAAAAGCAACCTTGCCAGTGTAAAAGGAAAATTTTATCCTGCGGGTATGTTACAGTCGATGATAAAAAAGCAAAAAGGAGCAGATATTGTAATTGCTACTTCATGGGATACCGTTTCTTTTGTAAAGAAGCTATCTGGATATAAAATGTACTTTGTACAAGATTATGAACCTTATTTCTATCCATTTGGAGAGTTGAGTTTATTAGCAAAAAAGACATATGAGCAGGGATTACATATGGTTAGTTTAGGGGCATGGAATAAAGAAGTGATAGAAAAAAACTGTCATATTGTTTCCAAAATTGATGTGGTAGATTTTCCATATGAAAAAGGAGAATATCCAGAGAAGAAAAGGGATTTTTTGATGTATGCAGAGAAGAAAACATTAATTTTTGCAGTAAATGTAAAATATTATGGTAAACGACTGCCCTGCATTATCCAAAATATGATGAAAGAGCTTGCAGAATGTTTCCAAAAAGATAACATAACATTAGATGTACGTTATTATGGAGAAGCTAAAAGTTTTCATACAAAAGGGGGAAGAAATTTAGGAATGTTGACAAAAAAAGAGCTATCAAATTTATATCAGGAAGCTGATTTTGGAATGGTAGCATCTATGAGCAATATTTCTTTAATTCCCTATGAAATGCTTTCTAGCGGACTTCCAGTAATTGAATTTGAAGATGGAACATTTTCCTATTTCTTCTCAAAACCAAGTGCTATTTTGACAGGATTATCAGGAAAAGAATTATATATTCAATTAAAAAAATGTATTCATGAACCAGAACTATTAAAAACTTATATGAATAATGCCTCTAAAATATTAGAAGGTTTAAGTTGGAAACGAACAGGAGAACAGTTTGCAGAAATTATTCGAAAATTGTAAAATAGGTTTAGATCATAAAAGCTACAAGTTTGTGTCTGCATGGCATCCACAAACTTGATATACAAAAAAAGCTGTGCAGAAATGTGGAGAAAAATGAGGGAATGGATAAAAAGACATACCCCAAAATACTTTATTTCTGTTTATCAAAGAGTTAGATATTTATGGATTGTACTTTTATTTCATATCTTTCATCTGTTTCGTATTCAGAATAATCGTGTTGTATTTTGTAATGTTTGGGGATATGGAGACAATGCAAAATATATTGCAGAAGAGATGGTTTTACGTAAAACAAAAGCAGAATTAATTTTTATTACAAATCATCCGAAACTTGCCTGTGCACCGAAAGAAATTAAAGTCGTACAGACAAATTCGATTGCAGCTATTTTTGCCCTTGCGACGGCAAAAGTTTGGGTTGATTCAAATCGAAAAGAGGGTTATATTCGAAAACGAAAAGGACAGTTTTATATTCAAACTTGGCATGGGGGAGTACCGTTAAAAAAGATTGAAGGAGACTGTGAAGAATATTTAGGAGAAGTGTATATACGACGTGCAAAATGGGATTCGGCTATGACAGATTTGTATTTGTCGAATGGAGGATTTTGTACAGATATGTACCGTAGAGCTTTTTGGTATACAGGAGAGATCTTAGAATGTGGAACCCCCAGAATGGATCAGCTTCTGAAACAAAAAACAGTTGTTAAAAACCAGATTCGGAAACAGTATGGTTTATCAGAAAAAGAAAGAATTGCTCTTTATGCACCAACTTATCGAAATCAAAAACAAGCAGAATATTATTTAAAAGATCTATCTAAAATAACAGATATTCTTTCAAATCGGTTTCAAGTTCCTTTTGTACTTTTTGTAAGATTACATCCTCTTTGTGCAGAACAGTCTGAGACAATTTCTTATGGAAAAACAGTAAAAAATGTAAGTGCTGCAAGAGATTTTTATGAATTATTAGAAGCATCAGATATATTAATTACAGACTATTCTAATACAATGTTTGAAGCTGCTCTTGCAGAAAAATATGTCTTTTTATATATAAATGATAAAAAGGTATATGAGCAACAGAGAGGACTATATTTTAAAATAGAAGAACTTCCGTTTCCCTATGCAGTAACAGAAGAGGATTTAAGAAAAGAGATTATAAATTTTAATGAAGAGAAATATAAAAGGAAAATAGAACAATTTTTAAAAGAACTTAGAATAAAAGAAACTGGAAAGGCATCACAAATAGCAACAGATCGGATTTTAGAGATACTGAATTTTTAATAAAATTCTAACTTGCATCTTCTTATTCTATGCTATAAGATCAGACCAGAAGATTAAGTTTGATGATTTCGCATTGGGAGAGCAGAATGAAAAAAAGAGTGGCAAGTATTATCTGGGGAGTTTGCCTCATTTGTTTTGGTATTTGGATTGCAGGAAGCGTACTTGGAATTTGGGAATTTAATCTCTTTTTTAATGGATGGTGGACATTATTTATAATTATTCCATGTATAGCAAAAATCTTGTCTGGGAAAAGAAAGAAAGGAGCATGGATTGGGCTAACAATCGGAGTTTTGCTATTTGTAGCAAGTCAGGGATGGATTTTATATGTAGATCTTTGGCGTATTTTATTACCTGTACTATTTATTTTTTTGGGTCTTGATATTAGTTTAGGACATAGTGAATTTAGCAAAAAATATCACAACGTTCTTTTTGGACTTGTATTTTTGTTTATTTTAGCAGGGATACTTTTTTTTGCCAATAACACAAAAGACTTTGTTCAAGAGGAAAGTGCTTTTGCAGAAACATTTTCGAAAGAGTTTGTAGAAGAACAAATAGAACAACTTTTAGTGACAACAAAAGATTTAGATATAGAACTCAAACAGGGAGATAAATTTGCTATAAAGGCTTTAGGCGTCACAGAAGAATTTGAGGCAGTCGTTAAAGATAAGACTTTAATTATCAGGCAAAATTCAAATAAACTCTTTTCAGAGTTTTTTGAACCTGAAAAAACTCAGGCAAAAGTAATTCTTACTGTTCCAGAAAAATTTATTTTAAAGAAAGCAGTCATAACCTGTGGTTCAGGAAATTTTAGTATAAATGGACTAAAAACACAGATTTTTAAATTGACAGGAAGTTCTGGTTCTATCTATTTAAAAAATCTTACTGTACAAGAACAGACGGAACTTACAGTCAATTCAGGAAAAACAGTTTTAGAAGATGTAGAATTATTTAATGCAAAGATTGTAACTGGATCAGGAAATTTTTCATTGAATGGAAGTTTAAAGGGAAAAAATCAAATTGATTCAGGAAGTGGAAATACTGCCTATGCCTTAATTGGGTCTCTAAAAGATTATAAAATTCGTGGAAGAGGAGGAAGTGGAGATATTTGGTTGAATGGAGAAAAGTATTCTACTATAGAAGTAGAAAAAGAAAATACAATCTATTCCATTTCAATTCAAGGAGGTTCTGGTAGAATTGTAATCGATTTTAGAGAAGATAGTAATTAAAAAAGGTAAAAGTTGATATATTAATGTTTTTGTAAAATTATGATATGATAAAAGGGAAGAAGGAGGAAATTATGAAAAAAAGAAATAAATTTTTTGTTGCAGCTGGTTTAGCTATTTTATGTTTAGGAGGTTTATATGGATGTAAAAAGAATTCAAAAGATACAAATGGTAAAGTTACAGACATACCAGAAGAATTGATAAAAACTCCAACACCAATAGCAGTAATTTCTCCAGAAGGCACCATTACACCAGAAGATACCATTATACCAGAAAGTACGATTACACCAGAGGGTACGATCACACCAGAGGGTACGATTACACCACAAGATCCAACTTCTATCGTATCACCTGAACCCTCTCCTACCCCTACTTTAGTACCAACTCCTATTCTAACACAAGAAGAAGCAAAACAGACAGTAAGAACAGCTATTTCAGATAAAAAATATGAAATAGAAACAGGTTCGGATTCTTTATTTGCAGAAGGAAAGGAATATTATGTATTTGCTGTATCTGAAAAGGGACGTTATTTAGAGCCTTCTATTTTAGTAGATAAAGAGGACGGAACTCTGCATTTTTATGATTCAGATGGAAAAATCACTGACTTTACAAAATTTCCATTAGATAATGTAGAAATTGTAGATGATGAAAAAGGGAAAATCACGCAAGAAGAGGCAATAGAAAAACTAAAAGGATTTAATATTGATACACTGCGTTTAAATAAACCGTTTGATCAGTATGAAACAGAAATAGATACTTGGACTACAATGGTCAATGGAGAGGAATGTTATGGAATTAATGTGTTTGATGCAAAAATAGAGGGAAGACCATTGACTGGAATATATTATGTAGCAGTAGATGGCACTGCTGTATATACAGTAGATGAGGACAATAATTTTATTCTTTTAAACTAAGTTGAAAAGGAAGATTTCTTGTGTTACAATACCTTTATGAATACAATCTATGGGGTGAGTTGGATTGAAGGAAAAAATTGAACGGCTAACAAAGGGAATCTTCGAATATAAGCTTCCAAAACTTTTGTTATCACAGGAGGTATTACTTTTAACGGTAGAAAAGGGCAGAGAGATAAAAGGATCATTCAAAATATGGAATGAAGCCGGAAGAAGAATGAAAGGAGTTTTGTATTCTTCACACAGAGATTTCGTGATTGATGATGATAAATTTATTGGTGAGGAGAATACAATTCGTTACCATTGCTGTGCTACTTATTTAGAGCCCGAAACAGAGATTTCAGGCTCTATTAGTATTATCAGTGATTGTGGAGAAGCAAAACTTTTATTTCGAATTTTAGTGGAGGCTCCATGTTGTGATACTTCAATAGGAAAGGTGAAAGACTTATTTCAATTTACCAATCTAGCAAAGACAAATTGGGAAGAAGCATCCGCTCTATTTCAAACACCAGAATTTCGAAGAGTTTTATATCATTATGACAGAAAGAGTATTCCGTTATATGATAATTTAAGACAAAGTACATCGTTAAATCAAGCATTAGAGGAATTTTTGGTTTCTGTACATAAAAAAAATCCAATTCAGTTTAGTGCAGCAAAAACAGAACTGACTTATGAAGCAGGAATTTATAATTTTATGGACAAACTGCAATTAACTCTAAATGGATGGGGATATGAAGAAATTTTGGTTCAAACAGATGTTCCGTTTTTAAAGCCCGATCAGACTAAAATTAATAGTTGGGATTTTGTCAATCATACATATGAATTAGGATTGATTATAGAAACGGAAAAGTTGGTACAAGGAAAACATTTTGGACATATTATCTTAGAAACAATACATCAAAAGATCGTAATCCCTGTTACTTGTCATGTTATAAAACAGAGGAAAAGAGATAGAACAAGAAAACGTTTAAAACTTAGGTGGAAGTTAGAAGAAAATTATTTAAAATTTAGGACAGGACAATTAAATACTGCAAAGTATACTTCGGAAGCTGAGAATTTGATTTCTCTTTTATCTGGACGGACTGATGCGGATGTACATGATTTAGCATCTTGGAAAGATCCGGAATTTGTAAAAGAACGAAAATTTTGTGATTTATACCGAGTTCATTTACTCTATAGTTCAGGAAAAGTAGATCAGGCTGTTTTGGCGTTTGCAAAGATTAAATGTGATCGTGAAGAAGATACCGTATGTTTTGGTATTTGGCTTTATCTTCAAGCGCTTTTGACGAAAGAGAAAACAAAAATTGAAGAGGCATGTGAAACTCTTAGACAACTTTTAGAAAAAGAACCATCACAATCTCTTATATTTTGGTGTTTGCTCTACTTAGATAGACAGTATGAAGAAAATATACAAAGAAAATATGAGGCAATCCGTAACTTTTGTATAGAGGAAGAAGTTTCAAAAAATATTAGTCCAATTCTATATTTTGAAGCGGCACATCTAGTAAGACAAGAACCAACTTTGTTAAAAAAATTAGGAGTATTTGAACTTAGTATTTTACTTTTTGGGGTAAAGTGGAATTATTTTGGGAAAGAAATCGCTCTGCATTTTTGTTTTTTAGCTGGAAAAGAAAAAAAGTTTGATCCACTTTGCTATTATGTACTTGACCGTTATTTTAAACGTTACAAAATTAAAGAACTATTAAATGTGATTTGTACTCTTTTGATTCGAGGACATTGTAGAGAGAAAAAGTATCTTTTAAAATATTGTCAAGGGATGCAAGAACAGCTAAAGGTGGCAGAATTGCCAGAATATTATTTATATGCAGCAGAAGAATGTGAAATAAAACGATTAGAGCCTTCTGTATATCTTTACTATTCCAATCATTCTTCTATGGATGAAAGAAAAAGAGCTTATCTTTATGCCTGTCTGATTCGCAATCGAAAGGATTATGAAGTACAATATAAAATTTACGAAAAGGATATGGAAAAATTTGCAATACGTCAATTAAAGGAACAAAAGTTTAGTAAGAATCTAGCGGTTATCTATGAAGCATTTCTTATGGAGCAGATATTAGATGGAATATTGGCACAAGCATTGACATCGATTTTATTTCGTCATGAAATTATTTGCAAAAATCCCAATATTACCTCTGTGTGTGTGGTTCATAAGGAAACAAAAGAAGAATTGACAGTAGATTTTTCAAAAGGTTCTGCTTTTATTGATTTATTTACACAGGATGCAGGAATCTTCTTGATTGATCGAGAAGGAAAACGCTATGCGGCAACTATTGATTATACAGTAAATAAACTGTTACAGTTAGATCATCTCGCAACACGTTGTTATGAACTTGGAATTTCTGACCGAAAGCTTCTGCTTCACCTTTCTGAAAAAATTATATTTTATCAAAAATTTGATGAAAATGCAATTACACTAAGACGTAATACTGCTACAGAAGAATGTCTGACACAAGAGTATCGCAGGGATTGTATCCTTTCTTTGATCTATCACTATTATGATGTATATGAGGGAGAATTATTAGAAGAATATCTCCTCAAAATAGATTTACATTCTGCATCCGCTTTTGATAGAGCAAAAGTAATAGAATATATGATTATTAGGGATTTGTTTGAGACAGCATTAAAAGCATTAGACGAGTTTGGATATGCAGGATTAGATGCAAAAAGACTTTTAAAGCTTTGTTCCAGATTAATTCGTACAATGAATGAAAATAGAGAAGAAGTAAAAATTTTACTAGAATTATGTAGTTATGTATTTCAAGCAGGAAAATATGACGAGGAAGTTTTAGGATATCTAATTCAATATTTCTATGGAACAACAGAAGAAATGTTAGAACTTTGGAAAGCTTCTCGTAACTTTGAAATGGATACAACGGATTTAGAAGAACGGCTATTAGGACAGATCTTGTTTGCAGAAAACTATAATTTAGATACCTGTTCTGTATTTTTTAGTTATTATCGAAGTGGACTCAACCGAAAATTGATTCGTGCATTTTTATCCTATTATGCGTATCGTTATTTAGCAAATGGAGAAAAAATTATACCTGAACTAACAGAGATTATGAAAAAAGAATGTAGCTATGAAGAAAATGAAATTTGTGTACTTGCTCTATTAAAAGAAGCGTCATTAAAAGAGCAAATTACAGATGTAGAAGAAAAATTTATACACTGTCATTTACATGAATTTGAAAGAAAAGAAATCCTTCTGCCGTTTTTTAGAGAATTTAAAAAGTATTTGCAGATTCCACAACAGATGTATGATAAAAGTTATATAGAGTATTGGACAAATCCAGACAATGAAGTAATTCTTCATTATAGTTTTAATGGAACATCTTATTTAGAAGAACCAATGAAAAATTTATGCTATGGATGTTTTATAAAAGAGTTTATTCTATTTCCAGATGAAAAGCTTCAATATTATATTACAGAAACAACAAACGGAAAGGAATTTACTACAAAAAATAAAACCCTTTCCCCAGAGCCAGAAGATAGTGGTGAAGAGGATACGAAGTATAGACAGCTTCATTTGATGATTATGGCACATGAATTAGGAGATGATACGGCTGTAGAAAGATTGATGGAAAGTTATATAACAGCAGATTCAATGTCTCTAAGAATTTTTCAGCCAATTGATATGAAGCACTAAAAAAATTCAAGTTTGTGTCTGCGCTGCATCCACAAACTTCTTATATGTAATATTTGCACAGCAAAAAGCGGCGCAGAAATGAGGTAAATATGAAGGAAGAGAACACATTGTTGGTCGGGTATGATTTAGACAATGAATATACACAGATCAACTGCTGCACTTCTTCCTCCGAACCGGAAACAGTGTTTGCCTCCGGCGGGATGGAGCAGAGTATGATTCCCACTGCCCTATGTTGCAAAGAAGAAACTGGAGAGTGGTTTTACGGCAGTGAAGCATTAGAATGTCGAAATCAGAAGAATGGTATATATGTAGACGATCTACTTGGAAAACTGATACGGGGAGAAAATCAGACAATTTTTGATATCGTTTATACACCAGAACAACTCTTAGAAAAATTTTTGCGTAGAACTCTTGGATTACTTCGAACAAGATATGCAGATCAGGGAATTTTACAAATGGTTTTGACTGTAAGAGGTTTAAGCCATGAGCTTTCTGAAAAATTAAAACCAGTATTAGAGGGGTTAGGACTGTTAGAAGATCGGGTACAGATTTTAGATTATGGGGAATGTTTTATGCACTATGCTCTAAGTCAAAAAAAGGAACTTTGGCAGAATGATGTAGTATTGTTTGACTATGGAAAAAAAGGATTAGTACATTATCAATTAACAATAGGAAAGCGAACTGTGCCAGCTGCTGTAATGCTGCATAGAGAAGATTTAAGTAATGAATTTCCCTATGCTCTGTTACAACGAGAAAGCCCAGAACGGTTGTCTTTTCACTTTATGGATGTTGCAGAAGTATTACTTCACCGACAACTTGTTTCGACTCTATATTTTACAGGGACTGGATTCGAGGGAGCTTGGGCAGTAGATACAATGAAAAAGCTTTGCTTTAACCGTAGAGTATTTAGAGGACAAAATCTCTATACAAAAGGAGCGTGCTATGCTGCTAAAGCAATTTATACAGGTGGAAGAAAGGATATTTTACTGTTAAGTGAAGAACGCCTTTATTCTTCTTTTTCTTTAAAAGTATATCATAATACAAAAGAGGAAGAAATCATTTTGGGAAGGGCAGGAGAAGAGTGGAAATATGCAGGTAACAAACTCCGAGTTATTTTAGATGATACTGCCTGTTTAGAATTTACAATTAATAATACTATGAAAAAGATGCCTATTACAGTCGATATGGTATTAGAAGGTTTAACAAAACGAGAAAATAAGACAATACAATTAGAAATAGAGGTTTCCTTTCCAGATCGGAATACAGCAATCGTATTTGTAAGAGATCTTGGCTTCGGAGGATTTTATGAAACAAATTACCGCGTCTGGGAACAGACTTTTGTATTATAGAATACTTAGGAGGATTTTATGGGGAGGGTAATTTTAGGAACAGGAGAGATAGCACAACATCCATATCGAACAAAGATAGATGGAATTTTAGTTCGAACGATAGAAGAACTATGTTACTATATTTATTATAATATTGAAACAGCAGGAGAAGAGCTGTTTAGTGATGAATTAATTACTTTTCTCAGTGAAGAATTAAAGATGACAGAACGGGCAGAGTATTTAAAACGGTTAAGAGAAAATCATGCAGGAATCAAGGATATGGCTGTATGTCTTTTTTGCAGCACTGATTATTATAGAGAAGAAGAAATTAAAACGCTACTTTCAGAAATTGATCTACTCTATCAGATGAAGCCAATACAAAGAAAAAAAAGATATGCAGATCGCTGTATGAAACGAAAAAAATATTCGGAAGCCTTAAAAGAATATAGAAATATTTTAAATGCTATAGAGATTGCCGATCTGACAGAGATAGAGTATGGAGATATTCTTCATAATATTGCTGTTATGGATGCTTGGGCAGGATCCTATTCTTTAGCAGCAGAAGGTTTTCGTGAAGCATATGAACGAAATCAAAAAAAGGAATCTCTAAAACAATATTTATTTGCTCTTTCTATGTCTGGTCAAAAGGAACAATATGAAAGAGAATTAGAAGCTCTATTGAATGATAGAACGTTTTATGAGAAGATAGAAAGAGAATTTCGAATGGCAAAGGAACTAGGACAGTCTACACCAATATCAGAAGAAATACGACAGATGAGAGCTGCCAGATCCAAAGGAAAAGTAGGAGATTACTATAAGATGATGGAAACAATTCTATCGAGTTTGAAAGAAAAGTACCGTAAGGAGCAAATTTAATGAAATTAGGAAATCTGTTTAGAAGACAATCTAAAGAAGAGGAAAACGAAAGATACCGAAATGTGTCCATTGAAGAGGCACTTAAGATGAGTCATGGAAAAAGAATGGATCAGGGAGAGAATCTGACTTTAGAAGAACAGACAAAAGAAACTTCTGGTTTACTAGAAGAACTAAGAAGACGGTTTGCAGATTCAAAGGAGGAATATGGGGCAGTAACTTCTTATTTAACAGATATACAAAAATTGGATATGCTACCCCTAGATCAACGTGCAAAGATTGAAGATGCTTCCAGACAGATTATGAATTTAAATAAAGAGCGTGGAAAGTATCAACAAAAGGAGCAGCAAGAGTTTCCAAAAAGTTATTTAGCTCAATATGAAGATATTCTTCCAAAAGAAATTCAAAAGTTAAAAGAGCAAGAACAATATCAAAATTTAGTGAAAGAAGATTTACGTCAATTAGAAGGAGAACGTGGAAGTATTCAGTATGAAAAAGAATTAGCAGAAAGAAAGCGAGAATTTATTCAAAGATTTTCGGTTGGATGTTGTATTTCTGTTTTTTTAATTTTTATACTTTTATTGTATCTTTCAGATAAGACAAAAATCGATCTTAATGTTCCGTTTTTTTTAACCTCTTTTATGACCTTATTTTTTGTAGGCTATATTGTAATAGGGTTAAGAAATACAGCATATACAATAAAATATTCGGATTTAAAAATGAATAAATTAATTCAGTTAAATAATAAGATTAAGATAAAATATGTCAATATTACAGGACTTTTAGATTATGAATATGAAAAATATCGGGTAAATAGTGCAAGAGAATTAGAAAAGATTTGGGAAACGTATGTCCGTGCTAAAGATGAAGCAGAAAGATATCGACATAATACACAACTTTTAGAATTTTATCATCAAGAATTAATTGATGAACTGAAAGTAGCGGATTTACAAGATCCAGAGATTTGGATCTATCAAACCGATGCAATTTTAAATGAAAAAGAGATGGTGGAAGTTCGCCATCGGTTAAATGTTCGCCGACAGAAATTAAGAGAAACAATGGATACTCTAAATAGTCAAATAGAACAGTATAATAATCAACTTTCACAGATACAAAAAAGGCATTCTGAATCAAATACAGAAGTTACAGTTACCCAAGAATAGATTTTCACAGTCTGTTCAAAATTCTGACGAAAAAGTGCCATAAATAACTCCTAAATTGAAAATATGGATATCTAGGAAGAATTTGGTTTGGAAAGGAGTAGTTCATATGAAAAGAAAGACAGAGAAAATCATAGCTTTGCTTTTAGGAATTATCATGGCATTTACTGCTTTACCGTATCAAAAGACAAGTAAAACTACATTTGACTGGGTTGATACAGATAGTCTTTATTATACTTTTGGAACACAGACACAAGAGCCAAATTTTGTAAAACAGTGGGCGTTTGAAAATGATGGATCCTTTACTCCGATCGATGAAGTAGATGATTTTCCAATCTATGACGATCCTTTTGACGATCCAATCAATGGCTGGGGAAATTTTTTTGATTGGGAATATGATTGGGAATATGATTGGAATTCTGATTGGGAAGATTGGATCCGAGATATTTTTGGAACATCATCAAAAAGAAGTTCCAAAAACATGCCTACAGCAGTAGAGGGAATAGATATTAATTTAAAAAAAGCATGGGAGGCATATAAAGGGGAAACTCGTGAGGTTATTGTAGCAGTGATTGATACAGGAGTTGATATTGCTCACGAAGATTTAAAAGATGCTATTTGGATCAATGAAGATGAAATTGCGGGAGATGGAATTGACAATGATGGCAATGGATATATTGATGATGTCTATGGCTGGAATTTTTATGATAATAACAATAAAGTATTTTTAGGTGAAGAAGATAGTCATGGAACACATGGAGCAGGAACCATTTCAGCATCGATCAATGATCTTGGAATCGCAGGAATTGCAGGAAATACAAAAATAAAAGTAATGGTATTAAAGGCTCTTGGAGGAAAAGATGGTGCAGGCACAACAAATGCAATCATTCAGGCAATTCAATATGCTGAGAAAAATGGCGCATCGATCTGTAATTTAAGTTTTGGTACAACTGAAAATAATCGTAGGTTATATCAGACAATTAAAAATTCAAATATGCTTTTTATTGCGGCATCAGGAAATGGAGATGATTGGACAGGAATAGGTCAAAATTCAGATAACATTCCAATTTATCCAGCAGCTTATCCTTTAGATAATATTATTTCTGTTGCAAATTTAACCATTGATGGCACATTACATTCCAGTTCTAATTATGGGAAAGTTTCTGTAGATTTAGCAGCTCCGGGATCTTATATTTTAAGTACGACTCCTAATAATACCTATAGTTATATGACGGGAACTTCTATGGCAGCACCAATGGTGACAGGAGTTGCAGCCTTACTATATTCACAGTATAAAGATATTACCCCATCAGAAATCCGAGATATTCTTTTGGCTTCCGTTCGTCCTTTAGAAAGTTTAGAGGGGTTAGTGGCAACCGGAGGAATGTTAGATGCGTATGCGGCATTGACCTATGATAGAGGGCAAATAAAAGAGAAAGAACAGATATCAGAAAAACAGGAAGAAACAAAAGAAGTCTCATCAGGTAGTGTCCCAGAACTTTCCTTTAAAATATACTATGATTATTTTGGAAAATATTTGGTTGTCACTGTGAAGGATAAAGACAATGATTTAAAAGCTGTTCGGTATGAATCCGGAGAAAGAAGGGCAGAATATTTCAATAAAGGAAAGGCAGGAAAAGAGATTGTGCCACAAGACAATGGAACAATTACCTTTCAAATAAAATATGGTGGAATTTATACTTTTTATGCTATCGATCAAAATGGAAATGAAACAGTCCAAGCGATTCAAATTAGAAGATAATACAAACGCATGAATCGATTTTTATTCCTGTATTTGTATTATGAAAAAATAAAAACCCCTTGACATTTTTTTGTTTAGTGTCTATGATAGGAACAATAGAATAAATAAAGAAAATGCAGTGAGAAAGAGGATTACATAAGTAGCCTTCACAGAGAGAATGGTTCCTAGGCTGTAAAACCGTTTGAAGTAAGTGCTTATGGAAGGTAGCTTTTGAGCATCATCCTTAAACAGCGATAGGGCTTTATAGAGGATGACGGGAAATCCCGTTATAGATGGATGCTTTATAAGAAGCAGAAAAAGGCAGCGGTTATAGCTGTAAAGTAAGGTGGTACCACGGTTCTTCGTCCTTAGAGGATGAAGAGCCTTTTTTATTTTATTAAAAAATGGAGGACATTATGAAAAAGGAATTAGCTAAAACTTATAATCCAAAAGAGATTGAAGATCGGCTCTATCAAAAATGGATAGATAAAAAATATTTTCATGCCGAGCCAGATGAAACCAAGAAGCCATTTACAATTGTGATTCCACCGCCAAATATTACAGGACAACTGCATATGGGACATGCTTTAGATAATACTATGCAAGATATTTTGATCCGATTTAAAAGAATGCAGGGTTATAACGCAATGTGGCAACCGGGAACAGACCATGCCAGTATTGCAACAGAAGTAAAGATCATAGAACAGATGAAAAAGGAAGGTATAGAAAAGGAAGACTTAGGAAGAGAAGGATTTTTAGAACGTGCTTGGGAATGGAAAGAAAAGTATGGAAATAAAATTATTGAACAATTAAAAAAGATGGGATCTTCTTGTGACTGGGATAGAGAACGTTTTACAATGGATGAAGGATGTTCTAGGGCAGTAGAAGAAGTATTTTGTAAGATGTATCACAAAGGATTGATTTATAAAGGCTCTCGGATTATTAATTGGTGTCCAGCATGTCATACTTCTATTTCTGATGCAGAAGTTCTCTATGAAGAACAAGCAGGACATTTTTGGCATATTAAGTATCCAGTTGTTGGAACAGATGAATTTTTAGAATTTGCTACAACCCGTCCAGAAACGATGCTTGGAGATACGGCAGTAGCTGTACATCCAGAAGATGAGAGATATCGTCATTTAGTTGGAAAGACAGTAAAAGTTCCATTTGTTGATAGAGAAATTCCAATTATTGCAGATGAGTATGTAGATCGAGAATTTGGAACAGGAGTAGTAAAAATTACTCCAGCACATGATCCAAATGACTTTGAGGTAGGAAAAAGACATCATCTTCCAGAAATCAATATTTTAAATGACGATGCTACAATTAATGAAAATGGTGGAAAGTTTGTAGGATTAGATCGCTATGAGGCAAGAAAACAGATTGTACGAGAGTTAGAACATATGGGATTATTAGTGCGAATTGAGGAGTATTCCCATAATGTAGGGACACATGATAGATGTAAAACTACAGTAGAACCATTAATTAAACAACAGTGGTTTGTAAAAATGGAAGAGTTGATTCTTCCAGCTATTAAGGCAGTAAAGACAGGAGAAATTCGATTAGTTCCAGAACGTATGGAGAAGACATATTTTAACTGGACAGATCATATTAAAGATTGGTGTATTTCAAGACAATTATGGTGGGGACACCGAATTCCTGCTTATTATTGTAAGAAGTGTAAAAAAATTATAGTAGCAAAATCAAATGAAGTTCCAAAGACATGCCCAGATTGTGGATATAGTAAGTTAGAGCAAGATCCAGATACTCTTGATACTTGGTTTTCTTCTGCACTATGGCCATTTTCTACTCTTGGTTGGCCAGATCAAACAAAAGATTTAGAATATTTTTATCCAACAGATGTTATGATTACAGGATATGACATTATTTTCTTTTGGGTAATTCGAATGATTTTCTCAGGATATGAGCATATGGGAAAAAGTCCATTTAAAACAGTATTATTTCATGGATTAGTAAGAGATTCAAACGGAAGAAAAATGTCGAAATCTCTCAACAATGGAATTGATCCACTAGAAATTATTGATCAGTATGGTGCAGATGCACTTAGGTTTACTTTAATTACTGGAAATGCACCTGGAAATGACATGAGGTTTTATAATGAGAGAGTAGAAGCTAGTAGAAATTTTGCAAATAAAGTATGGAATGCTTCACGTTTTATCATGATGAATATGATGCAGATGGAAGAAAAAGGAGAAGATCCAACAAAGACAGAGATTGCACAAGAAACTCTTACAGCGGCTGACTGTTGGATTTTAACAAAAGTAAACCGTTTAACAAAAGAAGTAACTGAAAATTTAGAGAAGTTTGAACTGGGCATTGCTGCACAAAAAATATATGATTTTATTTGGGAAGAGTTTTGTGATTGGTATATTGAAATGGTAAAACCAAGACTTTATGGAAATGATCCAGATTCTAGGGCAGCAGCGATGTGGACACTTAGACAGACGCTGACTATTTCATTAAAATTACTTCATCCTTACATGCCATTTGTGACAGAGGAAATCTTTTGTACATTAAAAGAAATGGAAGGTACAATACAAACAGAAGAATCTATTATGATTGCAGACTGGCCAAAAGAGTGTTCAGACAGAAATTATCCAGAACAAGAAGAAGCTGTGGAACTTATGAAAGAAGCCGTAAAGGCAATCAGAAATATTCGTGTAGAAATGAATGTTCCACCAAGTCGAAAGTCTGCTATTATTATAGTATCAGAGTCAAAAAAGGTTCGGGAAATTTTTCGTTTAGGTTCTCTATTCTTTGGTACACTGGCAGGAGCAAGTGAAATACACATTCAAGAAGAAAAGACAGGCATAGATACAGATGCAGTTTCAGCAGTTATTTCTCAGGCAGTGATTTTTATTCCATTAAAAGAGTTAGTAGACCTAGAAAAAGAAATAGAACGACTAAAAAAAGAAGAAAAACGATTAGAAGCAGAATTAAAGCGAGTAAATGGAATCCTTTCTAATCCAAACTTTTTAGCAAAAGCTCCAGAGGCAAAATTAGAGGAAGAACAAGGAAAGTTAGAAAAGTATACAGATATGATGAAACAGATCAAGGAACGTCTACTACATTTTAATCACTAGAAAAAAAGAAACTGTCTAAGCATAATAACGCTTTAGACAGTTTCTTAATTTTTTAAGAAACTATCTAGGAGAAATAGACATTTGAAAGAAAATAAGATATAATAGTAAAAAGGAGGCGTTAAAAAAAGAGGGGAACCGAAAAAAAGTGATAGAATTCAAATAGAAAGTGTGGTATAATAAATAAATTAACAAAAGGAGATGAGATCCATGACCAGTACAGAAAGACTGAATGTAATGAAAAATGGTTCGGAAGTTGTTCTGCGAAATGATGATATGGAAGCCTATTTAAGCTTATGTCCTCCTATGCCTGGAGATCCATACAGGTTATCCGAGGTTATGGATTTTTTGGAAGGACGCGGGGTAACATTTGGAATCAATGAATCAATTATCAAAGCCATACTTGAAAAGGGGAAATATAACTGTCCAGTATTGGTGGCGAAGGGAAAAGAAAAGCAAGATGGAAAAGATGGATGGTTTGAATTTCTTTTTCCAATTGATGATAAAAAAGGACCTAAAATTCTTCCAGATGGTTCTGTCGATTATCATACCTTAGATGAAATTACTATGGTTAAAATGGGAGAAAAATTAGTTTATTATCATAAAGCAGTACAAGGAGAAAACGGAATAGATGTTCGTGGCAAACCTATTGTTGCTTATCGCGGAAAAGAACAACGTATGCTTAAAGTCAAAGGAGTTACCGTTTCAGAAGACCGCTTAGTCTATATGGCAGCTATTCATGGCAAAGTAGAGTATGCAAATGATAAACTGACAGTAACGAATGTCTATGAAATTAACTCAGATGTTGATTATTTAACAGGTGATATTTCTTTTGAAGGAGATTTAATTATTCATGGAAATATTGCTGCAGGAATGGCTTTAAAGGCAACCGGAAGTATTACAGTCAGCGGTCATGTAGAAAGTGCTAAAATTGAAGCAGGAAAAGATGTTATTTTGGAAAGTGGAATGCAGGGTGCTGGCAAGGGAAGCATTAAAGCAGGCGGTGATGTATCAGGAAAATTTTTTGAACAAGTAGAAATTACAAGTATAGGAACAATTCATGCTAATTCTATTTTAAATTGTATTATAGAAACAGAAGGGGAAGTAGTTGTATCTGGAAAGCTTGGTATTATTGTGGGAGGAGTAGTACGGGCAGTTCATGGAATCAGCGCTACAATTATCGGTAATATGGCAGAAGTAAAGACAGAATTAGAAGTTGGTGTTTCAGACAGTATTATTTCAGAGATTGCAGCTTGTGAAAAAGAAATAAAGGAATCCGATGAAAAAGTAAATCAAATCAATGTCGCATTAAATCGTATTGCCGATATAGAAAGTGCAGGAAAAAATACAAAGGATATTGCACAGCAGAAATTAAAATTAATGCGTACAAAGATTATATTAAGTTCGGAAGCTGCCGCAGCAAAGGCAAAAAAAGAACATTTGTTGATGAAAAAAGAACAGTCAGGCACTGCGAAGGTAGTAGTAACCAAACGAATTTATCCGGGGATAAAAGTTACAGTTAATGGTGTTGCTACTCAGATTTTGGATATGCACACAAATATTTGTATAAAACGTAGGGGAGAAGATATTGGGTTATTTGCAAATGAATAGAGGCTTTTTTGTTGTTAAAGTGAATAAAAGCTCGAATGATATCAGGACTTTCTTAGAAACTTTTTAATTTTCCCGGAAGGTCTTGATTTTTTTTTACTTACCGTATATGATAGTACTATTGATAAAATACTTTTGACAAAATAAGTGAATGGGGAGATAGATTTATGATAGACTTTGAGGAAGAAATAGCAAAATTTCAGCCGAGCTTAGAAATTGAACAGGCAGAAGAAGCGATCATTCAGAATGATTTAAGTGATATGACCGACTTTATTAAACAACTATTAAAAGAAAAAAGCAATCGATAGACTTGGGAGGAAACAAGCCGATGAACTGTCCGAATTGTGGCAATATAGTATCGTTAAAGCGGAGTCGCTGCGAGATGTGTGGAATGGATTTGACAGTATTTCGTATGGCTTATCTGCGCTCCAATTTATATTATAATCGTGGACTGGAAAAAGCAAATATTCGAGAGCTTTCTGGTGCAGTAATTATGTTAAAAAAGAGTCTGGAAATGAATAAATATAATACAAATTCCAGAAATCTATTAGGACTTGTCTATTTTGAGATGGGAGAGACCGTTGCAGCATTAAGTGAATGGGTAATTAGTAAGAATTTTCAACCACAGGAAAATGATGCAGATCACTATATAGAACTGCTGCAATCTGATCAGGCAGAATTAGAAGCACTAAATCAGGCGGTAAAAAAGTATAATATTGCATTGCAGGAAGCAAAAAGTAAAGATGATGATTTAGCAATTCTTCAATTAAAAAAGGTAATCAGTTTAAATCCTAATTTTATAAGAGCATTACAACTTTTAGCATTATTATATATGAAAGCCAAAGATTATGAAAAAGCGAAAAAATGTCTTTTAAGAGCAAATAAAATTGATATTGCCAATACAAATACTCTTCGTTATTTAAAAGTAATCCAAGAAAGATCGACTATTCAGAAAGAAACAACAAATACGTTAAAAAAAGACGAAGTTTCTTCTGAGGCAGCACAGGGAATTGAACCAGTAAGCAATTATAAGGAAGACAAGCCAAATATTATGGCTTGGGTAAATTTATTTCTTGGAATGGCAGTCGGAATTGCATTTACCTTTTTATTGATTGTACCAACCGCTAAAGCCAATATTAGAGAAGAATATGAAAAAGAAAAGATGGATTATAATAGTGATCTGATGGTACAAATGGCAGCGGTTACATCGAGAGATAAAGAAATCGCCTCCTTACAACAGAAATTAGAGGATAAAGATAAAGAGATAGAAGGATTAAAAGCACCACAAAAGGAAAAAGAGATAGAAGATTATAGTAGTCTGTTTGAAATAATGACACTTTATCAAGAGGCAGCAAGCAAAGGTTTAGATTCTATTCCAGAACAACAACTGATAGATCTAACAATAAAATTACATGAGATGAATGAAGATACAATTAAAAATGAGAGTGCAGCAAAAATATTGTCTCAGATGAAACAAGAAGTTTATCAAAAATCTGCAATGCCAGCATATCGGTTAGGCAGATCTGCAATGGACGCAAATGATTATGAGAAGGCGAGAAGTTTGTTGGAGCTTTCCAACGAATGTAGCCCAGATAAAGATTATACACTGTATTACCTTGGAAAGACTTATCAGGCACTCGATTTGCCAGAAGAAGCTGCCCAAGTTTACAATACATTATTAGAGAAAATTCCAAATTCTAAACTTGCCGGATACACAAGAAGTCGGTTAAGTGAGATTGAATCAGAAAGATAGAGTTATTCTATCTTTGCCAAAGAAAAGGGAGCAGGAAAGACGAAAGAAAAAAGATGAATTCGTCTTTCCTTTTTTATTTTAAAATGGCAAAAAAAGAAAAAAAGTGCTGAATAACCGCAGAATGGAGGAAGATATGGGAACAGAAACAGGTTTTACATGGTTAAAAGAAAAGGAAGAAGCAGGTGCACAGTTATGTGTTCGCTCTGGTATTTTAGTAATTCAAATGCACACAGATTTAGATCATCACAATGCACTTTGGATTCGAGAACAGGCAGATAAAATGATAGAAAGACAAAATGTGAAACATATTCTGTTTGATTTTACTGGAGTAGAATTTATGGATAGTTCAGGAATTGGAGTAATTATGGGAAGGTATAAAAAAGTGATCTTTACTGGAGGAAAGGCAGCAGTTTGTAATGTCGGTTCAGCCGTTGATCGAATTATGCGAATGTCAGGACTATATAAAATAATTGAAAAATATGATAATTTGGAAGAAGCTCTAAAAGGACTTTGTTAAACAGAATAAAACAGGAGGATAGAAAAAGGGATGGAATTATTAGATAATTATGAAAATGAAGCAGAATTGGTGTTTGATTCGGTTTCGAGAAATGAGGGATTTGCCAGAATGGTGGCAGCAGTATTTACAGCACAACTCAATCCTACAATAGAGGAACTAAATGATGTGAAAACAGCAGTTTCAGAGGCGGTTACAAATTGTATTATTCATGGATATCCAAACATAAAAGGAAAAATAAAAATGACACTCAGGTTAAAAAAACGACAATTAGAAGTAACCATAGAGGATGAAGGAGTTGGAATTGTGGATATTGAAAAAGCAATGGAACCACTTTATACCACTCGTCCAGATATGGAGCGTTCAGGAATGGGATTTGCTTTTATGGAAGCTTTTATGAACGATCTAAAAGTAGAATCCGAGCCGGGACATGGTACGAAAGTCTTTCTGCGAAAAATTTTTTCTGACAACCCAGACAGCGAATGATACATATTAAATAGTAGGAGGTGTTTCCTTGGATACGCTTGCATTAATTGCAAAAGCGAAACTTGGAGATAAAACAGCAAGGGATCAGGTAATTACAGAAAATGTTGGACTTGTCTGGAGTACAGTACGCAGATTTTTAGGACGAGGATATGAAGCAGATGATTTATTTCAAATTGGAAGTATTGGATTAATGAAAGCGATTGATAAATTTGATAATTCCTTTGAGGTAAAATTTTCTACTTATGCTGTTCCTATGATTGCAGGAGAAATTAAACGTTTTCTACGAGATGATGGAATGATTAAGGTAAGTCGTTCTCTAAAAGAAAATGGATGGAAAGTACGACAAGCAATGGAGCAGCTTGCACATCAATTAGGAAGAGATGCAACATTAGAAGAAATTGCATCAGCTACAGAACTTACAATAGAAGATATTGTGATGGCAATGGAAGCTAATGTAGAGGTAGAATCTATTTATAAATCTGTTTATCAAAGTGACGGCAATGAAATTTATTTGGTTGATAAGATACCAGAATCAAAAGATGAAAATGAAATTTTACTCAATCATATGTTATTAGAACAGCTAATGGAAGAGTTAAATGAAACAGAACGGGAACTTATTCAGATGCGATATTTTCAAGATAAAACACAGATGGAGGTGGCAAAAAAACTAGGGGTTAGTCAAGTTCAGGTCAGTCGTATGGAAAAAAAGATCCTAATTCGAATGAGAGCACATTTGATTGGATAAAATATATACAGAAAGCTGTACCGTATTTGGCGGTAGAATTGAGGTACCCATGAAAGAGGAACGTTATAATTTCAAATTTGTCATATTAAGCAGCATTGGAGCATTTGCTCTTGCATCACTGTTTCACTTTTTATATGATTGGATACAAGTACCATTATTGGGTATATTTTTTCCGGTCAACGAAAGTGTTTGGGAGCATTTAAAACTTTGCTTTTATCCCATTGTTCTTGTTTGGATTTTACCGTGGGGTGAATTTTTTCCGAGATGGCATAAGAAAGGAGAAAAGGGATGTTGGCTGTTAGTAGCATTTTCAGGAGCAGCAGTCAGTGTGACTGTAGCAGGAATTACTGTTTTAACTTGGTACTATACTCTCTTTTCGGGATTTTCAATAAATGGACTCTGGGTGGATTTACTTTTATTATGGATAGGAATTGTATTAGGACAAAGTTTAGGATTATACGTAACTTGGAGAAGCTTTAAAATCTATCAATGGATTGCGATTTTCTATCTACTTATTATTGCAGTTATCTTTGGAGTGCTGACATTTTATCCTTTAAGACTTCCAGTATTTCTTAGTCCATAAAAATTAAGACAAAGAATACAATTTTAAAATAGGGACATAGAGCGATTGCATTAAGGAAATCAAATTTTAGTTCTTAGTGCAACGGTTCTATATCCCTTATTTCTTTTTCTGACTTAAAGTTGAGAAATTAGAATAATCATGATATAATCCTCATAGCTTAAAAAGGTCAAAATAAGGGGGACAATTATGTATAAAATTCTAATTATTGAAGATGATTTGATAATTGCGAAAACAATCTGTGCCCATTTAGAAAAATGGGATTATGAAGTGAAATATCTAACTGAATTTAAAACGGTTTTAGAACAGGTAATTGCTTATGACCCCTCTTTAATTCTATTAGATATTGGGCTTCCTTTTTTTAATGGACATTATTGGTGTGCCCAGATTCGACAGGTATCTAAAGTCCCAATTATATATCTTTCTTCTATGTCAGATAATATTAATATTGTCACTGCCATGAATATGGGAGGAGATGATTTTATTACAAAGCCATTTGATCTAACTGTACTCACTGCAAAAGTACAAGCACTTTTGCGAAGAAGTTATGCGTTTTCAGGACAAATTCAGGTAATAGAGCATAAAGGGGCAATTCTAAATTTGTCTGATACTACACTAAAATATCAGGAGGAAAAGTTAGAACTGACAAAAAACGAATTTCGGATTCTGAAATTACTTTTTGAAAATTCAGGTAAAATTGTTTCAAGAGAAGAGATTATGACAGTACTTTGGGAAAGCGATAGTTTTATTGATGATAATACCCTTACTGTTAATATTACAAGACTTAGAAAACGTTTAGAAGAAATTGGGTTAAAGAACTATATCCTAACCAAAAAAGGGTTGGGATATCTAGTAGAATAGGGGGAATTTTATGTCAGTTCTAAAATTATTTCTAAACTTTGCAAAACGTTATCGTCTTGTAGCCGTTTATTATAGTCTTATTTTTTTCTTATTTATTTCCATATTTTATGTCTGTTCCATTCCATTTCAGGCAGTTTGGTATGCACTTTTACTAAGCGGAGTAATAGGTGGATTTTTTTTGATTTATTCTTTTATACAATATAGTATAAAATATCGATTACTAAAAGAACAAGAAGGAAGAGTTCTCTATGATCTGGATGGACTTCCAGAACCATTTGGAGAAATAGAAATGATTTATCAAGAACTTTTAAAAGATCTATTTTTGGAAAAATCCAATGCACAGATAAATGTGATTAATGAACGAAAAGAGTTGTATGATTATTATACAATGTGGTTACATCAGATTAAAACCCCCATTGCTGCCATGAGATTATTGTTGCAGTCAGAAGAAGAAAAGGATACTTGTGCACTGCGTTTAGAACTGTTTAAAATTGAACAATATGCCCAAATGGCATTACAATATTTAAGAATTGGAGAAATGTCCAATGATTTGGTTTTAAAGTGGTATCCGTTAGAAAACATCGTAAAGCAGGCAGTAAGAAATTATTCTACGATGTTTATTTTAAAAAAAATCGCTCTAGAACTTTCAGAATTTCATGTAAATGTTTTAACTGATGAAAGATGGATGGTTTTTGTGATAGAACAGTTATTATCAAATGCACTCAAATATACAAATGAGGGGAAAATTTGTATTCAATATGATAAAACAAATGAAATTTTATTGATTAAAGATTCAGGAATCGGAATTGCCAAAGAAGATCTTCCAAGAGTATTTGAACGTGGATTTACAGGTTATAATGGAAGAGAAAATAAAAAGGCAACAGGAATCGGTCTATATCTTTGTAAACAGATTTTAGATAAGTTAGCACATCCTATTCACTTAAGCTCCAAAGTTGGAGAAGGAACTACAGTAGCTTTATTTTTTCATAGAGAGGAATTGAAAGAGGATATCTTTTAACTTACAAAAGTGTAAGATTAGAAAGAGAAAATGTAAGATAAAGCGATGGAATCTAAAAAATTTATTGTGTATACTAATTGACATAAAAGACAGCGAAAGGAACCAGAAAGGCAGGATATTATGGGAATTTTACAAGTCAATCATTTAAAAAAAGTATATACGACGAGATTAGGAGGAAATCAGGTAGAAGCTTTAAAAAATGTCACATTTTCTGTAGAAGAGGGAGAGTATGTGGCAATCATGGGAGAATCCGGCTCTGGAAAAACTACATTATTAAATATTTTAGCTACATTAGATAAACCAACAAATGGGGAGGTGCTGCTCAATGGCAGAAATACGGTTTCGCTCAAAGAAAGAGAGGTTTCTGCGTTCCGCAGAGACAATCTTGGATTTGTTTTTCAGGACTTTAACTTATTGGATACATTTACTTTACGAGATAATATCTTTCTGCCGCTGGTGTTATCGGGAAAAGAATATCGTGAAATGAATCAAAAGTTGATGCCTCTTGCTAAGAAACTTGCGATTGGAGAGTTTCTTGACAAATATCCCTATGAAGTTTCTGGTGGACAAAAACAGAGGGCAGCCGTTGCCAGAGCCTTGATTACAAAACCACAGATAGTACTAGCAGATGAACCAACAGGCGCATTAGATTCTAAATCATCAAGCCAACTTTTAAGACTGTTTGGAGAGGTTAATCAAGAAGGACAGACCATTTTAATGGTGACACATAGTACAAAAGCCGCTGCTACAGCAGGAAGAGTATTATTTATCAAAGATGGAGAAGTATTTCATCAGCTCTATAGAGGAGCACTGACAGAAGAAGAAATGTTTGGACAGATCAACAGGACACTTACTGTACTTACATCAGGGGGTGTCAAAAATGAACATTAAACTGTATGCGAAACTGGCCGCCAATAATTTAAAGAAAAACCACAGAACTTATGTGCCCTATCTACTTACCTGTATTGGTACAGTTGCCATGTTTTATATGATGGGAGCGATTGCATTAAATGAAGGGTTATCACAAATGCGTGGTGGTGATGTACTCAGACCGATACTTAATTTTGGAATCGTTATCATTGGAATCTTTTCTGCCATCTTTTTATTTTATACAAACAGCTTTCTAATGAAGAGAAGAAAAAAGGAAATTGGATTATATAATATTCTTGGAATGGAAAAAAGACATATTGCTAAAATGTTATTTTTTGAGGTAATATATACAGCAGTCATAGGATTATGTGGAGGGTTGTTTTTGGGAATTTTAGCAAGTAAATTAATGTTTTGGCTGCTTTTAAAATTGCTTGCTTTTTCAGTACCACTTGCCTTTTCTATTTCAGGCACTTCTCTACTTATCACCATTTTTGTATTTTCAGGAATCTTTTTTCTTTCTCTACTTGCCGATTTTGGAAAAATTACACTGACTAATCCAATTGAATTATTACAAGGAGGAAAAGTTGGAGAAAAAGAGCCAAAAACAAAATGGCTTTTAACTCTTTTAGGTTTTGTAACTCTTGGTACAGGATATTATATTGCTGTAACAACAAAATCTCCTCTAGAGGCAGTTGCTCTATTTTTTATAGCAGTTTTATTAGTTATTATAGGAACCTATTGTCTATTTACAGCAGGAAGTATTGCTATTTTAAAGTTGCTTCGAAAGCAAAAAAAGTTTTATTATAAGACAAAGCATTTTATTTCTGTTTCAGGAATGTTATATCGTATGAAACAAAATGCAGTCGGTTTAGCTAATATCTGTATTTTGAGTACTATGGTTTTAGTCATGCTGTCTAGTACAGTTTCTCTTTATATTGGGCAAGAAGATGTATTAAGAAGCAGATATAGAAAAGAATGTATGTTAAGAATAACTACCCAAAAAGAGGATGAAGAGGATAAAGTGAAAGACTTGATCAATCAAGTTTTAGAGGAATATGAACTTCGAGCAGTAGAGCAAGAAGAATATCACTATCTTTCTGTTACTCTTTATGTTGGGCAAGATGGAGTGTTTTCGAAAAAAAATATTCCTATAGAAAAAATGTGCTATCTTACTGTGATTCCCTTAGAAGATTATAATAAACTTTATCAAAAAGAAGTTGTTTTAACAGACGAAGAAGCTATATTAGTAGCTTCTTATAATAATACTTTGGATACTATTACAATAGCAAATAAAACATGGAATTTTGTAGAAAAAGAGCAACATGAAGAGTTTATTGATAAATATATGGTAGTAGATTCGATTATTCTTGCAGTTAATGATCCAGATGACATAAAAAGAGCATTTGAACAGCTAGAAGGAGATGCAGGATGGATCAGTGAAAAATTAAAATATACTTATGGTTTTGAATTAGATGGTGAAAAAGAAAAAATTATTCCATTTGAAACAGATTTAAAAAGAGTGATTTCTTCTTTTTGTGAAGAAAATGATATAAATTGGACAATGGATTTCAGAGAAGTAAAGCGAGAGGAGTTCTTTTCGTTATATGGCGGTTTGTTCTTTCTTGGAATTTTTCTTGGTTCTCTGTTTTTAATGGCAACAGTATTAATTATTTATTATAAACAGATCTCAGAAGGGTTTGACGACAAAGAAAGATTTGATATTATGCAGAAAGTTGGAATGAGTAAGATAGAGATAAAAAAATCGATACAAAGTCAAATTCGAATGGTATTCTTTTTACCTTTACTTGTAGCGATTGTGCATATTATGTTTGCTTTTCCAGTAATCACAAAATTACTCTATGTAATGAATTTGGATAATATACCTCTTTTCTTTGCCTGTACTGTAGGAACAATATTAATCTTTGCCATAATTTACATTGTTGTCTTTTTTATCACAGCCAAAGAATATTACCGAATTGTAAAATAATGATATTTTATTTCTAAGTTCATACAACTGACACTTATAAACTAAAAAAATGATCCGATATATAAACAAAGGAGGGGTTTTATGAATCGGGTTCAAAAGGTTGAGGGGGAATAAAACAGTTAAATAAAACTTATAAAATATTATAAATATATATTGAGTTTTTCAGGAACATATTTAGGAGGAAGATAATGATAAAAGCTCTAAAGGTAATGCTCGTGCCAAACAACGTACAAAAAACGAAAATGTTTCAGTACGCTGGTGCAGGCAGATTCGCTTATAATTGGGCTTTGGTCAGGGAAAAGGAAAACTACGAAAAAGGTGGTAAGTTCATTTCAGATTCTGAGCTTAGAAAAGAGTTTACTAGGCTTAAAAATTCTGAGGAATACGCATGGTTACGAAATATTTCAAATAATGTGACGAAACAAGCCATCAAAGATGCCTGCAATGCCTACAAAAATTTTTTCAAAGGACTTCAAAAATACCCTCTGTTCAGATCCAAAAAGAAATCAATACCTAAATTCTATCAGGATACGATCAAGATTAAGTTTCGTGATACCCATGTTAAGCTTGAGGGATTTTCTTCAAGCAGGAAAGCCAATAAACAAAAGTTAAATTGGGTAAGACTTGCAGAACATGGGCGCATACCAACGGATGCTAACTATAGGAATCCAAGAATATCCTTTGACGGACTGAATTGGTGGATTAGCGTAGGAATCGAGTATCCAGACTGTAAAGAAGAGTCGTCGAATGAGGGAATAGGCATTGATTTAGGAATTAAGGATTTAGCGGTATGTTCCGATACCAATTCGTATAAGAACATAAACAAATCACAGACTGTTCAGAAATTGGGGAAGTGCAAACACAGATTACAGTACAGCATCTTTCGTAAATATGACAAAAATAAGAAAGGAGAAAGTTACTGTAAGACTAATAATATAGTAAAGAATGAAAGGCTTTTATTAAAAGTAAATCATAGACTGACAAATATCCGTAAGAACTATTTGAATCAGACCACATCTGAAATAGTAAATCGAAAACCAAGATTTATCTGTATAGAAGATTTAAATGTTAGTGGAATGATGAAAAACAGATATGTATCCAAAGCAGTTCAAAATCAGGGATTTTTTGAGTTCAGAAAACAACTGGAATATAAATGCAAGGAAAAGGGTATTCCACTTATAGTGGCGGATAGATATTACCCATCATCAAAGCTTTGCAGTTGCTGTGGAAAAATTAAAAAAGATCTAAAATTATCTGACAGGATTTATAGATGCAGTTGTGGAAATGTCATTGACAGGGATTTTCAGGCATCGTTAAATCTTAAAGCTTATGGAGAACAATATGTATCTTAACATATAAACATTAAAGCATATAGGTACGGATTCGTTAGTTCGGAATTTACGTCTGTGAAGAGTATATAAACTGGTAAGTAGACAAATCCTTGTATTGTCAAAAGCATACTCGTTGAAGCAGAAATGAAACATAAAAGTTATAACTTTTTATAAGTTTTCAGTAACGGTGTCGGTTGGTGAATTTTCAGTTTTTAAAAAAAGAAAAGGTAGGAGAAAATTCCTTTCGAGAATGTAGAGAGAAGTTAATGGATCAGCTTTTAGGAACTTCACAGGAAGAAGAAAGTACAAAACAAAGGCGAATTGAATCAAAATTATCTTCTGGAGAAAAACTGACTGGTGCAGAATTGAGTTATCTGCGAAGAAATAATCCAAAGTTATATGCAAGAGCTCTTCGAATTCAGCATAAACGGGAAAGTGTATTGAAAAAATTAGAAAATTGCCGCAGTAAAAAAGAAGTAGAAGAAGTAATTACATTTGAACTTGGTTCAATTTCCAAACGAGATCCAGATAAGGCAATTATAATTGCAGCAATTAAAAATGTGGAGAAAGAATTTAAAGAAACAAATCAATATCAACGTCTACCAGAAAAAGAACCAAAAACAGATCAAAGAAGGGGAGAAGATATTTGGTATTTCCAAAAGGAGGATGGTACTACATTAGCATATAGTATTGGAAATGGAGAGTATCAAGAAACATATGAACTGGATAGTGAGGGCTGTATAGGATTTAACCAAGAGGGATAACAGCCCTCCTTTTATTTTGCAGTCCAAATTTCAATATCATCTTTTGCCTGTGTATTAAACTGATAAATTCGGCTGCCATCTAATGCAACATAAAATATAGTAAGCAAAGAAGAAGTCTGCTCAGATTTAGGATAGACACTAATACTGTAACAAAGGGTATTTTTTATTTTAATAGTCAGATCATCTGCAAAAAGCCGATATTCTGTCAATTCTTGCGGTAATCCTGTATATTCTTTTGTAAGAGTAGAAAGAAGAGCAACTGCCTGTGTTTTAGTTAAAGGGGTTGGCAAGTTAGCTTCCTGCTCAGATGGAAAATAAACTCCAGCAAAAACAGGAATGGCACTGTCAGGATATTCTTCTGTTACTGCAACTGCCAGATCTGACATAACAAAATGAAGAGAACCCCCTTCTGGATCAGTATAGGAAGCAGTATTACTTTGAATAGAAGCGACACCTGTAAGGGTTTTTGTTTCTGAACCTTTTGTAGAGATAGTAAATTCAAAAGAATGAGGATCTCCCTGTCCTAATGTCAATTCTGCCATAACAGAACCGATACTGTCATATAAATAAAAAGTTCCATTCCAGTCACAAACAGTATCAAATGTTTCATTATAAAGTGGGAAATTGGAATAATCACTGATTGTTCCAGAAGAGTCATAACAAAATATTTCACCAGATGTTTTATCTACAATCAGAGCAGGTTCATAAATTCGATTTCCTTCACGGACTAGAAAGGAATAATAGATATTTCCTTTTAAAGATAGAGAACTGTCAATGAGATCTACCGAATATTTTGTAATATCCAAACGTTCTAAAATAAGAGCTTTTGCCCCTTCGCTCGTCAATTCAGTCGTTGAAGAATCATTTGGGGAAGTTTCCTTTTGAGAAATAGTTGGAATGGGAGAAATAGTAATATCAAGTTCCTCTGCCTGCAAAGGAGTTGGACTTGGTGAGGGCGGCAAAATGGTAATAGGAGGGTTCGTCATATCAGCTTTTTGATCTTTATTGCAGCCGCTTAAAATCAGTCCTCCAATGATAAAAACAACAAACAGCAGAATTTTATGAATTTTATAAGCCATAATCACACCCTCTTTCTGGTAAATTATAGAGCTTCCTTAAGAATTAGGAAAATCCATAAATTTAAGAATAAATTTTGATTAAGGCAAGATTTAGGCAGAAAGATTAAAAAAGATTGAACAAATTATAAACTAAATGAAATAAATATCAGTTGTAGGATGGAGATTAAGATGAATTATGATTATTCAAAAACAGTAAAATATTTGTTAGATTGGTTTCAGTTAAATGCAAGAAGCCTACCATGGAGAGAAAATCCCACACCATATTATGTCTGGATTTCAGAAATTATGTTACAACAGACTAGAGTAGAAGCAGTAAAGGGGTATTTTGACCGCTTTACAAAGAGCCTTCCAGAGATAAAAGATCTTGCAGCTGTCGAAGAAGAAAAACTTTTAAAACTCTGGGAAGGATTAGGATATTATAACCGTGCCAGAAATTTAAAAAAGACAGCACAGATCATAATGAAGGAATATGGAGGAAATTTTCCGGCAAATTATAATACTTTATTGACTTTCCCGGGAATTGGATCCTATACTGCGGGAGCAATTTCTTCTATTGCTTTTGGACTTCCAGAGCCAGCCGTTGATGGAAATGTACTTCGAGTGATGAAACGAGTTGCAGGTAGTTTGGATGATATTACTAAAAATTGTGTAAAGAAAGAATTAGAAAAAGATATTAGAGCAATTATTCCAAAGAAAGAACCGGGAAATTATAATCAATCATTAATGGATTTGGGAGCAACGATCTGTCTGCCAAATGGAAAACCACTGTGTCAAAAGTGTCCGATTATGCAGATATGTAGTGCATATCTGCATCAAACATGGAATCAAATACCAGTAAAATCGGCAAAAAAGCCCAGAAGAATCGAAGAAAAAACAATTTTTATTTTAGAAGAGGATAAAAAGTTTTTACTACATAAACGTCCAAAAGGACTACTTTCTGGAATGTGGGAATTTCCTTCTCTTATAGGAATATATCAAATAGAAAGAGTAGAAAAGTTTTTACAGTCCTGTGGATTTGAACTTTTAGAGCCTATTAAAGAAGTAGGAAAGGCAAAACATATTTTTTCTCATATTGAATGGCATATGACAGGATATTATGCAAAAGGAAAATATAAAAAAGAACAAGCGTTTAAAGTTGCAGAACAAATTGTAAATTATGAAATTTTAGAAGAGAGAGAACTCAAAGATGGAATAACAAAAAGGGATCAAAAAGCTTATAAATATGCAGATGCAAAAGAGATTAATGAACAGATTTCTCTGCCATCTGCATTTGAATTTTACCGAAACATAGTATTTTCTATAGCAAAATTTTCAAGTTAAAGTTAAATATAAAATATTTGTGATATGTATTTTAATTATAGAAAGATCTGTGTTATAATTGCAATAGCTGTTACAAAAACAGTATAAATTTAATTTTGCACAAAAAAGCAGTGCAGAAATGAGGATGACAATGAAGTATAAAATTGCATTAATCCCAGGAGATGGAATTGGCCCAGAAATTGTCGCAGAAGCACGTAAAGTCTTGGATCGTGTTGGAACAGTCTATGGACATGAATTTTTGTATGAGGAATTATTAATGGGAGGGGCATCTATTGATGCTACTGGAGAGCCTTTAACCGCAGAAACACTACAAAAGGCAAAAGAAAGTGATTCGGTACTACTTGGGGCAGTTGGAGGGGCAGTTGGACAGTCGAAGTGGTATGAACTGCCTCCTAATTTAAGACCAGAGGCAGGACTATTAAAAATTCGCAAAGGACTTGGTTTATTTTGTAATCTGCGCCCAGCAGTTCTGTTTCCACAGTTAAAACATGCTTGCCCATTAAAAGAAGAAATTTCAAAAGGAAAGTTTGATTTTACTGTAGTAAGAGAATTGACAGGTGGAGTGTATTTCGGAGAACGAAAAACAGAAATAGAAAAAGGAATACGCAAAGCAGTTGACACAATGCCATATGATGAAAATGAAATTTGTCGAATTGCAAAATGGGCTTTTGAGATTGCAAGAAAGAGAAGAAAACAGGTATGTAGTGTGGATAAAGCAAATGTCTTAGATACTTCCAGACTTTGGAGGGAAGTAGTTAGTGAAGTAGCAAAGGAATATCCCGACGTACAAATTACAAATATGCTTGTAGATAACTGTGCTATGCAGATTGTAAAAGATCCAAGTCAGTTTGATGTAATATTGACAGAGAATATGTTTGGAGATATTTTGTCTGATGAGGCTAGTATGGTAACAGGTTCTATTGGAATGTTGCCTTCTGCGAGTTTAGGAGAGGGAAAGTTAGGTCTTTATGAGCCAAGTCATGGATCTGCTCCTGATATTGCAGGACAAGATAAAGCAAATCCGATTGCTACAATTTTATCAGCGGCAATGATGTTGCGATATTCTTTTGATTTAGAAAAAGAAGCAAGTGCTATAGAAGATGCAGTATCAAAGGTTTTAGATCAGGGATATCGTACGATGGATATAAAATCGGATAATACAATATTAATAGGCACAAAAGAAATGGGCGATCGAATTGTAGCACAACTTTAAAAAAAGGAATTATAAAAAAAGGGGATAAAAAATATGGAAAAACCTGTACGTTATTGTTCGATGCTCTCGATTGCTCTTACTGGTTCTTTTTTTCTAAGTATGTTTTTAGGGGCTGGTATTGGAGAAGGAGGTTCAACAGGAAAGGCATATCAAGTTGTTGCAGTAATTGCAAATGTATTACTCTATGTAGCACCCATCTTTTTTCTAGTCACTTTGACAGTTAATATGATGTGTATTTTAAAGAGAATGATGTTAAAAAAAGATACCGCAGTTTCAACACGTCCAAAAGAAAAATATCCAATAGTACCATTTCTTATGGCAGTTGGAATGTTTGTTATGTTTTTATTATTTGTAGGTGCAATTATGACTGCGATGGAATGATAGTAGGATAGTAATATAGAAATGGAGGTTCATTTTTATGGGAATGACAATGACACAAAAGATCTTAGCAGCACATGCTGGATTAGAGTCTGTCACAGCTGGACAGTTGATTGAGGCAAACCTCGATTTAGTTTTGGCAAATGATATTACTGGACCAGTTGCAATCAAAGAGGTAGGAAAATTAAATAAAAAAACAGTATTTGATAAAAATAAGGTAGTTCTTGTACCAGATCATTTTACTCCGAATAAAGATATTAAATCCGCAGAAAACTGCAAATGTCTTAGGGATTACGCAAAAGCACAGGAACTTACGAATTATTTTGAAGTAGGGACAATGGGAATTGAACATGCCTTACTTCCAGAAAAGGGCTTAATTGTTGCCGGAGAAACTTGTATTGGTGCAGATTCTCATACTTGTACTTATGGAGCATTAGGAGCATTTTCTACAGGAGTAGGAAGTACCGATATGGGAGCAGGTATGATTACTGGAAAAGCGTGGTTTAAAGTTCCATCAGCTATTAAATTTACTTTAACTGGAAAACCGAAGAAATGGGTTAGTGGCAAGGATGTTATTTTGCATATTATAGGAAAGATTGGAGTAGATGGAGCACTTTATAAATCGATGGAGTTTACTGGTGATGGAATTGCAAATCTGTCAATGGATGATCGATTTACTATTGCAAATATGGCGATTGAGGCAGGAGCAAAAAATGGTATTTTTCCTGTGGATGAAGTAACGATTGCCTATATGAAAGAACACTCTCAAAAGGACTATACAATCTATGAAGCAGATGAAGATGCAGAATATGATGCAGAATATACGATAGATTTAGATACCTTAGAGCCAACAATCGCATTCCCTCATCTTCCAGAAAATACAAAGACTGTGAAAGAAGCAGGAGAAGTAAAAATTGATCAGGTGGTAATAGGTTCTTGTACGAATGGTAGAATTAGTGATTTACGTACAGCAGCCGCTGTCTTAAAGGGAAGAAAAGTCGCAGAGGGTATTCGGGCGATTATTTTTCCTGCAACACAGACAGTTTATTTACAGGCAATCGAAGAAGGATTAATTTCTATATTTATTCAGGCGGGAGCAGTTGTGAGTACACCAACTTGTGGTCCTTGTCTTGGTGGACATATGGGAGTTTTGGCAGCTGGAGAACGTGCGGTTTCTACAACAAATCGAAACTTTGTCGGACGTATGGGACATATTGATTCAGAAGTATATTTAGCAAGTCCAGCAGTTGCCGCTGCCAGTGCAATAACTGGAAAAATCACTGAACCAATACAATTAGGACTATAGTTTTTTAGAGAGGAGATGATAATATGAAAGCAAGAGGTACCGTGCATAAATATGGAGATAATGTAGATACAGATGTTATTATTCCTGCCAGATACTTAAATTCGACCGATCCAAAGGAACTGGCAAAAAAGTGTATGGAGGATATTGATAAAGACTTTGTAAACCGAGTAAAACTTGGAGATATCATGGTAGCGAATAAAAACTTTGGATGTGGATCTTCAAGAGAACATGCTCCGATTGCAATTAAGGCATCGGGTATTGCTTGTGTTATTGCAGAAACTTTTGCAAGAATCTTTTACCGTAATGCAATCAATATTGGATTGCCGATTATTGAATGTCCAGAAGCTGCAAAAGAGATTGAAGCGGGAGATGATGTAGAAATTGATTTTGACTCAGGAATGATCTATAATCACACAAAAAACACCTCCTATAAAGGACAGGCATTTCCAGAATTTATGCAAAAGATTATACAGGCAGAAGGTCTGATGAATTATATTAATAGACAATAATTAAAATACTAGAAAAAGAGAGTATAACAAAGGCAGTAGCCCATAAGGAAACATTACAAAACTTATGACTTATGCTAGGTAAACGGAAAAATAGAAAATGCTATGCAATCAGTGAACCTTTTGCATAGCATTTTTTATTTTATGGCTTTAGCCAGTTGAGTACAGCGGAGTTTTTCGTGATCCGAAAAATGGAGCCGCGCGAAACAAAAAACCACCTGCTATGCGGGTGGTGTACCAAGTGCTTCTAGCACAAAAATCACCTTTCCGTTATGATAGAGTTGTTCAAGCCACTATATAATGAAAGGAAAGGTGATTTTTATGGCTAATAAGACAAATAGTATGGCACATACGAAATGGACGTGTAAATACCACATTGTCTTTACTCCTGACGAAAAGCGATCTATAATCAATACAAAGAAAGCCTACATGATATCATAAAGCAGTTGTGTTCATATAAAGGAGTGGAGATTATCAAAGGACATTTGATGCCAGATCATATTCACATGCTCGTCAAAGCATTAGAAGACAGTCTGGGATACTTACAGGCAAAGCACGAAAAATCTGAAATCCTATATGAAGCGTCAGTGGAGTCTTGTCAAAAGAATGGCTGGCATGTTCAGGGAGAGAGAATAGGTACTACCCAAAAAATAACTGCTTGCTATTTTGGTGACGATTCCTTATACTGTCAGTGGAGGTGAAAGCATGGTTCGTTTTTACATAGT